>NZ_JABMCA010000046.1:0-76379 GCF_014706005.1 Actinomadura sp. RB99 | reverse complement strand
CACGGTCCGGTCCTGCAGCAGCGCCGGCTGCTGGGAGATGTGCGTGGACCGCGCAGCCGCCGCGTACGGCTCCGCGTGCAGCCACGACTGCCAGACGCCCTCGTCGTCGAGGCACATGACGCCGCGCTCGTCGCCGTGGCCGGGGCGAACGTGCCGGAGCCGTCGGCGCCGGGCTGGGCGAGCCCGGGCCTGGTGGGCGGCGGCGGGTGGCCGTTCGCGGGCGTCCCGCTCGATCCGGACGACGCCGACGGCGCCGCGTACCTGCCCGACAGCTCGGCCGTGCGGCTCGCGAACGGGCGGGTGCTGCTCGTCCCGTCGGGTGAGGAGGCGCCGGTCACGGTCGCGGCGGACGATCCGCGGGTGGCGCAGGCGGTGCGGTCCGAGAGCGCGTGGCTGGCGTCCGGAACCGTCCCGGAGGGCCCGGCGGACTCCGGCTTCCGCGACATGGCGGCGCGCGCGCTGCTGGACCTGCGGCTGCTGACGCCGCCCAACGGCGCGTCCCTGGCGTCCTGGTACGGGGCGTGGCGGTACTCGTGGCCGCGCGACTCCGCCTTCGCCGCCGCCGCGTTCACCGTGACGGGCCATCCGTCGGAGGCGCGCCGCGTCCTGCGCTTCCTGGGACGGGTCCAGACCGACAACGGGCTTTGGGCCGCCCGGTACAACGCCGACGGGACGGCCGTGACGGACGGGCGGCCGCCGCAGCTCGACTCGCTCGGCTGGGTGCTGTGGGCGAGCTGGCTGTACCGGACGGAGAACCCCGGCGCCGACGACCTCCCGGACCTGTGGCCGATGGTGCGGCGCGCCGCCGACCATCTGGCCGGGTCGCTGGACGCGGAGGGCCTGCCGCCCCCGTCGTCCGACTACTGGGAACGCGATCACGGCCGCGAGCAGGACCCGCGGCGCCCGACGCTCGGGGTGGTCGGGCCGGTGCTGGCGGGCCTGCGGGCGGCGGCGGTCCTCGCGCAGGGCTACGGCGACGGGGCCAGGGCGGCGCAGTGGCGGGCGGCGGCGCACCGGGTGTCGGACGCGCTGGACCGGCAGTTCGCGCCCTACGGGTACCCGCGCTCACCCGTGCAGGACGGGCTGATGGACACGTCCGTGACGTTCATCGCACCTCCGTTCGCGCCGGCGGACCAGGCCGTGACCGGGGCGATCGCTTCCGCCGAGCGCGCGCAGGCGCTGCCGAACGGGGGCGTGCTGCCGGGCGAGAGCTGGTCCGGGACGCCGGACGTCGCGTGGACGCCGGAGACCGCGCTGTTCGGGCTGTCGGCCGCGGCGGGCGGCCGGACGGCCGAGGCGCTCGCGCGCCTCGGCTGGCTGTCGGCGCACCGGACGTCGCTGGGCGCGCTGCCGGAGAAGGTGGGCCCGACGGGCCGCCAGGCGGGCGTGGCGCCGCTGGGCTGGACGGACTCGCTGGTGCTGCTGACGCTGGCGGCCCTGCGCGAGCCGCTGCCGGTCCCGCCCGCGTCCTGACCCCGGGACCCCGCTCAGGTGAACTGCTCGTAGCCCATCTTGAGCACGAGCGCGGCGACGACGCACAGCAGCACGACCCGGACGAACCCGGTGCCGCGGCTGATCGCCATGCGGGCGCCGAGCTGCGCGCCGGCGGCGTTGCAGACGGCCATGCCGAGCCCGATCGCCCACAGCACGTGCCCCTGGGCGGCGAACACGGCGAGCGCGCCGAGGTTGGTGCCCGCGTTGATGATCTTCGAGGTGGCGGACGCGTCGACGAAGTCCAGGCCGAGCAGCGCCGTGAACGCGATGACGAGGAACGTCCCGGTCCCGGGGCCGACGAGCCCGTCGTAGAAGGCGATCGCGACGCCGGGCACGACGATCGCGAGGGCCGTCCGGCGCCGGGTCCGCAGGACGAGCCGGGGGGCGCGGCCGAGGTCCGGCTTCAGCACGACGAGCGCGGCGACGGCGAGCAGCACCACCATGATCACCGGCTTGAGCACGTCGGACGAGATCGCCGCGGCGCACAGCGCGCCGCCGGCGGCGCAGCACACCGCGAGGGCCGCGGCCGGGCCCGCGACCCGGACGTCCGGCTTGGCCTTGCGGGCGTAGGCGACGGCGGCCGAGGCGGTGCCGGCGATGGAGCCGAGCTTGTTGGTGGCGAGCGCGGTCGCGACGGGCTGTCCGGGGTTGAGGAGCAGCAGCGCGGGCAGCTGGATCAGCCCGCCGCCTCCCACGACCGCGTCGACCCAGCCGGCCGAGGTGGCGGCGGCCAGCATGACGGGCACCTGCTCGGCGTGCACGGGGGCTCCCGGGGGTAAGGGGTGTTAAGAGTATGACCATAACGCCCCGGGATGCCCCGCCCGGCCGTCAGGCCGCCCACTCCCGCGCGAGGACCGCCCAGATCTGCTCGTCGCGGCGCTCGCCGGCCAGCAGGTACGCGTCCCGCAGGACGCCCTCGCAGGTCATCCCGAGCCGCTTCGCCACCGCCGCGCTGGCGGTGTTGCGCGGGTCGCAGATCCACTCCACCCGGGCCATCCCGCGCACCCCGAACGCCCAGTCGATCATGTGCCGGACCGCGGTGGTGACCAGGCCGCGGCCCCGGGCGCCCGCGCCGAGCCAGACCCCGGCCTCGCAGACGCCGCGCGGGGCGTCGAACGTCCGGAAGACGGTCCCGCCCTCCAGCACGCCGTTCACCCAGATGCCGTAGACGCGGCCCTCGTCCCTGGCCTGCTTCTCCGCGTAGTCCTGCAAGAACTTCCGCGCGGTCGCCTCGTCGACGACGGTGTGCGCCCACGGGATGTACTCGATGACGTCGGTCCGCACGCGCTCGGCGTGCGCGGCGAACTCGGCCGCCTGCCACGGCTCCAGCGGACGGAGCTCGGCGTCGTCGGCCAGGGTGACGGCGAACATGGAGGACCTCCCGGGGGGTACGTACCGAACGTTTGTTATGTATCCTACGGGACATGCCCGCCCGAGGTGATCACGACGCCCGCCGCCGCGACGTCTCCGAGGCCGTCTGGCGGGTCCTCGCCGACCGCGGCTTCGGCGGGCTGACGCTGCGCGCCGTCGCCGCCGCGATGGGCGCCTCGACCGGCCTGCTCACGCACTACTTCCCGAACAAGAAGGCGCTGGTCTCCTACGCCCTCGACGTCGCCGACGAGCGGACCGCGAGCCGGTCCCTGCGCGGCGCGGAGACCCGGGGCCTCGCGAGCCTGCGCGCCGCGCTGCTGGACGTCCTGCCGCTGACGCCGGAGGCCGCGGTGATGAACCGCGTGTGGGTCGGCTCGTGGGACGGCTCGCTCGCCGACCCCGAGCTGCGCGAGCGCGAGATGCGGCGGTACCGCGGGTGGCGGGCGCGGCTGCGCGTCCACGTCGCCGCCGCCGTCGAGCGCGGCGAGCTGCCCGCCTCGTCCGACGTGGACGACGTCACCGCCGCCGCGGCCGCGTTCGCGCACGGCCTCGTCGTGCACGCCCTCTTCGACACCGAGCGGTACCCGCCCGAGCGGCAGGCCCGGATGCTCGACGCCTGGCTCGACGCGCTGACCCGCTGACCGGCGCCCCCTGACAGGCGTGCGGGAAACCGGCGGGAACCGGCGGGACCCGTCGTGACTCGAACGTGACGGGCGGTCAGCATGATCGACGGGATCGGCGACGATCGGGAGGACGCATGGGACGTGTGAAGACCACCGGCTACGGATGGACCGGCTCCGTCCTGCCGCTCGTCGGCCTGGTCGGCGGCGCCGTGCTGGGCGCCGCCGTGGGCACGGCGCTGGGGGCCGAGGACGTCCTCATGCCGCCAGCCGCCGGCATCCTGGTCGCCGAGCTCCTCGCCGCGGCGACGATGTTCCTCATCGGCCTCGCGAAGAACAGCACGCGGACGCCCGAGGGCCGGCGGGTGTGGACGAACACGCACAAGTACGGCAGGTACGGCGTCCAGTGGTCCGGCGTGACCATCGCCCTCGCCTTCGCGACGCTCCCGTTCGCCGTCACGGTGGGCAAACTGACCCAGCGGGAGCTGATCTGGGTGGGGCTGGTCGTGGCGTTCGCGGCGGCGGCCGGGATCAGCCGGCTGATCTACGTGAAGACCTGCGCGGACGCCATCGACCCATGACAGCGGCGGTGCCCGCCGCCACCGCCAGCAGCGCGGCGGCCAGCCCGAACGCGACCTGGGCCGCCGACGCCGGTCCGTGCGGCAGCGCGCGGAAGAACGCGGTGCCGAGAACGGCGATGCCGAGCGTCCCGCCGAACTGCTGGACGGCGTTGAGCAGCCCCGCCGCGGACCCCGTCTCGTGCGGCCGGACCCGCGCCAGCGCCGCCGTGAAGAACGGGACCGTGAACAGCCCGTTCCCTGTCCCGGCCAGGGCCAGCGCGCCGAGCAGCGGCCATGGGTAGCCGTCCGGGTAGGCGCGGTAGACGGGGATCGCCGCGCAGACCCCGGCCAGCATGACCGCGAGCCCGGCGACCATCACCCGCGGTCCGAAGCGCGGGACGAGCCGGGTCCCGGCGAGCCAGGACGCGGCGGCCATCGCGGCCGACCAGGGCAGCAGCGTGAGCCCGGCGGTCAGCACGTCCTGCCCGAGGCCCAGCTGGATCTGCAGGACGACCACGACCATCAGCCCGTTCATGACCGCGAAGAACAGCGCCGAGGTCGCGAGCGCGGCCGGGAAGCCCCGGCCCGAGAACAGGCTCGGCTCGACGAGCGGAGCGGCGGCCCGGCGCTGGTGCAGGGCGAACACGGCGAGCAGCAGGGCGCCGCCGGCGAGCACCGCCCACGTCCACGCCGGCCGGCCGGCCGAATCGCCCTGGATCAGCGGGTACACGATCATCGCCGCGCCGGCGGTGGCGAGCGCCGTGCCCGCGGCGTCCAGCCGGGGCCGGTGCTGCGCGCGGTCCTCCGGCAGCAACGGCACGGTCGCGAGCACCCCGGCGGCGAGGGGCAGGTTCACCAGGAACGCCGCGCGCCACGACACCGCGTGGGTGAGGACCGCCCCGAGCACCGGCCCGCAGATCGCCGACAGCCCCATCACCGGGCCGATGCTCCCGAACGCCTTCGCCGTCTCCGGCCCGTCGAACATCGCGCGGATCAGCCCAATCGTCTGCGGGATGATCAGCGCCGCCGCGGCGCCCTGCACCGCCCGCGCCGCGATCAGCGCGCCCGCCGACGGCGCCGCCGCGCAGCACGCCGACGCGACCGCGAAACCGGCGACCCCGAGCGCGAACACCCGCCGCCGCCCGGCGATGTCGCCGAGCCGCCCGCCGGTGATCAGCAGCACCGCGAACGGCAGCGTGTAGGCCGCGCTGAACCACTGGATCCCGGACTCGCCGCCGCCGAGGTCCCGCCGGACCACCGGCGCCGCGACCTGCACGATCGTCGCGTCCAGCAGGTTCATCGCCTCGGCCGCCAGCAGCGTGGCCAGGGCCGCCCACCGCCACCGGTGGACGGTCGCGGCCCGTGTCTCCTCCCGCACCCGCATGGCACGTCTCCTTTCGGTTCCGTGCCCCAGCCTCGAAGGGAGACCGCAGTATATTCCAACCACAGCGCCCAGATGGCGGATATCTTCCATCCGAGCGGCCGAAATGAGGGATCATGATGCTGGACGAGCTGGACCGCGCCGTCATCCACGCGCTGCACATCGACGGGCGCGCCCCGTTCAGCCGCATCGCCGACGTCTGCGGCGTCTCCACGCAGACCGTGGCCCGCCGCTACCGGCGGCTGCGCACCGAGGCGGGCCTGCGCGTCGTCGGCGTCCTGGACCGCGACACCGGCCCCGAGACGCACTGGACGGTCCGGCTGACCTGCACTCCGGCCGCCACCCAGGCCCTCGCGCACTCGCTCGCCGCGCGGCCCGACACGTCCTGGGTGAAGCTGACGTCCGGCGGGACGGAGATCTTCGCGATCGTGCACGTCCCGGACGGCGCCGGGGGCACGGACGGCGCGGGCGCCCCGCACGCGATGCTGCTGCACGACGTGCCGCGCCGCGCGGGCATCACCGCCGTGTCGGCGCACTGCCTGCTGCACACCTACCTCGGCGGACCGACCGCCTGGCGCGGCATCACCCGCGCGCTGACCCCCGAGCAGGAGGAGCGGCTGCGGCCGCCCGCCTCCGCCGCCGCGGACCCGCGCCCGCTGACCGCCGCGGACCGCGCGCTGCTGGACGTCCTGCGGCACGACGGCCGCGCCGCGCACACCGACCTCGCCGCCGCGACCGGCTGGTCACAGGCGACGGCCGCGCGCCGCCTGGCCGGCCTGCGCGCGAGCGGCACGCTGTTCTTCGACGTCGAGGTCGACTCCACCCTGCTCGGCGGCACCGCGCAGACGCTCATCTGGATGTCGGTCGACCCGGGACGGCTCGACGACGTCGCCACCGCCCTCGCGGGGCACGACGAACTCGCCGTCGTCGCCGCGACCACCGGCCCCACGAACCTGCTGGCGCAGGCGCTCTGCGACGGCCCCGCCGACCTGCACCGCTACCTCACCCGCGAGCTGGGCGCCCTGGACGGCGTCCGGACCCTGGAGACCGCGCCCGTCCTGCGCACCCTCAAGCGCGCCGGTGCGGTCAGAGCTTCTCCACCGGCGCGAACCGCAGGACGAGGCGCTTGACGCCGTACTCGCCGCCGAAGTCGACGCTGGCGGCGGCCTTGTCGCCGGCCCCGTCCACGGACACGACCGTGCCGAGGCCGAACGAGTCGTGCGTGACCTTGTCGCCCGGCGCCAGCGCCGGGACCTCCCGGTTGCCCGGCGACTTCACGCCGGGCCGGGCCGCCATCCGCGACATCGCCGACGACGACGCGGACGACGCCTCCCGCTCCCAGTCGATCAGGGTGCCGGGGACCTCGCCGAGGAACCGGGACGGCGGGTTGACCTGCGGCGCGCCCCACGAACTGCGCATCGTCGCGCGGGACAGGTAGAGCCGCTGCCGCGCGCGCGTGATGCCGACGTAGGCGAGGCGGCGCTCCTCTTCGAGCTCCTTGGGGTTGCTCATGGCGCGCAGGTGCGGGAAGACCCCGTCCTCCATGCCGGTGAGGAACACCACGGGGAACTCCAGGCCCTTCGCGGTGTGCAGGGTCATCAGCGTGACGACGCCCTGGTCGGTCTCCTCGGGCTGCTCGCCCGGCGGGACCGGCCCGCCCTTCGCGCCGCCGGGGATCGAGTCGGCGTCGGCGACCAGCGCCACCTGCTCCAGGAAGTCGGGCAGCCGCCCCTCGGCGGACTCGCCGTCGAGGCGCTCCTCGAACTCGCGGGCGACGGCCTCCAGTTCGCGGAGGTTCTCCACGCGGGTCTCGTCCTGCGGGTCCTTGGAGGCCTGGAGCTCGGCGAGGTAGCCGGACTTGTCGAGGATCCGGACGACCAGGTCGGCCGGGGTGAGCGACGCGGCGGCGGCGCCCAGCTCGTCCAGCAGCAGGACGAACTCGCGGACCGCGTTGATCGACCGGGTCGCCATCCCCGGGACGTCCTCGGGGACGCGCAGCGCCTGCCAGAACGAGACGCGCTCGCGGGACGCGTACGCCTCGACGCACGCCTCCGCGCGGTCGCCGATGCCGCGCTTCGGCACGTTCAGGATGCGGCGCAGCGAGACGGTGTCCTCGGGGTTGGCGAGGACGCGCAGGTAGGCGAGGAGGTCGCGGATCTCCTTGCGCTCGTAGAAGCGGACGCCGCCGACGACCTTGTAGGGCAGCCCGACGCGGATGAACACTTCCTCGAACACGCGCGACTGCGCGTTGGTGCGGTAGAACACCGCGACGTCGCCGGGGCGGGCGTCGCCGGCGTCGGTGAGCCGGTCGACCTCGTGCGCGACGAACGCGGCCTCGTCGTGCTCGTTGTCGGCCACATAGCCGGTGATCTTGTGGCCCTCGCCCTGGTCGGACCAGAGCCGCTTCGGCTTGCGGTCGGCGTTGCGCTCGATGACCGCGTTCGCCGCCGACAGGATCGTCTGCGTGGAGCGGTAGTTCTGCTCCAGCAGGATCGTCGTCGCGTCGGGGTAGTCGCGCTCGAACTCCAGGATGTTGCGGATCGTCGCGCCGCGGAACGCGTAGATCGACTGGTCGGCGTCGCCGACGACGCACAGCTCGGCGGCGCCGACCCCCTCGACCGGCGCGGTCAGCTCGCGGACCAGCTCGTACTGCGCGTGGTTGGTGTCCTGGTACTCGTCGACGAGGACGTGCCGGAACCGGCGCCGGTAGTGCTCGGCGGCCTCCGGGAACACCTGCAGCAGGTTGACCGTCATCATGATCAGGTCGTCGAAGTCCATCGCGCCGGCCTGCTGCAGCCGCGCCTGGTACATCTCGTACGCCTCGGCGAGCGTCTGCTCCATGTGCGTGGACGCGCGGTTCTTGAACGTCTCGTAGTCGATCAGCTCGTTCTTCAGGTTCGACACCTGGGCGCTGAACGACTTCGGCGGGTACCGCTTGGGATCGAGGTCCAGCTCGCGGCAGACCAGCGCCATCAGGCGCTGCGCGTCGGCCTGGTCGTAGATCGAGAAGCTCGTGGGGAAGCCGAGCCGCTTGGCCTCCCGGCGCAGGATCCGCACGCAGGCGGAGTGGAACGTCATCACCCACATGGCCCGCGACCGCGGCCCGACGAGGGCGTCGACGCGCTCCTTCATCTCGGCGGCGGCCTTGTTGGTGAAGGTGATCGCGAGGATCTGGCCGGGGTGCGCGTCCCGCTCGCTCAGCAGGTGGGCGATGCGGTGGGTGAGCACGCGGGTCTTCCCCGACCCGGCGCCCGCGACGATCAGCAGGGGGCCGCCGGAGTGCACGACGGCGGCGCGCTGCTGCTCGTTCAGGCCGTCGAGCAAGGGGTGAGCTTCGGTCTTCGACATCACGTGCGAGTGTACGGCGCCGCGCCGACGTTTTCGGCGGCCTCGCCGCCGCGCGCGGGTCGCCGGCCGCCTCCGGGGCCCGCCGGTCCGGATGAGGACATGGCCTCCACCGGCGGCCTTTCCGGGTTGACTCGACCTTGTGGGCGGCGGAGCGTAGGCCGCGCGGGCGGTCCCGGATAACGAGGCACCGCCGGCACTCCCGCCAGCTCCCGCCGGGGGTGCCGCACGGCCGTCCGCGGCCGCGTAGGGCCATCGGGGGCTCGCGCACGGTGACGAAAGGTGGCTTCAATGACGATCCACCAGGAAGAACAGCAGATCCAGCAGAGCGGACGCCGGGGCGCGGAGGTCCCCGAGGCCCTCACGGGCCGGATGGCGCCGCGGTTCCGTGTCGAGGGGGCGGCCGCCGCCCCCGTCCCGGCGCCGCGTCCGGTGCCGATCCCGGTCCCGGTCGAGACCGGGCACCGCTTCCTCGTCTACAAGCAGGACCCCTCGGTCACCGGCCTCGGCGTCCGGCTCACGTTCGTGCCGTCGGTCGTGCTGAACGGCCCGGCCGACGCCCGCGCCAGGACGGACCTGGCGGGCACCACCCCGGTCGCCCGCAACGCCAACGGCGACTTCGTTTTCACCCCCAACTCGCCGCAGTTCGACTGCGCGCACACGTTCGCGGTCGTCCGCGAGACGATCGCGATGTACGAGCGGCACAACGGCGGCAATCCCCTTCCCTTCGCGTGGAACGTCGGCGGCAACACCGACCCCATCACGGTGTTCCCGCACGCCGGGGAGGGCGCCAACGCGTTCTACAGCCGGACGGCCAAGGCCCTGAAGTTCCTGTTCTTCACACCGCAGGGGCAGCCGCCGTCCAGCGTCCTGTACACGTGCCGATCGCTCGACATCGTGTCGCACGAGACCGGGCACTCCGTGCTGGACGGGCTGAAGCCCGGCTGGCTGTCGGCGGGCAACCCACCGCAGACCGGCGGCCTGCACGAGTCGTTCGGCGACCTCACCGCGATCTTCCTGGCGCTGGCGCAGCCCGACCAGGCCGAGGCGTTCGTCGCGCTCACCAAGGCGAACCTGCACGACAAGTCGTTCCTGCCGGAGCTCGCGGAGGAGTTCGGCAAGGCCCTCGGCATGCCCGCCGGGCTGCGCAACGCCGACAACGACCTCAAGCTCAGCGAGGTCGGCAACGAGGTGCATGCGATCTCGCAGGTGTTCACCGGCGCGATCTACGACGTCCTGGCGGACGTGTACCTGTTCGAGACGGCCCGGCAGCGCCGCACCAAGGACCCGTCGATCGTGCTGATGGAGGTCGCGCAGGCGCTCTGCAAGCTGCTGTTCGACGCGATCATGGCGGCCCCGGCGACGGGCGCGCGATACGTGGACGTCGCGAACCAGATGCTGCAGATCTCGGCGGGCCGCGGCGACCCGGCGATCTACCGGACGTTCATCCGCAACCGGTTCGCGGTCCGCGAGATCACCACGGCGGCGACCCCGCTGCGCGACCTGATGAGCGGCGAGATGCGGATGACCGACCCCGGCTACACCGGCGACGGGCAGGACGTCACGGAGGTCGAGCCGCACGACGAGCACTCGGCGAGCCTGCGGGCCGAGCAGGACCGGTCGCTGTGCTGCGGGACGATGCAGATGCCCGAGTACCGGGTCGTCGCGCCGGAGCGGCTGGCGAAACGCGGCCCGCTGGACGACGACGACATCCTCCGCGACGAGCTCGACGAGCTGCGCCGCGCGTTCAGCAAGTGAGGGTGCTCGGCGGGTGAGGATGCTCGGCGGGTGAGGAGCGGGGACACGGCGAGGGAGGCCGGACGGCGATGCGCGTGACGGTCGAGAGCACCGGCGGCTTCACCGGCCGCGCGGTGGTGGTCGCGCGGTACGACGTGTCCGGCCTCCCCGCCGGGCGGGCGGAGCGGGTGCGGCGGGCGGTCGACGCGCTCGCCGCCGCGCACGCCCGCGGCGGCGCCGGGGAGATCGGGGCGGACCTGCCCGGGTACCGGGTGACGGTGGACGACCCGGACGGCGCCGCCGCGCCCCGCGTCTACGAGGTGCGCGGCGACCCGTCCGAGCCGTCCCCGATCGGCGTCCTGCTCGACGAGCCGGGGCTCGGCGGGCCTGCGCGCGGAGGGCCGGGGGGCGGCGGGCCCGGCTGATCAGGTCTTGCGGTGCTCGCGGGCGGACTCGGCGGCCAGGTGGACGGTGGGGAGGTCGGCGCCCGTCGCGGCCATGGACGCGGCGGCGACCGCGCCCTCGACCAGCGGCGCGTCGGCGAGCAGGACGCCCTCGCCCTCGGCGTCCTCGATGAGCATCTTGGCGGTGAGGACGGAGCTGCCGATGTCGGCGAGCAGCAGCACGCCGTCGCCGCCGTCGGCGCGCTGCACGGCGTCCTCGACGAGGTCGATGCTGGTGCCGAGGCCGCCCTCGGAGTCGCCGCCGGCGGGCTCGACGACGGCCTTCCCGACGCCCATGGCGCGGGCGACCTCCGCGACGCCCTCGGCGAGCGTCCGGCTGTGCGAGATGATCACTATTCCGACCACGGGTTCACTCCCCTCCGGTGACGTCGGCGAGGGCGCGCAGGACGAGCGCGGTGGACGAGGCGCCGGGGTCCAGGTGGCCGGCGCTGCGCGGGCCGAGGTAGCTCGCGCGGCCCTTGCGGGCCTGCATCGGGACCGTCGCGGCGGCGCCCGCGTCGGCGGCGTCGGCGGCGGCGCGGGCGGAGCCGGCGAGGTCGGCGCCGTCCGCGAGCGCGGCCGCGAAGGCGGCGGCCGCCGGGGCCAGCGCGTCGATCATGGTCTTGTCGCCCTCGTTCGCCTGCCCCAGCTCCTGGACGCCCTCCAGGGCGGCCTTCAGCGCGGCGCCGACCGCGGCGGCGTCCGCCTCGGACGCGTCGCCGAGCGCCTTGCCCGCGCGGCGCAGCGCGGTGCCGTAGAGGGGGCCGGAGGCGCCGCCGGTCTTGGACACGATGGCCCGCCCGGCGGTGATCAGCACCTTGCCCGGCCGCGTCTCGCCGAGCTGCTCGTCATCGGGGAGGGCGGCGACGGCCGCGGTGAACCCGCGGTGCAGGTTGTGGCCGTGGTCGCCGTCGCCGATGGCCGCGTCGAGCCGGGTCAGCCGCTCGGCGTCGCCGGAGACCAGCTCGGCGGCGCGGCGGATCCACGCCGCGGCGCCCCGCCCGTCCAGTCCCCCGCCCGCGTGCTCGTCCGCCCGTCCTTCCATCGGCGCGGTCACCGGCCCCACCGCAGCGCGGGCGTCTCGACGGGCGCGTCCCAGAGCCGGGTCAGGTCGGGCGTCAGCCGGCACACGCTGATCATGCTGCCGGCCATCTCCAGGCTGGTGACGTACGGGCCGACCAGCGGCCGGACGACCGTGGCGCCGTGCTCCTCCAGCCAGCGGGCCGTCGCCGCGTAGGCGATGTACTGCTCCATCAGCGGGGTGCCGCCCATCCCGTTCACCAGCACGAGCAGCTCGGACCCGGACACCGGCATGTCCGCGTCGATCGCGCTGAGGGAGGCGTCCACGATCGCGTCGGCGTCCGCCAGCGGGACGCGCTCGCGGCCGGGCTCGCCGTGGATGCCGATCCCCAGCTCCATCTCGCCCTCTTCGAGCCGGAACGTCGGCTCCCCGGCGGCCGGGACCGTGCAGGGCGACAGCGCGACGCCGAACGAGCGGCTCCGCTCGTTGACCTCGCGGGCGACGGCGGCGACGGACGCGAGGTCGGCGCCCTCCTCCGCGAGCGCCCCCGCGATCTTCTCCACGAACAGGGTGGCACCGGTGCCGCGCCGCCCGGCGGTGTAGAGGCTGTCCTCCACGGCGACGTCGTCGTTGACGATCACCGACTCGACCTCGATGTCCTCGTCCTCGGCCAGCTCCGCGGCCATCCGGAAGTTCAGGACGTCGCCGGTGTAGTTCTTCACGATGTGGAGCACGCCCGCGCCGCCGTTCACCGCCATCGTCGCGGCGATGATCTGGTCCGGGACGGGCGAGGTGAACACCTGCCCGCAGCAGGCCGCGTCGAGCATGCCGTGGCCGACGAACCCGGCGTGCAGCGGCTCGTGCCCGGAGCCGCCCCCCGACACCAGGGCGACCCTGCCGGACCGCGGCCCGTCCGCCCGCACGACCGTGCCGTTCTCGGGATCGACCCGCAGCGACGGATGCGCGGCGGCGAGGCCGCGCAGCGCGTCGGCGACCACGTTCTCCGGATCGTTGATGAGTTTGCGCATGTCTCAGCTCTACCCCGGCACGGCGTCCCCTCCCAGGCCCAACCACGATCTTCGTGCGCCGGTTTTCGGGGATGCCCGGCACGGCCCTTCCGTCATAGGTTGCACGGGTGACGAAAGCTCCCGTTCTCCTGTTCGACTGCGACACCGGCATCGACGACGCCCTGACCCTGCTGTACCTCGCCTCCCTCGTCCGGGCGGGCGAGGCGGAGCTGGCCGGGGTCGGGACGGTGCACGGCAACATCGACCCGCTGACCGGGGCCCTGAACACGCTGCGCGTGCTGGAGGCGGCCGGCCTGGAGGCGGGCGAGAAGGGCGTGCCGGTCGCGGTCGGCGCCGGCCGCCCGATGGCGCAGGACGTCCACTACGCGCTCGACTGGCACGGCAGGGACGGCCTCGGCGACACGAACCTGCCCGAGCCGGCGGGGCGCCCGGTCCCCGAACCGGCCGCCGAGCGGATCGTCCGGGCGGCGCGGGAGCGGCCCGGCGAGGTGACCCTGCTCGCCACCGGCCCGCTGACCAACCTCGGCGCGGCGCTGCTGCTGGACGAGGAGCTGCCGTCGCTCATCCGCGAGGTGGTCGTGATGGGCGGCGCGTTCGGCCACCCGGGGAACATCACCACGCACGCCGAGGCGAACATCTGGCACGACCCGGAGGCCGCCGACCTGGTGTTCGCGGCGGACTGGCCGGTCGTGCTGGTGCCGCTGGACGCCACCCACCCGACCGCCGTCCACGACGGCTGGCTCGACCGGCTCGCGGCGCACGACTCCCCCGTCGCGCGGTTCGCCACCCGGATCCTGGAGTTCTACGCCGACGCCTACACGCCGACGCTGCGGCGCCGCGGGGCGGTCATCCACGACGCGCTCGCCGCGATGCTGGCGGTCGATCCCGGCCTCGGCGAGTACGTGCAGCGGCCGGTGCGGGTGGAGCTGCGCGGCGAGCTGACGCGCGGCACGACCGTGTGGGACGCGCGGTCCCTGCCCGCCGACGACACCCGCCGCCCGGTGAAGGTCGCGGTCGGCAGCGATGTGCGGGCGTTCCAGGAACGGCTGCTCGCCGCGGTGCTGTCGCTCTGACCGGCCCTGATGGCGCCCCCGCCCTGACACCGCCGCGGCACCCCCATGACACCGCCGCCCGGGACCGCCCGTGAGACCCCCGGCGCGGCCCGCCGGGCCTTCGGGAAATGGCCGATCTTGGGTGTGCCCGTATCCGGCCGCAGACTTTATTGTTGAATCCGTGACCAACGTTCTGGACGACAGCGGACTGCAGCGGATCCTCGCCGTGATGGCGCATCCGGACGACGTCGACTTCGGCTGCGCCGGGTCGGTGGCGGGCTGGACGGACCAGGGCATCGAGGTCGTCTACCTGATGGTCACCGACGGCGACGCGGGCGGTTTCGACGACGGCGTCACCCGGGAGGAGATGGCGTCGCTGCGCCGCGAGGAGCAGCGCGCCGCGGCCAAGTGCGTCGGCGTCACCGACGTCCGGTTCCTCGGCTACCCGGACGGCCGGGTCGAGGCGACGCTGGACCTGCGCCGCGACCTCGCCCGCGTGATCCGGCAGGTGCGGCCGGACCGGGTGCTGATGCCGAGCCCGGAGCGCAACTACGAGCGGATCTACCCGAGCCACCCGGACCACCGGGCGGTCGGCGCCGCGGCGCTCGACGCGGTGTACCCGGACGCCCGCAACCCGTACGCGTTCCCGGAACTGCTGGCCGACGAGGGCCTGGAGGCGTGGACGGCCCGCGAGGTGTGGCTCAGCGGCGGCCCGGCGGTGAACCACTACGTCGACATCACCGACCAGTTCGACCGGAAGGTGAACGCGCTGCGGTCGCACGCCAGCCAGACCGCCCACATGGGCGACGAGCTGCCGAACATGCTGCGCGGCTGGCTGTCGGCGAACGCCGAGGCGGCGGGGTTCGGGGACGGCCGCCTGGCCGAGGCGTTCCAGGTCGTCGACACGGCCTGACCGGCGCCCGGCCCCTCCTTCGCCGGGGCACCGGAACGGTCACGCTGCAAATTCGTCGCGTCACATGCCGTAATCTCGCTGGAATCGGGCATGCACCCCCTGTGTCCTGATTCGGGGGGATGTCATGCCGCATGAGATCGAGGCCACCGCCACCACCTATGCCGCCCCGGAAGTGATCTTCAAGCATCTCTTCGTGGCGGATTCCTGGAACGAGTGGGCCGCGTTCTGGGCCCGCGCCCGGCACGAGGTCGTCGCCTACGACCCGCCGCGCCACTGCGGGTACGTCGCCATCGCCGGGCTGCCGCGCGGCTACCGCGTCGACATCACGCTGGAACCGCACGGGGTGAACACGCTGATCCGCTGGCGCGGGTCGTTCGACGGGCGGATCCCGGGCACCGCGCCGCTGAAGGGCGCGATGCTGCGCCGCCGTTTCGGGTCGTTCGCGCGCCGCGTCGCCTGGCACGCCGAGCGCTGCGAGCCGGGCTGCCCGGCCCGGCTGCCCGTCGAGTTCTGACCCCGGACCGTCCGAGCGCCGGCCGCTCCGCGGGCCGACCGCTCCCGGACAACACCGCTCCTGGACACACCGCTTCCGGACGCACTGCTCCCGGACGCACTGCTCCCGGACGCACCGCTCCCGGACGCACCGCTCCCGGGCCGGTGCGGAGGCCGCCGGCCCGCGCAGGTGATCTTCCCGTCGCGGCGGGTAGGAGCCGAGGTGATCATGGCGGCCCTCGGGGGACGGGCCGCCGTCGCGCGAATCGGGGGATCGCATGCGACGCAGCCTCACCGTGCTCGGCATCGCCATCGGCACCGTCACCGTCACCGCCGGAATGGGACTCACCTGGACGATGACGCACGGGCATCCGCCCGGTACCGTCCACCGGGCGGAGCACGGCTCCTCCGGAGGGCGGGTGGTGACGGTCGCGAAGGCACCGGTGTTCGATCCGCTCCGGCTGCGCGGCAACGTCCTGGCCTACCTGCGCGGCCGACCGGGGCACGCGGGCGTGATGGCGACCGACCTGCGCAGCGGCATGACGTTCGGCGTGGACGAGACGTCCCGGTTCGTCACCGCCAGCGTCATCAAGGTCGACATCCTCGCGGCGCTGCTCCTGCAGCACCAGCGGCAGGGCGTCGCCATGTCGGACGGCGAGCGGGCGCTGGCCGGGCAGATGATCCGCAAGAGCGACAACACGGCGGCGGACGCGCTGTACGCCGACATCGGCCGCGACGCCGGGCTCCGGAACGCGAACGCGGCGTTCGGCCTCGGCGGCACCGTCCCGTACCCGGTGTCGTGGGGGTCGTCGTGGACGACCCCGTCCGACCAGGTGCGGCTGGTGCGGATGCTCGCCTCGGACGGCTCGCCGCTCACCGCCGCGAACCGCCGGTACGTCCTCGGCCTGATGGGCTCGGTGACGCCGTCCCAGGCGTGGGGGATCAGCGCGGCGGCGCGCCCCGGCGAGAAGGTCGCGCTCAAGAACGGGTGGGTGCCGCTGCGGTACGAGGGCAACGGCTGGGCGGTCAACAGCATCGGCCGGATCACCGGCCCCGGGCACGACTTCGTCGTCGCGGTGTTCAGCGCCGACAGCCCGACGATGGCGGAGGGCGTGGCGACGGTCGAGCACGTCGCGTCCATGGTGGTCTCGCCGCTGCGCGACGCGGGGCGCGAGGCCGGCTGATCCGCGGCTCTCAGCGGACCGTCAGGGCTGTAAGCGGAGCGTCAGCGTTCTGTCAGCGCGTGCGGTGAGCCTTCGGGAAGGCGGCAGAACCTCCCGAAGGAGCGGCTCATGCGCAACAGGAACGTCCTGATCTCCGGTGCGAGCATCGCCGGCCCGGCCCTCGCGTACTGGCTCGACCGGTACGGGTTCGCGGTGACGGTCGTGGAGCGGGCGCCCGCGATGCGCCCCGGCGGTCAGGCCATCGACGTGCGGGGGCCGGCGCTGGACATCGCCGGCCGGATGGGGATCCTCGACGCGGCCCGCGGGCTGAGCACCGACCTGCGCGGCATGTCGGTCGTCGGCCAGGACGGCGAGGAGCTCTTCCGCACCACCGAGCGGACCGCCAGCGGCGGCGACCTCGCGAGCCCCGACGTGGAGATCCTCCGCGACGACCTCGCCGGGCTGATCGCCGGGGCGGGCGGCGACCGGATCGAGTACCTCTTCGACGACTCGATCGCCGGGCTGGAGCAGGACGGCGACGGCGTCCGCGTGATCTTCCACGGCGGCGCCACCCGGACGTTCGACCTGGTCGTCGGCGCCGACGGGCTGCACTCCAACGTCCGGCGGCTGGCGTTCGGCCCCGAGGACGCCTACCTGCACCACCTCGGCGCCCACCTCGGCGTGTGGACGGCCCCGAACCTGCTCGGCCTGCGCCGCTGGCAGACGATCTTCCCGGTGCCGGGGAGCGCGTGGGGCGCGATGGCGATGAGCGTCCGCGGCGACACCGAGCTCCGCGTCTACATGGGGTTCGACTCGCCCGAGCCGGTCGCCTACGACCCGCGTGACGTCCGGGACCAGAAGCGGCTGCTCGCGAGCCGCTTCGCGGACGCCGGCGGGGAGATCCCGCGGCTGCTGGAGACGATGCGGGACGCGCCGGACTTCCACTTCGACGCGATGGCGCAGATCCGCATGGACGCGTGGTCGGCGGGGCGGGTGGCACTGCTCGGCGACGCCGGGTACTGCGGGTCCCCCGCGTCCGGGCAGGGCACCAGCATGGCGATGGTCGGCGCGTACGTGCTGGCGGGCGAGCTGAAGGCCGCGGACGGCGACCACCGCGCGGCGTTCGCCGCCTACGAGGCCGAGCTCCGCGACTTCGTCACCGCGAACCAGAGACTGGCGATCGCGAACGCCGCCCGGAACCGGGACCGGTTCGCCGCCGAGACGGGCGCCACGGAGACGGGCGCCACGGAGCTGGGGATGGCGGATGCGGGCGAGGAGCGGATGGACGACGTCCACGCCGTCACGAACTCCTACAAGCTCCGCGACTACTGAAGGGGGTCCGGGGTCGTGCTGAGCGGCGGGCCGGCCGCCCAGCGGGAACCGCCGGAGGTCAGCCGCGGATCGGGCGGCTGAGCTTCTTGCCCTCGGCGGCGTTCACCGCGAGGCAGGTGACGGTGCGGTCGCCGTCCCGCCACGAGTCGACCGTCGGGTAGTAGAACGACCGGCCGAGGTGCGCGGCGGCCGGGTCGCGGTCGAGCCTGCGCTGGATGCGCAGCTTGCATCCGGTGGAGGCCAGCCGGCTCATCTGCTGATCGCCCGGCATCACGGCCTGCGTCAGCTTGAAGACGGCCAGCACCTCGCCGTCGTGCGGGCCGGTGCAGGGCACCTTCTTGACGCTCTCCACCTCGATCGGCGGGGCCGACTCGCCGGACGGCGCGCCGGAGGAGACCGGGTCGTTGATGCAGTCGCCGACCTTCATCGTGTACGCGTCGATCTTCTCCGGCCGGGTCGTCTTCGGCTTCGGCGTCCCGTCCGGGCCGGTGGCGGACGGCGAGGAGCCCGAGCCGGGGATCACCAGGTAGCCGATCACCCCGCCCACGACCCAGAGCGCGGACAGGACGATGCCGGCGATGGCGAGGCCGCGGCCCTTGCCGCCGCGCTCGCCGATCTGGCGGAGGGAGATGGCGCCGAGGACGGCGCCGACGATGCCGCAGCAGCCGAGCAGCCCGGTCACGAAGGCGGCGATGGCCAGGCCGTTCGTCTTGTCCTGCGGCGGGCCGGAGCCGTAGGCGGGCTCGGACGGCATCGGCGGGGGCGGATAGGGGGCCATGGGATCGGGGCCCGGCTGACCGGGCCCGGGAGGTGGATAACTCATGGGGAGCGACCCTGCCACACCCCGCGGACCCCGTGATCATGATGCCCGATATTCCGGACATTACATTTTGCTCACGCCCGCCACTGACACGTAGGCCCCGGGCGGGGCGACGGAGACGCCTCAACATAGGTAAGCGATCGCTATCGATTGCTAAGCTATGAGCATGGAGCCGCCCACCACGCCGCCGACCCCCCGCGAGGAGCGGATCGCCGCGGCGCTGCGCCAGATCAGCGCCGGGTTCGCGGCCCTGGCCGACGCCGTCGCGGCCGACCCCGCCGAGCCCACCGAGGAGAGCCGCTACCGCGGGCTCATCTCCGAATGGGGCCGGCAGGGCCTCACCAGGGCGGAGGCCAGCGCGCTGTTCCGCAAGCACGGCTTCTCCCCGCAGGCCGCGGGCGGCTGGGTTCGCGGCGACTGGCTGGAGGTCCGCGACGACGGCCGCCGCTACCTCACCGAGCGCTCGCTCCGCTGGCGGGCGGAACAGGAGGACCCCGAATGACCGTCGCCGCCGAACCGTTCAGCGTCCGGATGGAGGTCCGCGTCTACGAGATCGACCCGCAGCTGCACCTCAACGGGGGCTTCTACGTCCAGTACGCCGACCACGCGCGCTTCGCCTGCGTGCAGGCCGCCGGGGTGTCCGTCCAGGACCTCGTCGGCGGCGGCTTGGGGCCGGTCAATCTGGAGACCGTCATCAGGTACCACCGCGAGCTGCGCGGCGGCGACCAGGTCGACGTGACCTGCGAATGGGAGTGGGGCGGCGGCAAGACCTACCGCGTCCGCCACGAGTTCCGGCGCTCGGACGGCACCGTCGCCGCCGAGGTCGCGCACGTCAGCGGCCTGCTCGACTTCGGGACGCGGCGCCTCGTCGCCGACCCCCGCGAAGCGTGGCGCACCCGGGCGAGCAGGCCGGAGCTCCTCGGCCTGGCCTGAGGTCCCCGGTCCGTCCGCTAGACGAGGCGGCGGGCGGCCGCCCAGCGGGACAGCTCGTGCCGGTTCGACAGCTGGAGCTTGCGCAGCACGCTGCTGACGTGCGTCTCCACCGTCTTCACCGAGATGAACAGCTCCTTGGCGATCTCCTTGTAGGCGTAGCCGCGGGCGATCAGCCGCAGCACGTCCCGCTCCCGCTGGGTGATCTGGTCCAGCTCCGGGTCGACCGCCGGGACGTCCGTCGCCGCGAACGCGTCCAGCACGAACCCCGCGAGGCGCGGCGAGAACACCGCATCGCCCTCCGCGACGCGGCCGATCGCGTCCGTCAGCTCCGGACCCGAGATCGTCTTGGTGACGTAGCCGCGCGCGCCGCCCCGCACCACCCCGATCACGTCCTCCGCCGCGTCCGACACCGACAGCGCCAGGAACCGCGACGGCACCACCCCGTTCAGCCGCCGCAGCACCTCGATGCCGCCGCCGCCGGGCAGGTGCACGTCCAGCAGCACCACGTCCGGGGTCGTCGCGCGGATCACCGACACCGCCTCGTCGACGTCGCCGGCCTCCCCGACGATCTCGACGCCGCCGCCGAGCTCCGCCTTCACCCCGGTCCGGAACATCTGGTGGTCGTCGACCAGCACGACCCGCTTCAGCTCGCTCACGCCTTCTCCATTTCCAGCCGGACCTCGGTGCCCTCCCCCGGGGCGGTGCGGACGGTGGCCTTGCCGCCGTTGCGCTCCATACGTCCGATGATGGACCCCCGGACGCCCATCCGGTCCTCCGGGACCTGATCCAGGTCGAATCCCTTCCCCCGGTCCCGGACGAAGATGGCGACCTTCTCCCCCTCCACCTCCGCGTACACCGACACCGACGGCGACTCCGCGTACTTCGCGGCGTTCACCATCGCCTCCCGCGCCGCCTGCAGCGCCGCGCCCAGCCGGTCGTCCAGCTCGGTGTCGCCGACGCACACCACCTCGATCGGCACGCCGTGGTCGTCCTCGACCTCGCCCGCCGCCGCCTTGATCGCGGCGGCGAACGTCTGGTCCGGGTCCGAGCGCGGCTGGTAGAGCCACGTCCGGAGGGTCCGCTCCTGCGAGCGCGCGAGCCGCTGCACCTCCCGCGCGTCGTGCGCGTTCCGCTGGATCAGCGTCAGCGTGTGCAGCACCGAGTCGTGGATGTGCGCCGCCAGCTCCGCCCGCTCCTGCGACCGGACGCGCTCGGCGCGCTCGGTGTCCAGGTCCTGCCAGAGCCGCACCACCCACGGCGTCACGATCAGCGTCACCCCGGTCAGGATGATCAGCATCGCGATGACGACCGAGCGGGCCTGCCCGACGTCCACCCGCTGCGCCACGAACCCGCCGATGCCGCCGACGACCAGCAGCAGCCCGAGCAGGCTGCGCAGCCAGCGCTGCCGCAGCGGCAGCACCCACCGCTGCCGCTGGTCCCGGTCGGCCTGCTGCCACAGGATCGCGACGCCGACGCCGCCGAGCACGAACGGCCAGATCGCCCACTGCATCAGCCCGCCCGCCTCGCCCGCCGCCCCCCACGGCAGGGCGGCCAGGCCGAGCGTGACCGCGGCGTAGGCGGCGAGCTGCCCCCAGTCGCGGCCCCGCCGCACCGCCGCGCCCTCCCGCGCGGGCACCAGGATCCAGAACGCGCCGTACGCGGCGAGCCCGAGCCCGCTCGCGATCGTCAGCAGGACGAACGCCGACCGGACGATCAGCACGTCCACGCCGAGGTGCGCGGCGAGCCCGCGCGCCACCCCGGCGACGAGCCGCCCTTCCGGCATCCGTTCCAGCCGCGCCCCCTCGGGCCCGGCCGACGGCGCGGCCGTCACCCCGCCCGCCGCCCCCGCGTCCTGCGGGCCTTCGCCACGTACTCCCACGTCACCGATCGTCACACGCCTCGCGCCGCCCCGCATCAGGGCCGCACCCCGATTTCCCTCAGGGTCGCCCTCGCGGCCCGCCCGTCAGGAGTCGAACCAGACCACCAGGCGGACGTCGTCCGGCGCGGTCCGCTCGGCGAGCGTCTCCATGACCCGCCAGACGTGCCGCCACGCCCCGTCCGGCGGCACCACGTCGCGGCGGCGGAGGGTCACCGCTCGGAAGACGAGGTCGCCGAGTTCGAACTCCTGGCCTTCGGACCAGCGCACCCGGCCCTCCAGAACGTCCTCGTAGGACGCACCGGTCGCCTCCATGAGGCTCGGCCCCCAGAGGCTCTTTCCCATGGGCTCCAGAGTGCCGTCGGGTCGGCGGAGGTACTGGCGCAGCCGCTGGTCGGCGCTCTCGGCGGGCTCGTCCCAGTCCACCCTCGCCACCTCGGCCCAGCTGATCCAGGTCGCGTCGTGGTGCTCCCAGCTCTCGGCCGCCTCCCGGACGGCGTCGGACACGTCCTCGGGCAGCCCCCGCCCGGCCGCCAGCGGACGGAACGAGGCGTAGTTGCGCACCCCGAACAGGCAGCCGAACGCGTCGTAGTGCCGATCGTCGTAGAGCAGGTCGAGGTCCATGGCGGCGCGCCATGACCCGGACGCGTCCGGCCGGAGGGGCCGTTCGCGGCACTCGATGTATCCGCTGATATCGGTTCCCATGCCGCGATCGTCGCAGTGCCGTCAATCCGTTTCCGCCGGCCGGGTCCGCGGCGGCGAGGGCGCCATATCCGGGACGGGTCAGGGTCGTCCCCGATACCGGGGGGCGGCGGGAGCGGACACGATGGTGGGCATGGTCGAGGAACGGAACGCCGGCGAGCGCCGGCGGCTGGCACGGAATCCGGAGCGGCGCGTGCTGGCCGGGGTCTGCACCGGGCTCGGGCGGTACACGGGGATCGACCCCGTCGTCTTCCGCGTGGGGTTCGGGCTGCTGGTCCTCGCGCACGGGCAGGGCGTCTTCCTCTACATCGTCGCCGCCCTGCTGATGCCGTCGAGCCCGGGCGAGTCGTCGCCCGCGGAGCGGCTGTTCCGCCGGTGGTTCGACGCGCCGGCCGTGCTGTCGGCGCTCGGGGCGCTGCTGTGCCTCGGCGTCGCGCTCAGCCTGTTCGGCGGCGTGTCGACGGACTCGATCGCCGTGCTGGTGGTGTTCGGGCTGGTCATGCTGGTCGCCCACGCGCGGGGCGTCGACCTCGTCGGCGCGGCCAGGTCCCTGCCGGAGCGGTTCGCCGGGCACCCGCCGGGCCCGTCCGGCGAATGGGCCTCGGCGGCGAGCGTCTCGCTGGAGAAGGAGGCGCCGGTCCGGACGGGCGGCGGCCTGCCCGAGGGAATGATCGACCTCGCCACCTTCGGGCGCTCCCGCACCGCGGAGCGGCCCGCGGAGCCCTGGGACGAGGCGCCCCCGCCGGAGCGGCGGCGCGAGCGCCCGAAGTCGCCCGCGGCGACGATCACGCTGCTGGCGGCGATGGCCGCCGGCGCCGCGCTGATCCCCGTCGCCCGCGGGTACCCGGCGCCCGAGGCGGCGCTGATCGTCATGGCGCCCGCGCTCGCGGTCGTCGGGCTGGGCCTGATCGTCGGCGGCTGGTTCCGGACGCGCGGCCTCGCCGCCGCGGGGACCCTGCTCGCCCTGTCGCTGCTGGCCGCCTCGGCCGCGGCGGACCTGCCGGAGAACCTGAAGTACGGCGACATGGAGTGGCGGCCGATGAACGCGACCAGCACGCACCAGGAGTACCGGATCGGCGTAGGGCAGGGCACCCTGGACCTGACCGCGCTGCCGCTGTCCACGGGCCAGCGCGTCTCGGTCGACGCCCGCGTGGGCCTCGGCGGGATGGAGGTCAAGGTGCCGCAGGGCGTCCGGGTCCGGCTGGACGCCCGGATCGCGCTCGGCGACCTGCGCATCGAGTACCGCACCACGAGCGGCCCGAACGCCAAGGTCGTGCGGGTGCTGGAGCCGGAGGGGACGGCCGTGAAGAACCCGCCCGAGATCGACCTGCGCATCCGCGGCAAGGTCGGGGACGTGGACGTGCACCGTGTCTGAGGGGCGTCGAAGGTTCGACCCGGCCGGGCCGGTCACGGGGATCTTCTTCCTCGCGCTCGCGGGGATCTTCCTCGCGGACGGGCTGTCCGGCGGGGACGCCGTCGAGGCGGCGGTGATGGCGCCGGTCGTGCTGATCGGGCTGGGGGTCGTCGGGACCGTCCGGGTGCTGACCCGGGCCCGCCGCAGGCGGCTGAGGTGACGGGAGTCACCCCGGTGGCCGGGAACATCCGCTCCGGGGGCGGCTGTTCGAAGGATTCGTGAAGTTCTCCGGGAAGAGCGTCCTGCTCGTGGCGCGGCTGCACGTGGACCTGTGCCGCCTCGCCAGCGTGCTGTGTAGCCGCTGAGCCTCTCCGCGCCCACCGCTCGTCCCCTTGTCACAGCCGGTCCACGGCTGCCCTGGAGAACCCCTCGATGAATCCGCGTGTCTGGAAATGGCAGTTCTGGCAGCAGATCGTGCTGTCGCTGGTGCTCGGCGTCGCCGCCGGCGCCCTGATCAACAACTTCGGCGGCGGCGAGAAGACCGCCGCCGACTGGCTCGACCCGTTCGGTGACGTCTACGTCAGCCTGCTGAAGGTCGTCGTGGTGCCGCTGGTGTTCGCCGCGATCGTGGTGAGCGTCGGCAGGCTCCGGGGGGTCGGCAGCGTCGCGCGGCTCACCGCGAAGACCCTCGGCTGGTTCGTGGTGACCTCGGCGATCGCGACCGCGATCGGGCTGACCGTCGCGCTGCTGATCAAGCCGGGCCAGGGGCTCGGGAAGCTCGCCAGCGAGTCCGCCACCACCGACCCCGTCACCTGGACGCAGGTGCTCCACAACCTGTTCCCGTCCAACATCGTCAAGGCGATGGCGGACGGCAACGTGCTCGGCGTCGTGACGTTCGCGGTGCTGTTCGGCGCGGCGCTGGTCGCGATCGGGCCGCGCGGCGAGCGGCTGACGAGCCTCATCGACGACCTGTACGTCGTGATGCAGAAGGTCGTGTGGTGGGTCGTGCGGCTCACCCCGATCGGGTCCTTCTTCCTGATCGGCTCGGTCGTGGCGACCTACGGGCCGAGCTCGCTCGCGCCGCTGGCGAAGTTCACCGGCGCGATCTACCTGGCCGTCGCGATCATGCTGCTGGTCGGGTACCCGGTGCTGCTGCGCGTGTTCGGGCGGGTGAGCCCGCTGAAGTTCCTGCGCAACTCCTGGCCGGCGATCCAGTTCGGCTTCGTGTCGTCGTCCTCGCTGGCGACGCTGCCGATCGCGCAGCGGGTGTCGATCGAGCGCAACGGCGTCCAGCGGGAGTACGCGAACTTCGCGCAGCCGCTCGGCGCGACGATCAAGTTCGACGGCTGCGGTGCGATCTACCCGGCGGTCGCGGCGGTGTTCGTCGCCCAGTACACCGGCGTCCACCTGGGCATCGCCGACTACGCGCTGATCGCGCTGGCCGCGGTGATCGGGCAGCTCGGCACCGGCGGCACGCCCGGCCCGGCGCTGGTCGCGCTGACGCTGACCCTCACCACGGTGGGGCTGCCGCTGCAGGCCGTCGGCTACCTGATCGCGATCGACAAGGTCATCGACATGGCCCGGACGGCGCTGAACGTCACCGGCCAGCTCACCGTCCCGGTGCTGGTCGCGCGGTCGGAGGGGCTGCTGGACGAGGCCGTGTTCAACGGCCCGCCGAAGGAGCTGACGTCGGCCCCGTCCACGCCGGACGAGACCGGCGGGACCGGCGGGACCGGCGGGACCGAGGAGGCGCCGGCCCGCGACCGCGCGGCCGAGCCCGTCCCCGCCTGACCGGCTTGTGCCGGGGGCGCGGGAAGCGCCCCGCGCGCACACCGCCCCTCCCACCACGGGGAACGCCCGCACCGGACAGGTGCGGGCGTTCTCCGTGTGACCCGTGCCGCACCGCCGGGACATCCCCCTCCGGTGGGAACGCGAAGTAGTGTGATCCCAACGGCAGGTGATCGGGGATCGAGGTGTGATGGCAGGGCAGCCCGGTGTCCCGGAGGCCGGCGGCACGGACGTGCTGCCGGGCTCGCGGTCCGCCCTGGATCCCGGCCGCGCGATCAAGCCGGGGCGGCACGGGCTGTCGCCCGAGACGGTCGCCGGCATCCAGCGCGAGCGGCTCATCGACGCGTTCGTGCAGGTGGTGTCGGAGCGCGGGTTCGCGCACACGACGATCGGGCGGGTGACCGAGGGCGCGGGCGTCACGAAGAAGACGTTCTACACGCACTTCACCGATCTCGACGACTGCTTCTTGGCCGCCTACCAGCGCGGCATGGACATCCTGCTGCGGCGGATGACCGAGGCGTACGAGGCGGCGCCGTCGTGGCCGGACGGGATCCGGGCGGCGCTGCGCAGGATGCTCGCGATCCTCGCGGCGGAGCCGCGGTTCGCGCGGGCGTCGCTGGTGGAGGTGAACGCGGCGGGCCCGCAGGTGCGGCAGGCGCGGATCGACAACCTCGCCCGGTTCCGCGGGTTCTTCGAGGACCCGTCGCTGCCGCCGGTCCCGGTCGCGGTGATCGACGCGATCGTGGGCGGGATCTACAGCGCGATCCACGTGCAGATGGAGACGGGCGAGGCGGAGGAGCTGCCGTCGCTGCTGCCGGCCCTCACCTATTTCGTGCTGCTGCCGCTCATCGGCCGCGAGGCGGCCTCCCCCTATCTGACCAGCGAATACTGACGCAGTCGCTCTCTTCGCAGGTCCGGGACACGCGCGCTGCGGTCCCGGTTGTCCCGCTGACCGGATGCGGACGAGGATCACCGATCCCGTTGACGTGAAAAACTTACGGGTTTCTAGTGTCCAGTGGATCTTGTGTGTGCGCGATCACTTCTCATCCGCCTCGGGGGACTTCGTCAAGGGAGGCGATGGCATGCGCCATCGGCACAGCAGGACGGGGTCGCTGGCGCTGGCCGCGATCCTCGGGATGACCGCCTTAGCCGCCTTCAGCGCACCCGCGGCCTCCGCCGACACCGGCGGAGTGACCGAGACCGCGCTGCCCGTCGCGGACGTCGTGCCCGTCGGCATCGCCGCCGGCGCCGACGGGGGCGCCTGGTTCGCCGCGAACGCCGGCGGCATCGGGCACGTCGACGCCGGCGGCAAGGTCACCGAGTACCCCGTTCCGGACAACTCGCAGAAGCTGGCGGGCATCCCCGACGGGATGGCCACCGGATCGGACGGCACCGTCTGGTTCACCGACCTGTCCGGCGTCGTCCCGCGCGTCGGCCGCGTCGACGCCGCCACCGGCAAGTCCACCCTCTACGAACTTCCGACCACCGGCGACGTGAACTTCGCCAACGCGCAGGTCTCCGACATCACCGCCGGGCAGAACGGCGCGATGTGGTTCACCGGCGGCTACTCCGGAGCCCTCGGCAGGATCGACCCGTCGGGGAACGTCACCGCCTACGCCACCGGCCTCGCCCCCGCCACCGTCACCCTCGGGCCCGACCAGGCCGTCTGGTTCACCGACAAGTCCGGCTCCATCGGCCGGCTGGACCCCGCCACCGGCGCCGTCACCTCCTACCAGACCCCGTCCGGCGGGAACGGGTCGCCGGCGCTCGGCGGCATCGTCGCCGGCCCGGACGGCAGGCTCTGGTTCACCGAGCCCGGCGTGAGCAAGGTCGGCAGCATCGACCCCGCCACCCACGAGATCCAGGAGTACGGCACCCCGATCGCCGACTCCCGCCCGTTCGGCATCGCCGCGGGCAAGGACGGCAGGCTCTGGGTGACCGAGTCCGCGACCAGCAACGTCGCGAGCGTCGACCCGGTGAGCGGCGCGATCCAGGAGTACGGGCTGCCGAAGACGCTCTCCGCGCCCGCCGAGATCACCGCGGCGCCCGGCGGCGACCTGTGGATCACCGAGCCGGGCCGCGGGCTGATCGGCCGCTTCGACCCGTCCGCGCCGCCGGCCGCCAACCCGAACCCGGCCGTCCCCGCCTTCTCCCCCGGCGCCTACCCGAACGGCGCCGCCGCGTTCATGAACCGCTGCCCGGCCGGGCAGATCTGCCAGACGCAGGTCACCACCGGCGGCACCGTCACCATCGGCTCGTTCAAGCAGACGCTCCCGGCCGGCGCGATCCGCATCACCGGCTACCTCGGCGCCGCCGACGGGACCGGCGACCCGGTGCTCGCCCCGCCGGTCGTCGGGCAGCAGCTCGAGTCCGCGCCGGTGGACGTGCCCGGCGGCCTCATCGGCCAGCTCCCGCTCATCGGGCCGATCCTCGGCCAGTCGCCCGCCGCGATGTGGGACGTCAACAAGCTGACGGTCACGCAGTCCCTCAACGGCCCGATCCACGTGTCGCTGGACGGCGGCGGCATCGGCGCGAAAGCGTCGCTGAACATCCACCTCAACAACCAGCTGCTCGGTTCGTCCTGCGTGATCGGCCCGCTGAACGCGAGCCTGTCCCCCACGTTCAGCGCGGGCTCCCCGGCGTTCGACGACTCGATCTCCTGGATCGCCGCGCAGATCTCGATCAGCGCGCCGGTCGCCGTGCCCGCCGCTAAGGGCTGCGGCCCGTTCGGCATCCTCGACGGCGTCATCAACCAGATGATGGGGCTGCCGTCGCCCGAGTCGAAGAACTCCATGTCGCTCACCGGCGTGCTGAGCCTCGCGGGCGGCATCAACCCGAGCAACGTCCCGGTCGGGCTCGCCCCGTCCGCCACGGCCAAGGCGAAGGCGTCCCAGTTCCTCAAGAAGGCCCGGACGGCGAAGAAGCCCGCGCACGTCGCCAAGGCCCCGAAGAAGGTCACGCTCCGGCTGAAGGCCCGGCACTGACCTCACCGCACCACCGAAGGAGCGCACATGCGGAGGTCCGCCCTCGCCGGTCTCGCCGTCCTGGCCCTGCTGGCGTCCGGCTGCAGCGGCTCGGACGACGGCGCCGCGCCGTCCGGCGGGGGCACCGCTCCGTCCGGGGGCGCCTCCCGCAGCGCTCCGCTTCCGACCAGGCCCGGGGCGGTCGTCACCAACGGCGTCCGCCCCGGCGCGGAGAAGAAGACCGCGCTGGACGGCACCTGGACGTCCGCGAAGGGCGGCGAGAAGGTCGCCCTCTACCTCTACCGGGGCGCGGCCGCGCTGAACTCCCCCGGGTTCTGCACCGGCACCATCGACGCGTCCGCGCGGATCGAGCTGACCTGCGCGAAGGGCTCCCGGACCCGGACGAGCGGCCGCGCCGTCCTGCGGTCCGGCGCGCTCGTCGTCAGCTGGCGGAACGGCCCCCGGGACACCCTCCACCGCCGCTGACCCGCACGGGCCTTCGCAGCGCCCGCGCGGTCGGCCGCTAGGCGGCGTGGAGGCTGACGGCGAAGGCGGGGCCCGGGTTCGTGAACGTCTGCGGGCCGCCGTGGACGCGGATCCGGTTGGCGCGCAGCGGCCGCTCCGTGACGCCGTCCGCGGCGATCGCGACCTCCGCCAGCTCGCCGGCGATCAGCGTGCTGACCTGCCCGTGCACGGTCGCGCCGTGGCCGGGCGGCCATGTCGTCAGCCACAGCCGCACGCCGTCCGGCGTGTCCAGCGCGACGCGGACCGGGCCGGCCTCGTCGAAGACGAGGCGGCGCCACCAGCCGGACGGGTGACCGGTCAGCTCGCGGACGCGGGCGGCGAGTTGCCCGACGGTGGGCGGGCGGGCGGTGACGGTGCGGCCGTGCGGGTCGTCCTGGCCACGCATAGTGAGATCGGGAACCATGTCCTGGATGTCCTGGTGTGAGCCGGATCCGGGTGAGCGCCACCCGGGAGCAACGGGATGATCAGCGGCTACAGGCAGGACACAGCGCGCTGGCCACGCGGCGGAGGGCCACGGGGCTGTCGGCGGGAACGCGCGCTGGCATGGAAACAAGGAGACACTCCGTGACCAACGGTTGTCAAGCCGAACGCCTCCGTTCACCCGCCGTGCACCCCTGATCCGTCCCGGTCCGTCACCATCCGTCCGGTAACGGATCAAGGAACGGAGTCTGCGATGGACCGGCGGACCGTGCTGCGCGGTGGTCTCGTGACGACCGCGGGAGCGGCTTTTGCCCTGCTGAACGACGGCCCGGCGCGCGCGGCCGGCCTGCTGCGGACGGGCCGCCCGCGGCTCACCCACGGCGTGCAGAGCGGCGACGTCACCGCGAACGAGGCCGTGATCTGGGCGCGTTCGGATCGGCCCGCGCGGATGCTCGTCGAGATCGGCGACCGCCCCGACTTCCGCGGCGCCCGGACCCTCCGCGGCCCGGTCCTCACCCCGGACACCGACCTGACCGGCAAGGCGTTCCTGCGCGGCCTGCCGCCCGGCCGCGAGCTGCACTACCGGGTCCGGCTGGACGGCCTGGACCGGGGCCCGGCGTCCGAGCCGGTGGCCGGCCGGCTGCGCACGGCGCCGCGCACCCGCCGCGACATCCGGTTCGTCTGGTCCGGCGACCTCGCCGGGCAGGGCTGGGGCATCAACCCCGACCTCGGCGGCTACCGCATCTTCAAGGCGATGGCCGCGGTCGATCCCGACTTCTTCCTGTGCAGCGGCGACCTGGTCTATTCGGACGGCCCGCTCTCCGAAACGGTGAAGCTGCCGGACGGGTCGACGTGGCGCAATCTCACCACCGCGGAGAAGTCCGCCGTCGCGCAGACCCTCGCCGAATACCGCGGCCAGTTCCGCTACAACCTGGAAGACGCCAATCTCCGCGCGTTCAACGCCCAGGTCCCGATGCTGTACCAGTGGGACGACCACGAGACGCTCAACAACTGGTACCCCGGCGAGATCCTGGACCTGCCGCAGTACACGGAGAAGCGGGTGGACGTACTGTCGGCGCGGGCCCGCCGCGCCGCCTTCGAGTACACGCCGATCGCCATTCCGGCGGCGAAGGGCGGGCGCATCTACCGCAAGATCTCCTACGGTCCGCTGCTCGACGTGTTCATGCTGGACATGCGCACGTACAAGTCGCCGAACGACGCGGACGACTCCCCGACGCAGCGCGACGGCCTGCTCGGCGCCGAGCAGGCCGCCTGGCTGAAGAGCGAGCTCCGCCGCTCCCGCGCCACCTGGAAGATCATCGCGAACGACCTGCCCATCGGCCTCGTCGTCCCCGACGGCACCGCGCAGGAGGCGGCCGCGCAGGGCGACGGCGGCGCGCCGCTCGGCCGCGAGCGCGAGATCGCCGGGATCCTCTCCGACATCAAGAGGAACCATGTCCGCAACACGGTCTGGCTGACGGCCGACGTCCATTACACGGCCGCCCATTACTACGACCCGTCCAAAGCGGCGTTCAAGGACTTCGACCCGTTCTGGGAATTCGTCTCCGGCCCGCTGAACGCCGGCGCCTTCGGCCCGAACGCCCTCGACGGCACGTTCGGGCCGGTCGCGAAATTCGTCCAGGCGCCGCCGCACGCCAACACCTCGCCCGCCGAGGGCTACCAGTTCTTCGGCGAGGTCGACATCGACGCGGATTCCGCGGCGCTCACCGTCCGTCTGCGCGACCTGGACGGAAAGGTCCTGCACACCGAGACGCTGAACCCCGCCCGCTGAAGGGCTCCGGAGGCCGCGCCCCCGGCACGGCGCGGCCTCCGGCGGCCGGTGGCGGTCAGCGGGTGATCAGGACGTACGCGATCACGGTGAGCACCGCCGTCACGATCAGGTACCTGGTGAACACGTAACGCACATACCCCACAGATCGGGGCACAGTCCACGACCTGGGATCATCGTCCCTGTGAACCCCGTGCGCACCCTCGTCCCGCCCGTGGCGGCGCTCGCCCTGTGCCTCCTCGTCCCCGGCTGTTCCGGCGGCGGAGGCGACCACCGGAAGGCCGACTGCGCGAAGATCACCGCCGCGCTGCGCACCCCGGCGAAGTCGGACGACGTCCAGGGGATCATCGACGCCCTGCGCCGCGTCCGGCCGAAGCTGAAGGACGACCACCTGGCCCAGCAGGTCGACGTCGTTCTGGACGTGGGCGCGAAGCTGAAGAAGAGCGGCGGCGACGAGACCGGCCGGAACCTGCTGTCCGATTCCGAGGCGATCCGCTTCAGTAAGGCGACCGACGACATCACCAAGACCTGCGGCACCCCGTCCCCCTGACACCACGCCGGACCGGCCGCCCCACCCGGTCCGCCGACCCGGTCCGGCCGCCCGTTCCGGCGGCCCGGTATCGGCGGTAACCCGCGCGGGCTCCGCGGACCTTTAGGGGTGAGGGGCCCCATCTCGGGTTTGGAGTCGGAGTGGCGGACGATGCGGCGGAACGGTTCACGGTGCTGTTCAGACGGCACCACGCGCGTGTGCGGGCGTACGTCCTGCGCAGGACGGACGAGGCACGCGCGGACGACGTGGTGGCGGAGGCGTTCACCGCGGCGTGGCGGCACATCGACCGGCTGCCCGAGGATCCGCTGCCCTGGCTCTACCGGGCGGCGCACAACTGCCTGAACAACGACCGGCGATCCCGGCGGCGGCGCGACCGGCTGGCCGGGCGGCTGGCCCTCCACCACGAGGACGCGCCCGACCACGCGGCGGGCGTGGTCGAGGAGGTGCGGCTGCGGGAGGCGCTGTGGCGGCTGCCGGACGCCGACCGCGAGGCGCTGATGCTGGTCGGCTGGGAGGACCTCGACCACCCTTCGGCCGCCTTCGTGGCGGGCTGCTCCGCGGCGGCGTTCAAGGTGCGGGTGCATCGCGCCCGCAAACGCCTGGCCGCCCTGCTCACCGACGACACCAGTCCCGCAGAGGAGGCGGCACGATGAACGACCTGGACGGCCTGCTGGCCGCCGCGAACCCGGTGCGCGCGGAGGACCTGGAGTACGGGGAGAGGGAGGAGGCGGTGCTGCGGGGCATCACCGCCCGGCGGCGCGGCCGGTGGCGCCCGAGGTGGAGCCCGAGGTGGAGCCCGCGGCCGCGGGCGAGGTGGGCGCTGCCCGGAACGGCCGCCGCCGTGGCGGCGGTGGCGGCCGCGGCGGTGGTGGCGTGGAACGCGCTGACACCCGAGCCCATCCCCCGGCAGCGGTTCGTGACGTCCGGACCGGCGCACGCGGTGCTGATGGCTGCGGCGGAGAAGGCCGACCACACCGAGCCGAAGCGGTTCTGGCACGCGGAGGGCGAGGTCGGGCAGCTGATCCAGCGCGACCATCACGGCCACCGGTACACGCTGCTCGCGACGTTCCCCACGGAGACATGGCTGCCGCGCGACCCGGTCGACGGGGACGGTGTGCACTCCTACGACATGGGCGCCGTGCGGCTGCGGCCGGTGAGTCCGGCCGACGCCCGGGAGTACCGGCTGGACGGGTCGCCGCAGCCGAACGAGAACCCGGACCCCGACGCGGGCGTCTCGGTCCCGGACGTCCCGCCGGGCCCCCGGCCCGACGACCGGGTCTTCGAGGGGGACCCGGCGCGGCTGCCGAAGGACCCGGCGCGGCTGCGGACGGCGATGCTGACCTGGATCCGCGACCACGGCGGCCTGCCGAAGGACCCGGACGCGTGGCTGTTCCGGGAGACGCCCGGCCTGCTCAGCGATCCGGTGTCGCAGCCGTCGCAGGCGCTGCGGGCGGCGGTGTACCGGATGCTCGCGGGGCTGCCGGGCGTGCGGAACCTCGGCACGGTCCGCGACCCGCTCGGGCGCCCGGCGCTCGGCGTCGCGATGGACGAGACCACCCGCGACCTCGGGACCCTGCAATGGCAGATCATGCTCAGCCCGTCCGAGGACTTCCTGATGGCGAGCCGGGCCGTGGTGGTGCGGCCGGGGACGGCCAACAGCCGGATGCCCGCCGGGAGCGCGCAGTACTACACGGTGCAGCGGACGGCGGGGTGGACCGACACCCCGCCGGCGCAGAAGCTGCCCGGCGCGCGGCGCTGAGCGGTCAGGACTTCCGCTTGAGCCAGCCTTCCAGGCCGTCGAGGATCCGTTCGAGGCCGAACTCGAAGCTGACGTCCGGCTCGACGCGGATGGTCGGGTTCTCCCGCCACCAGGCGGCGTAGCTGGGGTAGTCGTCGGCGACGCGCTCCACGAACGGGCGGAGCTGCTCGACGAGGTCGGCAGGCGACTTCCCTGCGTCGCGGGTGGCGCGCTCCAGCGCGGCGTCCGACATCGCGTAGCCGATGGCGTGCGACATCAGCAGGTTGCTCGCCCAGCTGACCTCCGCGCCGGACAGGCCGGCGGCGGTCAGCAGCGCGATGGTGCGGTCGCTGACCCGCATCGCGTTCGGTCCGATGGCGGGGTGGTTGCCGAACAGGCCGAGCACCCAGGAGTGGCGGAGGAGGACCGCGCGGAAGGCGCGGACGGTCCCGGCCGCCGCCTCGCGCCAGCCGACCTGGTCCGGATCGGGGATCTCGACCTCGCCGAGGATCTCGTCGACGACGAGTTCCAGCAGCTCGTCCTTGTTGGCGACGTAGAAGTACATCGAGGTCGCGCCCGCGCTGATGCTGGCGGCGAGGCGGCGCATGCTGAAACCCTCGATGCCCTCGGCGTCCAGCAGCGCGACGGCGGCGCCGACGATCTCCTCGCGGCTGAGCTGCGGGCGGCCCCGGCGCGGACGGCCGGGGCGCAGCCAGACCGAGCCGGCGACGGGATCGGTTTCAGAGGCCATGCGACGTCCTTCTGACCAGGGGATGCTCGGCCGCTCCAGATTATCGGTTGACGAACGCCGTACCAAAGTTAGTACAGTGTGCGAAAATTCGATCGCCGTACGAACGGGGATGCCATGTCCGCCCGCAATCCGCGCCGCTGGGTGATCCTCGGCGTGCTCTGCCTCAGCCTGCTCGTGGTGGTCATCGACAACACGGTGCTGAACGTCGCGATCCCGTCGCTGGTCGAGGACCTGCACGCGAGCAACTCCGACATCCAGTGGATCCTGGACGCCTACATGCTGGTGTTCGCCGGGCTCCTGCTCACCGCGGGCGCCCTGTCGGACCGGTTCGGGCGCCGCCGCGGCCTCGTCACCGGCCTCATCCTGTTCGGCGGCGCGTCCGGCCTCGCCGCGCTGGCCGACTCGTCCGGCGAGCTCATCGCCGCACGGGCGCTGATGGGCATCGGCGGCGCGTTCCTGATGCCCGGCACCCTGTCGATCCTCACCACCGTCTTCGACGACGAGGAGCGCAAGAAGGCCCTCGCCATCTGGAGCTCGGTGCTGATGGTCGGCGCCGTCGCGGGCCCGCTGGTCGGCGGCCTGCTGCTGCGCGACTTCTGGTGGGGCTCGGTGTTCCTGCTGAACATCCCGATCGCGGTCGTCGGGGTCGTCGCCGCGCTGCTGATCATCCCCGAGTCGCGCGGCCCGGCCGTCCGCCCGGACGCGGTCGGCGCCGTGCTGTCGACCGCCGGGATGACCGCACTCGTGTGGGGCGTGATCGAGACCGCGCGGGACGGCTGGTCGTCCGGCCGCACCATCGGCGGGTTCGTCGTCGCGGTCGTCACGATCACCGCGTTCGTGCTGTGGGAGCGGCGCTGCGCGGAGCCGATGCTGCCGATGGGCCTGTTCCGGGACCGCAACTTCAGCGGCGCCAGCCTCTCGGTGGTGCTGATGTCGTTCTCGGCGGGCGGGCTGCTGCTCGCGCTCACCCAGTACCTGCAGTTCGTCCTGGAGTACAGCCCGTTGAAGGCGGGCGCCTCGTTCATCCCGCTGATGGTCGCCGCGATGGCGTTCAACGGGGTCGGCGTGGTGGTCGACAAGAAGCTCGGCGCCCGCGTCGCGGTGGCCGCCGGCCTGCTGCTGCTCGCGGCCGGCTTCGGCGTGCTGGCGACGCTGTCGCCCGGCGACGGCTACCCCAAGCTCGTCGTCGCCCTCGTCGTCATGGGGATGGGCAGCGGGACGATGGGGCCCGCGGCGTACGGGACGCTGCTCGGCGCGCTGCCGCCCGAGCGCGCCGGCGTCGGCTCGGCGGTCAACGACACCGTCCAGCAGGTCGGGCAGGCGCTCAGCGTCGCGGTGCTCGGCAGCGTCCTGTCGGCGGCGTTCTCCAGCCACATGCCGGACGGCGTGACCGGCGCGGCACGCGAGTCCATCGGCGACGCGCTCGCGGTCGCGGCGGCCAAGGGCGACGCCGGGCTCGCGGCGGCGGCGCGCGACGCGTTCACCGACTCGATGGCCACCATCGCGGTCGTCGGCGTGGTCGCCGGCGTCGCCGCGGCCGTGCTGGCGTTCCTCGTCCTGCGCCCGGCCCCGTCGGCGCAGCAGGACGCCCCGAGCGCGCCGGTCGACGTCGCCCCCTAGACGACGCCTTTTACAAATCACCATATGCCACTTCATTACCGGCGATGCATGACCGGTTTTTAGTGGACCGCTACATTCACTTTACCCCTCCTATACGTTCTGGATGAGTAACTAATCGCGACGCGGAATAGCGACACATCCGCGTTGTTCGAGGCGTGACAGTTCCCCCGGCCCGGTGCCCGCGCGGCACGAGCCTGCCACACCCCAGAACAGAGGAGTGATACGTGAATTACGGAGACGAGCTACGACGCGAGATCATGTCGGAGGGGGTCACCCCGCTCATCGGAGTGTTCGACATGTTCTCCGCCTCCGTCGCCGCGAAGCACTACGACGGCCTCTTCGTGTCCGGATTCGGGTTCGCCGCGTCGCACTACGGGCTGCCCGACATCGGCTTCATCGCCTGGCCGGACCTCGTCGCGTTCGTGCAGCGGCTGCGGCTCGCCTTCCCCGGCCGGCACCTGCTGGTCGACATCGACGACGGGTACGTCGACCCGGAGGTCGCCTGCCACGTCGTCGAGCAGCTGGAGATGATCGGCGCGTCCGGCGTCATCCTGGAGGACCAGCAGCGGCCGCGCCGCTGCGGGCACGTCGACGGCAAGCGGATCCTCCCGCTGCCGGAGTACCTCGAGAAGCTCGACATGGTGCTGCGCACCCGCGGCGACCTCGTGGTGGTCGCCCGCACCGACGCCACCGACGAGGACGAGATCCTGCGCCGCGCGCAGGCCCTCGCCGAGACCGACGCGGACGTCGTCCTGGTCGACGGCGTCCGCAGCGTCGACTGGATCCGCCGGGTCCGGTCGGTGATCGGCGGCAAGCCGCTGCTGTTCAACCAGATCGCGGGCGGCAAGTCGCCGCGCATCTCGCTGCCCGAGCTGACCGAGCTCGGCGTCGACGTGGCGATCTACAGCACGCCGTGCCTGTTCGCCGCGCAGAGCGCCATGGACGCGGCGCTGCTCGAACTGAAGGGCGCCGACGGCCGGCTGCCCGAGATGACGCCGGACGCCGTCGGCGTCAAGGAGTCCATCGAACTGCTCGAACGCAATATCAGCCGGCACCACCGGCCGAACGGCCGGAAGATGGCGGGCACCCCCGCCTGAGCCTTCCGAACACCGGCATTCGCCCATCGCGGTGATTCCCCATCCGGGAGTCGCCGCGATGTTTCGTCCTTGCACGGTTCCCGTCCTTCACGGGTTCCTTTCCGCGCGAATTCCGTCGCCCACGGGATCCGCCGTCCGCGAATTCCACCCGTCCACGAATTCCACCCGTCCACGAATAAAGGGGTCACCATGCGCATGCTCACCAGGCTTCTGGTCCTGTCCGCCCTCACCTGCGCCGCCGCGGCCGCGACGGCCGGCGTCACCTGGGCGTCCACCTCCCCGTCCGCCCCGGCGGCCCCGGCCGCGCACGGGGACAGCCTCGTCAGCGCGTTCAACAACACCGGCGACGACGCCGGCGACGACAGTTGGCTGGAGATCGACCGCTCGTTCAACCTCGCCAAGGGCGACGGCAGCCCGGGCAGCGACATCATCAACGAGGTCGGCGGCGCGTCCAGCGGGATGTCGCCCGGGTCCGCGAACGGGTCGCTGTCCGGCACCTCGACGACCACGTCCCCGCCGCAGTCGGACGACGAGTGACGTCCGGGACGGCGCCCGCGCACCGGCCGGGCGCCGTCCGCTCACCCGCGGGTGACGATCGGGCGGCCCTTGGGGCAGGTCAGACGGTGTCGAGGTGATTAGGGCGGAAAACCGGAAATGTAGGGGGCATCCGATTACGGTCGGTTGGTGATCGCCCACGGAACGGGGGCGGTCGCGACCGGCGAGGAGTGACAGTGACCCCCGAAGCACGAACGGACGCCGCGGAGGCGTCGCATATGGACCGGGTCGACGTGAACCCCGGCGTCGACCGCGCGACGGAGCCCGACGAGGACCGGGTCCTGCGCGAGCTGTACGGAGAGCCCGACGAGGACGGCATCCACCGCGGGGAGGGGCTCTCATGACGGCGGCGAGCATGCTGGCGGAGGCCCGCAAGTCCCTCGGGATGTCGGGCCGTCCGAACACCATCACCAAGGAGTACGCCGCCCGGCACGGGGACGAGTTCCTCAAGGCGTCCTGGTGCGACATGGCGATCACCTACTGGGCGCGGCACAGCGGCAACGCGGACGCCGCCCTGCTCGGCGGCGACCGCGCCTACACCGTCTGGCACGCCGAGGACTTCCAGAAGGCCGGGCGCTGGCACGCCGGCACGGCCGCGCGGGTCGACGCGGCGAAGCCGGGCGACATCGTCTTCTTCGACTGGGGCGCGTCCAACAGCATCTCCGCGATCGACCACGTCGGCGTGGTCGAGAAGGCGCTCGGCGGCGGACGGGTCCAGACGATCGAGGGCAACACCTCCGACGCCTGCAAGCGCAGGGTGCGCGGCGCGGACGTGATCGCGGGCTACGGACGGCCCGACTACAACGGCGACGACTGGACGGAGGCCATCGTGAACAAGCTGCCGCAGGTGAGCAAGGGCGACACGGGCGAGCACGTCGAGAGCGTGCAGGGGCTGCTGCTGGCGCGCAGCCACCCCGAGGTGTCCGTCAACGGGCGCTTCGACGACACCACGGAGGCGGCGGTGAAGGCCGTCCAGAAGTGGGGCGGCGTCACGGCGGACGGGGTCGTCGGGCCGGACACCTGGCCGGTGCTGCTGCGCGTGCACTAGGACCGAAACTCCCCCGGTCCCGGGACAAATAAGCCACGTCGGGGTCTAGTACGCGATTCAACCGCGGCATACCTTCGTAAGGTCGCATGTCGCGGAGCGGTTCCGGCAGGCACGCCGCGGAGTGCTCCAGAGAGGCGGGGCCCCGATGACGTGGCCGAACCAGCGCGCTCCGCCCGGGGACGTCCTCTCTCCGGTCCACCCCGAGACGTCCCTGGGAGAAACGCATGCCACGTATCCGTGTCGAGGTCGACGGTGCGACGTACGAGGACGACGTCGAACCGCGGCTTCTTCTCGTCCACTATCTGCGCGACCGGCTGGGGAAGGTCGGCACCCCCGTGGGGTGCGACACCAGCAACTGCGGAGCCTGCACCGTCCTGATGGACGGGATGAGCGTCAAGAGCTGCTCCGTGCTCGCCGTCCAGGCCGACGGCCGTGACGTCACGACCGTCGAAGGGCTGGGGATCGGCGGCGCGGAGCATCCGATGCAGCGCGCCTTCCACGAGGAGCACGCGCTCCAGTGCGGCTACTGCACCCCCGGCATGATCATGGCGTCGATCGATCTGCTGCGGGAGAACCCCGACCCGTCCGAGGAGGAGGTCCGGGACGGGCTGGAGGGCAACCTGTGCCGGTGCACCGGCTACCAGAACATCGTGAAGGCCGTCCGGCGCGCCGCGGCGGAGATGCGGACGCCCGCGCAGGAGCGGGAGGTGACGCCATGACCGCGACGGCCGAGGGCCGCCCCGCGAAGGAGATGGGCTCGCCCCGGAAACGGTCGGAGGACGCCCGGCTGATCACCGGGCGCACGAAATGGACCGACAACATGGCGCCGGCGGGGACGCTGTACGTGGCGTTCCTGCGCAGCCCGCACGCGCACGCGCGCATCGCCGGGGTGGACGTCGCGCAGGCGAGGAGCCGCCCCGGGGTGGTGGCGGCGTTCAGCGGCGCCGACTTCGCGGACGAGCAGGGGGCGCTGCCGTGCGCGTGGGTCGTCACCGAGGACATGAAGCATCCGGACCATCCGCCGATGGCGGTGGACGAGGTCCGGTACGTGGGCGAGCCGGTGGCCTGCGTGGTCGCGCGCGACCGGTACGCGGCGTTCGACGCGCTGGAGGAGATCGACGTCGACTACGAGCCGCTGCCCGCCGTGGTGGACATGGAGGCGGCGGTCGCGGACGGCGCCGACCTGGTCCATGAGGACCTCGGCACGAACACCTCGTACACGTGGGTGTTCGAGAACGGGGACCTGGACGCGGCGATGCGGGACGCCCCGGTCGTGCTGGAACGCCGGTACGTGCAGCAGCGCCTGATCCCGACGGCGATGGAGCCGCGGTCGGTGCTGTGCGTCCCGGAGGGCGACGAGTTCACGCTGTACTCGGCGACGCAGATCCCGCACATCCTGCGGCTGATGCTGGCGACGGTCACCGGGATCGGCGAGCACCGGATCCGGGTCGTCGCGCCGGACGTGGGCGGCGGGTTCGGGTCCAAGCTCCAGGTGTACGGCGAGGAGGTCCTCGCGCTGCTGCTGGCGCGGCGGCTGGGCCGTCCGGTGAAGTGGACGGAGTCGCGCAGCGAGGGGAACATGACCGTCCACCACGGCCGCGACCAGATCCAGCGGCTGACGCTCGCGGCGGAGCGGGACGGGCGGATCCGGGGCCTGAAGGTGGAGCTGCTCGCCGACATGGGCGCCTACCTGATGCTGGTGACGCCGGGCATCCCGCTGCTGGGCGCGTTCATGTTCAACGGCATCTACAAGATGGACGCCTACTCCTTCACGTGCTCGGGCGTGTTCACAACGAAGACGCCGACGGACGCGTACCGGGGCGCGGGGCGCCCCGAGGCGACGTTCGCGATCGAGCGGCTGATGGACGAGCTGGCCGCCGAGCTCGGCATGGACCCGATCGAGGTGCGGCGCCGCAACTGGATCGCGCACGAGGAGTTCCCGTACGACACGATCGCCGGCCTCACCTACGACAGCGGGAACTACGAGGCGGCGACGGACAAGGCGCTGGAGCTGTTCGAGTACGACAAGCTGCGCGCCGAGCAGGCGGACCGGCGGGAACGCCATGACCCGGTGCAGCTCGGCATCGGGGTGTCGACGTTCACGGAGATGTGCGGGCTGGCGCCGTCGCGGGTGCTGGGGTCGCTGTCGTACGGCGCGGGCGGCTGGGAGCACGCGTCCGTCCGGGTGCTGCCGTCCGGGAAGGTCGAGGTCGTCACGGGGTCGTCCGCGCACGGGCAGGGCCACGAGACGGCGTGGGCGCAGATCACTGCGGACCGGCTCGGCGTCCCGTTCGAGGACGTGAAGGTGCTGCACGGCGACACGGCCGTGTCGCACAAGGGCATGGACACCTACGGGTCGCGGTCGCTGGCGGTCGGCGGGATGGCGCTGTACTCGGCGTGCGACAAGGTCGTCGACAAGGCCCGGAAGGTCGCCGCGCACCTGCTGGAGGCGTCCGAGCAGGACTTGGAGTTCGAGAACGGGCGGTTCGGCGTCCGGGGCGTCCAGCAGGAGGGCCGGACGCTGCAGGAGGTCGCGCTGGCCGCGTTCGCGGCGCACGACCTGCCGGACGGGATCGAGCCGTCGCTGGACTCCGACGCGACGTTCGACCCGGACAACTTCTCCTTCCCGCACGGCACGCACCTGTGCGCGGCCGAGGTCGACACCGAGACCGGGATGGTGAGGATCCGCAAGTACGTCGCGGTGGACGACGTCGGCAAGGTCGTGAACCCGCTGATCGTCGAGGGGCAGGTGCACGGCGGGCTGGCGCAGGGCATCGCGCAGGCGCTGTACGAGGAGGCCGTGTACGACGCGGACGGCAACCTCACGACGACGACGATGGCCGACTACCTGATCCCGTCGGCGGCGGACCTGCCGCCGTTCACGACCGACCGCACCGAGACGCCCGCGACGTCCAACCCGATGGGCGTGAAGGGCGTCGGCGAGGCGGGCACGATCGCCTCGACCCCGGCGGTCGTGAACGCGGTCGTGGACGCGCTGCGCCCGTTCGGCGTGGACGACGTCCCGATGCCGTGCACGCCGGAGCGCGTGTGGCGCGCGCTCCGCGCGGAGTCCACGCCCGACACGGCCGAGCCCGGCGCGGGCGGCGGCCTCGGATCGGCCGGAGGTGCCCAGTGATCCCCGCGACGTTCGACTACGTGCGGCCCGCGTCGGTGGACGACGCCGCGCGGGCGCTGGCCGACGCGGGCGAGGACGCGAAGGTCCTCGCCGGCGGGCAGAGCCTGATGCCGCTGCTGCGGATGCGGCTCGCCTACCCCGACGCGCTCATCGACCTCGGCCGGCTGGACGGGCTCCGGGAGATCCGCGACGACGGCGGCGCGGTGGTCATCGGCGCGATGGCGACGCACCACCAGGTGGTCGGCGACCCGCTGGTGCGCGAGCACCTGCCGCTGCTCGCGCGGGCGACGGAGACTGTCGCGGACCCGGCGGTCCGGCACCGCGGCACGTTCTGCGGGTCGCTGGCGCACGCGGACCCGGCGGGCGACCTGCCGGCGGTCGCGCTGGCGCTGGACGCGGTGCTGCTGGCCCGGTCGGTGCGCGGCGAGCGGGAGATCCCGGCGGCGGAGTTCTTCGTCGACTGGATGACCTCGGCGCTGGAGCCGGACGAGCTGCTGGTCGGCGTCCGGGTGCCGAAGCTCGGCGCGGGCTGGGGCGTGCACTACGAGAAGTTCCACCGGACGGCGCAGGCGTGGGCGATCGTGGGTGTCGCCTGCGCGGTGCGCCGGTCGGGGGACACCGTGGAGGACGCCCGCGTCGCGCTGACCAACATGGGGCCGGCGCCGGTCCGGGCGAGCGGGGTCGAGGAGGCCGTCCGGGGGCGGGCGGCGTCGCGGGAGGCGTTCCAGGCCGCCGCCGCGCGCGCCGCCGAGGGCACCGAGCCGCCCGCGGACCTGCACGGGTCCGCCGAATACCGGACGCACCTGGCGTCCGTGCTGACCGCGCGGGCGCTGAGCGCGGCGGCGAACGTATGAGCGGCCCGGCTCGGCGGGTGCGCGGGACCGTCCCCTCGCACGCGGCGCGCGGCTGAGTCGTGGCCGTGCGGCCGGGTCCCCGCGCCCCGGGGCCCGGCCGCGCGGCCGCCCGTGCCGCCGCGAGTGTGGGGACACCCCGCACTGGCGGCGCCCGGGTGATCGCCGTAGGGTCGCGAGGAAGTACACCGGACGATAAGGACCATGATCATGGAGCTCGACCACGAATTCACCGTCCCCGTGCCGGTGGATCGGGCCTGGTCGGTGCTGCTCGACGTGGAGCGCGTCGCGTCGTGCATGCCGGGCGCGACCCTCGACTCGGTCGACGGCGACGAGTACGCGGGCCGGCTGAAGGTGAAGGTCGGCGCGATGACCATCACCTACCGGGGCACCGCGCGCATCGTCGCGGCCGACGAGTCGTCCCGCACCGTCACGATGGAGGCCGCCGCGAAGGAGGCGCGCGGCTCCGGCACGGCGTCGGCGACCGTCCAGGCGAAGCTGCGCCAGCAGGAGGACGGCACGACCCTGGTGTCGGTGCGCACCAAGCTGAACGTGACGGGGCGGCCCGCGCAGTTCGGCCGCAACATCCTGTCCGAGGTCGGCTCGAAGATCATCGCGCGGTTCGCGAAGGCGCTCGCGGCGGAGCTGGAGTCGCCGGCCGAGCCGGAGGCCCCGGAGGCTCCCGTGGCCGAGGCCGCCGCGACGGCCGCGCCCGCGGCGCCCGTGCAGGAGGAGGCCGCGCCGGAGCCGGAGGCTCCGGCCGAGGAGCCGGCGCCGGAACCCGAACCGGCCGCCGAGAAGGCCCCTGAGCAGGCCGCTGAGCAGGCCGCCGAGCCGGTGAAGCCTGCCGAGCCGGTGAAGCCCGCCGAACCGGAACCGGCGAAGGCGGAGGTGGCGCGGCCCGTGCCGGCCGCGCCGCGGCACGCGGCGCCGTCCGAGCGGCCGCCGCTGCGGCTCGCGCGCGACGACGACGCGATCGACCTGCTGGAGGTCGCCGGGCCGTCGCTGGTGAAGCGGGCCGTCCCGGCGGCGGGCGGGCTCGTCGTGCTGCTGCTGGTGATCCGCTGGCTGGTGCGGCGCCGCAGGCGCTGACGGCCCGCCGAGGCTCGGAGCCGGTTCAAGCGCGGGTCAACGATCGGCATGCGATCGGCGACGACGGTGGAACGCGCCGCCGCGATGGCGTGGCCTTGTCCCGTGGACACGATCGAGCTGCAGCGGATCTCGGGGATCGAGCACGACAACTGGTGGTACCGGGAACGGCGCGCGATCGTCTCCGGTGAGCTGCTGCGGTTCAGCGTGCCCGGCACGGCCGTCGACGTCGGCGCCGGGGCGGGCGCGGACGCGCGGATGCTGGCCGGGCACGGCTGGCGGACGACCGCCATCGACCTGAACCCGGGCGCGGTCGCGCTCGCGCGCGCACACGGCGTCGAGGCGTACGAAGGCGACGCCCGCTACCTCCCGCTCCCCGGCGGGCAGTACGACCTGGCGCTCGCGATGGACGTGCTGGCGCACATCGACGACCACGAGCGCGCCGCCGCCGAGATCGCCCGCGTGCTGAAGCCCGGCGGGACGGCGCTGGTGTGCGTCCCGTGCGACATGGCCCTGTGGTCGGCTCACGACGTCGCGCTCGGGCGCGTTCGCCGCTACACCCGCGACGCCCTCACCGAGCTCCTCGAAGGCGCCGGCCTGCTGCTGGAACGGCTGTGGAGCCGCGGCGTGCTGCTGCGCCCCGTGCTGCGCCGGCTCCGGCACCGGACGACGCGCCGCGAGGACCTCGCTCCCCTGCACCCGCTGGCGAACGAGGCCCTGTGGCTGTCGATGGCCGTGGAGCGGCGGCTGCCGCTGTGGTCGTGGCCGGGCACCTGGCTGTTCGCCCGCTGCCGCCGCCCCGGCTGACCGGACGGCGTTCACCCGCGGCGAGCCGCCGTCATGGCGGACCCCATGACGGCGGCTCGCCGCGGGTCAACGAGGGAAGACGTGGTCGATGACGCGGGCCGCGGCCTCGCCGTCGTCGTGCGGGCAGTACTTCACGAAGAAGTCGTCGTACCGGCCGCTGTACACGTCCTCCAGAGCGGGCGCCTCGCGGACGGCCTCGGCGACCTCCTCCGACGTCGCGACCAGCGGTCCCGGCGCCTCCGCTTCCAGGTCCAGGTAGAAGCCGCGGACGTGGTCCCGGTAGCGCTCCAGGTCGTAGGTGTAGAAGACCATCGGGCGGCCCAGGACGGCGTAGTCGAACATGGCGGACGAGTAGTCCGTCACCAGCACGTCGGACGCCATGTAGAGGTCGGCGATGTCGGGGTAGCGGGTGACGTCGATGACGAAGTCGTCCGACGCGACGTGGGCGCGGTCCGTGACGAGATAGTGCGCGCGCAGGAGCAGGACGTGGTCATCCCCGAGCGCGCGCCGCATGGCCTCGATGTCCAGTTCCAGGTGGAAACCGCGGCGGTCCGGGGTGTGGTGTTCGTCGTCCCGCCACGTCGGCGCGTACAGCACCACCTTCTTGCCCTCGGGGATGCCGAGGCGCTTGCGGATGTCCGCGCCCACGCGCTGCCACTCGGGAGCGCTCATGACGTCGTTGCGCGGAAAACCGGTCTCCAGGACCTCGCCGCTGTAGTGGAACGCGTGCCGCATCACCTGCGTGGCGAACGGGCTGGACGACAGCAGGTAGTCCCACCGGGGCACTTCGCGCTGTATCCAGTCGAGCTTCTCGGTGCGCCGGTACGGCATGTCCTTCAGGTCATAGCCGAGCCGCTTGAGCGGCGTGCCGTGCCAGGTCTGAAGGTAGATCTGGCCCGGTCGCTTGGCGAACCAGTACGGCGCCCCGTAGTTGGTGACGATGTACTGTGCGCGCGCGAGCGTCCGGTAGTGCTCCCGTGTTTCCGCCTGGACGGTCCGTGCCTCGCCCTCGACGGCGAACTGGCCGTCCCGCGAAACCCACACGCATTCGAGGTCGGGCCTGCGCTTGGCGAGCTGCTCGTAGAGCGCGCGCGGGTTGCAGCTGTACTGGGACGCGTTGCAGCTGTCGAACACGACGACGTCCGACAGCGGGCTGCGCAGGTAGACGGGGTAGTCGTTCTGCTGCAGGAGCCGCTGCGCGTGCCGTCCGCGCTCGTCCTCCGACAGGGCGGGACGGCTGTGGATCTGCACCGCGTCGGTCTGGTGGACGCCGACCTCGAACTCGTGGGTCCCGACGCGCCGCCATTCGGGCAGCGCGGGGATCCCGGCGCGCTCGGCGACGACGGCGACGTCCCCGGACCGGGTGGGCGCGATCAGGTCCCAGGCGCCCTCGGCGAGCGGCAGGTCCGTCCCGAACACCGGCAGGCGCGCGGGCGTCAACGCGGCGGTGAACCGGTTCCCCTCCCAGGTCAGCGGCACCTCGTGCGCCTCGCCCGAGCGGCTGCGGTGCAGCACGAGGCGGCCGGGCCGGTCCTCGGGGTCGGCGTAGGTGCCGGTGAGCGCGAGCCGGCCCTCGGCGTCCCAGGCGGCCTGCGTGACCACGGGCCGGAAGCCGCGCTCGATGCCCCGCAGGTTCCCGTACGCGGTGCGGGTGACGACGAACTCGCGGCCCCGCCAGGCGAACCTGGCCTCGGCGAGATGCGCGGCCATGGTCAGCCGGAGCGGGCCGCCCTCGCCGCTCAGCCGGATGTCCCAGTCGATGACGTCCAGCAGGTGCGCGTGGCCGGGAGCGATGTGCGGCACTGCGTCGTCCGGCGCGCGCTCCCCTCCTTCGGCCGGGCCGCCGGCCGGTCCGCCGGCCGCGCCGACGGCCGGGCGCGCGCCGGAATCGGGGGCGTCGCCGGCGGACTCGGGGAGCGAGAGCAGGCCGTCCAGCGGCAGCGTCGCGGTGAAGCTGAAGCCGGTCCCCTCGGCCGCCGGCGTCACCGCCGCCGGGCGGACCGTGACGTCGCCGAACACCTCCGTCCCGCCGTGCCGCCGCGCCGCCATGATCGCCGCCCCGGCGCCGAGCGCCCGGTTCGTCCACCCGGTCAGCTCCAGCACGTCGCCCATCCGGCGGAACCCGGTGAGCACCGCCCGGGACGCCTTGACGTGCACGGCGAACCCCTCGTCGCCGTCCGCCGGCTGGACCGCGACGTGCTCGGCGAGCTGCCGCGCGGCCGTCCACCGCACCCGCGGCGCCGCCGCGGTGACCCGCCGGACGGCCTTGTGCCCCGCCGTCGTCACCTCGGCGTACAGCTCCCACGCGGCGGTGCGCCACTCCTCGCCGTCGCGGAGCGCCTCCGGGTCGATCCGGACGGCGAACCCCGACCACTCGTACGACACCAGCGCCTGCCCGGAACGGGCCGTGGCCTCGGGGCAGCGGGTCCGCTCCACGTCGAGGCGGACCTCCTGGCCCGTCCGGGCGTCGCGCAGCCACATCCGGATCCGGGAGTCGTGCGCCGACGACACGTCGAGGCGGGCGAGGTGCGCGAACCCCTCGAGCGTGAGGACGTCCCCGTCCCAGCCGGCCCGCTCCACCCCCGTCCACAGCTCGAACTCGTCGGTGACGTCGTACACCTCGTCGGGCACGGCGCGGTGCGGGTCGCCGAAGAATGGGTAGCGGGCGTACCAGCGCTGCCGGAACCGGCCCTTCGCGACGAGCGGGACCTCGTCCAGGCCGCCCTCCTCGAACCGCAGCACCTCCAGCAGCTCCGGCAGCATCCGCTCGCCGAGCAGGTGCAGCTCCAGCCGCTTGATCGCCTCCAGCCCGGACACCGCCGCCGGGTGCGCCTCCGCGACGATCTCCGCGCCGAGGCCGACCAGCCGGCGGCGCTCCTGCTCGGACGCGGCGGGCAGCGCGTGCACGAGCGCGCGGACGTCCAGGTCCAGCGCGTACATGTCGTGGGCGGGCAGCAGTTCCGGCGCCCGGTCGCGCAGGACGCGGCGGACCATCCCCAGGGCGGCCATCCGGTCGATGATGTCGCCGAGCTCCTGCCGTTCCCGCTCGTAGGCGCCCAGGTGGTGGCGCCAGAAGTAGACGGTGGCGTCGAGGACGTCGACGGAGGACGCGAGGACGTGCGTCTCCATCGCCACGGTCAGGTCGCCGTACTGCATCGCGGGGAACTCGAACTGGTGCGCCTCCCAGAACGAGCGGCGGAACACCTTGTTCCACACGGTCCGGTCCTGCAGCAGCGCCGGCTGCTGGGAGATGTGCGTGGACCGCGCAGCCGCCGCGTACGGCTCCGCGTGCAGCCACGACTGCCAGACGCCCTCGTCGTCGAGGCACATGACGTTGCCGCCGGCGATGTCCGACCCGGTCGACTCCAGCGTCCCGACCAGCAGCTCGTACGCGTAGGGCGGGAGCGCGTCCTCGCCGTCGACGAACGCCAGGTAGCGGCCCCCGGCGTACCGGACGCCGGTGTTGCGCACCGGCCCCGCGGACGGGTCGTTGTGCGGGGCGAGCACGAACCGGCCGTCGCGGCGCGCGAACGCCTCGGCGACGGCGGCGGCCTCGTCCGCGGCCCCGTCGTCCACCATGATCACTTCCAGGTCGCGCAGCGTCTGCCCGGCCAGCGACTCCAGGCATCCGGCGAGGTGGTCCCCGGCGGCTCGGAACGGTACAACGACGCTGATCTTCGGTGACACGGGTTCTCCAGGGGTTGCGGGGTGGTGGGGCGCGCGGATCCGCGCGGCGCCACTCGGGACGGCGCCGCGCGGACGTCAGAGCACGTGGTCGAGGACGCGGGCGGCGGCCCGGCCGTCGTCGTGCGGGCAGTACCGGGCGGCGAACGCCGCGCGCGCGCCGCGGTACCCGGACTCGATCGCCGCCGGCTCGGCGAGCGCCTCGACGACCTGCTTGGACGTGCGCAGCAGCGGCCCGGGCGCCTCCGCGTCGAAGTCGAAGTAGAAGCCGCGCACGTGGTCGCGGTACCGCTCCAGGTCGTAGGTGTAGAACAGCATCGGCCGGCCGGTGACGGCGAAGTCGAACATCGCCGAGGAGTAGTCGGTGACGAGCACGTCGCTGATCAGGAACAGCTCGGAGATGTCGGGGTAGACCGACACGTCCATGACGCAGTCGCCGGGCCGCCACTTCGGCCGGTCCGTCACCAGGTAGTGGGTGCGGAGCAGCAGCATGTGGTCGCGGCCCAGCGCCTTCCGGAACTGCTCCACGTCCAGTTCGAGGCGGAACGCCCGCTTGCCGATGGCGAAGTGGAAGTCGTCCCGCCACGTCGGCGCGTACAGCACGACCCGCTTGCCCTCGGGAATGCCCAGGCGCCGCCGTACCGCCGTCGCTATCTCGTCGCGGTGCGGGCTGTTCAGGATGTCGTTGCGCGGATAGCCGCTCTCCAGAACCTCCCCCTGGTAGCCGAACGCGCGCCGGAACAGCGGCACGGAGAACGCGTTCTGCGATAGCAGCACGTCCCACTGCGGGACGTCGTGCTGCATCCAGTCCATGCCCTCGGTCCGCTTGTAGGGCATCTTCTTGACGTCGTAGCCGAGCTTCTTGAGCGGCGTGCCGTGCCAGCACTGCACGTACGTCTGGTCCTCGCGCTTGGTGAACCACTCCTGCTGCGACCAGTTGCCGAACACGTAGCGCGCCCTGGCGAGCGCCTCGTAATGCTCGCGGGAACCGGCCAGGACGGTCCGCGCACCGGCGGGCTTGCCGAACTGGCCGTTCTCCGTGACCCACACGCAGTCGACGTCCAGTTCCCTGCGGCGAAGCTCGTCGTAGATGCCGCGCGGGTTGCACGCGTACTGGCGTCCCTTGTACGCGTCGAACACGGCCAGGTCGCGCACGGGCAGGTTCAGGTGGCGCCTGTAGTGCCCGGACCGGATCCTCGCCTGCGCGTAGGGGCCGCGCTCGTCGTCGTCGAGGGCCGTCTGGATGTGGAGCTGGAGCAGGTCGGTCTTGTAGACCCGGACATCGACGCGGTGCAGGCCCGTCTCGGTCGGCTCCGGCAGGCGCCGCAGGGCGTGCCGCCGGACGGCCACGGGCCGTTCCGTCTCGCCGAGCGCCGCGAACACGTCCCAGCGGCCGGACACCAGCGGGCGCGACAGCCCCAGCACCGGCATCCGCTCCGGCGCGAACTTCGCGGTGAACCGGTCGCTCTCCCAGCGCAGCGCGACGGTGTGCTCCTCGCAGGACCGCCGCCGCCGCAGGATCAGGGCCTCCGGGCGGCCCGCCGGGTCCGTGCAGGTCCCCGATAGTCGGAGCAGCCCGTCAGGCGACCACGACACCCGGTCCACGACCGGCCCGCCGTCCCGCGCGACGACGCGGACCTGGCTGCGCCGCGTCCGCGCGACCTCCAGCTCCCCGCAGGGGGCCGGGTGGACCGCGCCCGCCGCGTCCTCCTCCAGGTACGGGCGGACGCCGCCGGGCAGGCTGATCTCCCAGTCGCCGAGATGCCGGGCGAGCGCGCCGACCGGCAGCTTCGCGCGGAACCCGTACCAGCCGTCCGCCGCGCCCTCCGCCGGCTCGACCGGGCCGACCACGGTGGCGCGCCCCGCCTTCGGCACCGCGGTGACCCGCGCGTCCTCGCCGAGCGGCGTGCGGCTCCAGCCGTCCAGCCACAGCTCGCCGCCCTCGACGTGCGAGCCGGCCACCGTCGCCTCCGTCCGCCGCACCTGCACGACGAACCGGCGCTTCGCCGCGACGCCCTGCACCAGCACGCCCGGCGCGCACTCCTGGTCGTCCGGCCACTGCCGGGCGCTGAGCCGCGGGTTGGCGAACGTGCGGCGGCGCCGCAGCCCCCGGTTGACGATCTCCACGCACGGGATCCAGTCGACGTCCCGCCAGCGGCCGAAGATCCGCAGCGCGGCCGGGTCGATCTCCGCGACGAACCCCGACCAGTCGTAGGACACCACCGACTGCCGGGTCCGCGCCGTCACGTCCGGCCGCCGCACCCGCCGGATCGGCACCCGCATCAGCCCGCGCCGGTTGGACGCGAGCAGCCACAGCCGGATCCGGGAGCCGTCCTCGCTGGAGGAGTCCAGGTGCCGGATGTAGGCGTGCCCTTCGAGCCGCAGCCGCCCGCCGACCCAGGTGGCCCGGTCGATCACCGCCGCCGGCTTCAGCTCGTCGGTCACGTCGTACACGTGCAGCGGGACGCCGCACTCCTCGTCCTCGAAGAACGGGTACTCGGCGTACCAGCGGTGCCGGAGCCCGCGCCGTACCCGCGCCGTGTCGTTGTGCTTGCCGAGCTGAACGAACCGCAGCACGTCCATCAGCTCGGGCAGCTTCTTGCGGCACAGCAGGTGCATCTGGAGCCGCGTCATCGACGGGAGCCGCCTGATGACGCGCGGGTTGATGCCCTGCGCTAGGGCCGCGCCCATGGCGACGAGCTCCTCGCGGTTCTCGTCGTCGGTCCTGGGGAGGGCGTCGAGGACGACGCGCAGCTCGATGTCGACGAGCACGTGCTCGTCGTAGGTGGCGACGAGCTGCGGCGCGTAGGAGGCCAGTCCCTCCCGCACCACGCGCGCGGAGCGCAGGCGCTGGCAGAGGTTGTCCCAGTCGTAGCGGTCCTCGGTGATGGACCCCGGCCGCTTGCGCCAGTAGTAGACGGTGTCGCTCAGCACGTCCACGGCACCGGCCAGCGCGTGCGCGCGCGCCGTCACGGGCGGGTCCTCATAGAAGCCGGCGGGGAACTTCAATTCCGCGCGGTCCCAGAACGCGCGCCGGTACACCTTGTTCCACGGCGTACGGTCGCGGATCAGCAGCCCGTGCGACGACACGTGCGTCTTCAGGCGGGTCTCGGTGAAGACGCCGCTGTGGAGCACCGACTGCCACGTCCGGTCGGCGTCCATCCGCTCGACGTTCCCGGACGCCATGTCCGACCCGGTGCGCTCCAAGGAGCCGACCATCTTGCTGTAGGCGTCCCGCTCAACGACGTCGTCGGCGTCGGCGAACGCCAGGTACTCCCCCTTCGCCAGCCGCACCCCCGCGTTGCGGGACGGCCCCGGCCCCTCGTTGTCGCGCGCCAGCAGCCGGAACCGCGGATCGCGGTCGCACATCTCCTTGGCGATCACCGCGCCGTTGTCGTCCGACCCGTCGTCCACCATGATCACTTCGAGGTCGCGCAGCGACTGCCCGGCGATCGACTCCAGGCAGGCGCGCAGGTACTCCTCGGTGTTGTGGAACGGGACGACGACGCTGAGCTTCGGTGACATGCGGCCTCCTAGGGGCGGGGGAACGACCCCCGCACCCCCCGGTTCGCTTCGCTCGTGCCAGTGGGTCGGTTGACGCGGGCCGCCGCCGAGCGAGAGCGGAAACCCCGCCACACCGAGCATGGTGACACGAAGTGATCAGACGAACGCGGATCGCGATTGCCAGGCCGTCCCCTGACGCAGACTTGACCCGCCCTGCCGTCCCTTTACCGCGCCCTGACGCGGCGACCCCGCCCGCGACCTCGCGGAGGCCGCCCTCAAGGCGAGGCCCGGTGATCCCGGGGCGTCAGGGCCCCGGTGATTCCGGGGCGTCAGGCCGGCCGGATGCCCGGCGAACCGGTGCCGAGCTCCGCGATCGCCGCGCGGACGCCCGCCGCCAGCGCCTCGAACTCCTCCGCGCGCGGCGACGTCGACCGGAACCCCAGCCCGATCCGCCGGAACGGCGCCGGGTCGGCGAACCGGTGCAGCGACAGGTTCGGCGCCCGCCGCGTCTCCACCGGCAGCGCCGTCTCCGGGACCAGCGTCACGCCGAGCCCGCCCGACACCAGCTGGACGAGCGTCGCCAGGCTCGTCGCGTACGTCGCCGACGGCGCCCGCGCGCCCACCTCCCGGCACACGTCCAGCGCCTGGTCGCGCAGGCAGTGCCCCTCGTTCAGCAGGATCACGTCCAGCTCGTTCAGCGCGTCGCGCGGCACGCCCTCGGCGTCCAGATCGAACGACGCCGGGGTGACCAGCACGAAGTCCTCGTCGTAGAGGGGCAGCTCGGTAACGCCCTGGACCGGCGCGGGCAGCGCGAGCAGCACCACGTCGAGCCGCCCGGCCATCAGCTCGGCGACGATGTGGTCGGTCTGCTCCTCGTGCACCGACAGCTCGAGATCGGGGAACTCTTTGGCGAGCCGCGGCAGCACCACCGGCAGCAGGTAGGGCGCGACGGTCGGGATCACGCCGACGCGCAGCGGCCCGACCAGCGGCCCGCGCACCGCCCTGACCTCCTCGACCAGCCGGTCCAGCTCCGCCAGGACGTTCTCGGCCCGACGCGCGACCCGCTCGCCCGCCGGCGTCAGCAGCACCCGCCGGGTCGTCCGCTCGACGAGGCGGGTCTCGAGGCTCTCCTCCAGCGCGGCCACGGAGCCCGACAGCGCGGGCTGGCTCATCCGCAGCGCGGCGGCGGCGTCCCGGAAGTGCAGATGCTCGGCCAGCGCCAGGAACGCCCGGAGCTGCGACACCGTCGGCCTGCTGATAACCGTCCCCTATCACCGCATCGTCGATGGATAACCGCCGCCTCACATTACCCGGCGGTCGCACGGGCCCCGGACCATCCTCTGCGCCGCAGCAGGCAACGAACGGGCGCCTCGTGAGTGTAAGAAGCGTGGAAACCGACATAGTGGCGAACATGCGCCACCCCCGCCGCGCGACCGGCGCCGTCCCCGAGGCGGACGCCTCCGAGGCGGGCGCCTCCGAGGCGGACGATCGCGCCGCGGCCACCGCCGCCCTGACGGCCCTGTTCCGCGAGCACCAGCTCGGCCTGGCCCGCACGGCCCTGATGATCGTCGGGGACCGGGCCACCGCCGAGGACGTCGTGCAGGACGCCTTCATCGACCTCTACCGCAGGATCGACCGCCTGACCGACCACGACCGGATGCTGCCGTACGCCCGCGCCGCGGTGGTGAACAAGTGCCGCACCGTGCTGCGGCGGCGCAGGCTCGCGTTCCGGACGGGACGCACGCACGAACCGCCGGTGTGGTCGGCGGAGTCGGCGGCCATGCTCGGCGAGGAGCGGCGCGAGGTGTTCCTCGCGCTGCGGCGCCTTCCGCGGCGCCGCCGCGAGGCCCTGGTGCTGCGCTACTACCTGGACCTGGACGAGCGGGAGATCGCCGAGATCATGGGAATCGGTGTCGGCACGGTCCGGTCCACCGTCTCGCGGGCGCTCGCGTCGCTCGCCGACCTGCTCGGGGAGGAAGCATGACCAGGACCGAGGACCGGCTCCGCGACGCGTTCGGCGCCGCCGCCGCGAGCATGCCGGACGGCGCAATGGCGCCGCTCACCGTCCCGTCCGCCCGGCGTCGGCGCCGTCCCTGGACGGTGCCCGTCGCGGTCGCGGCCGGGCTGGCCGCCGTCATCATCGGCGGCACCGCGGTCGGCGGGGCGATCCCGCGCGCCGCTCACGACGGCCCCGCCGCGGGCGCCGGCGGGCCCCGGCACGTCGTCGCGATCCGCGACGGGCGCGCGGTTGTCGAGAACGCCACCGCGCAGGGCCTCACGGAGGCGGCCTCGCTCGGCGGCCGGTACGAGGCGGTGGCCGCGACCGGCGACGGGCGGACGTTCTTCCTCGCCGGCAAGGCGGGCGGCGACTCCTACGCCTTCTACCGGCTCACCCTGGGCGCGGACGGCACCCCGTCGGCGCCGGAGCGGGTCCCCGGCGGGACCGTCCGGCTCGACACGGGGTTCGGCAAGCCCGAGAACCTCGCCGCCAGCCCCGACGGCTCCCGGCTCGCCGTCGTCGGCGCCGCCGGCGGGCGCCCCGAGGCCGTCGTCATCGACGTCCGCACCGGCGGTCACCGGACCTGGAGCACCGCCACCGGCGGGTCCGTCACCAGCGCGACGTGGGCGCCCGACAACCGCACCCTCGGCTTCGTCCAGGCCCCCGGCGGCCCGTCCGGCCAGGCGGTGCTGCGGCTGCTCGACACCGGCCGGCCCGGCGCCGACCTGCTGTCCTCCCGCGTGCTGCGCCCCGCCGAGGTCACCGGGACGCGGGTGAACGGGCTGATCAACGTGTTCGTCCTCAACCCCGACGGGCGGACCGCCACGGCCCAGATCCAGGGCGCCAAGCACGGCCCCGACGACGACGCGTCCTTCGTCCTCGCGACGCTGTCGGCGGCGAACGGGCGGCCCACGGGGCCGGCCGTCCGGCTGCCCGGCGACTCCTTCTTCGTCAAGGCCGACGGCTCCGGCGAGCACTTCCTGCAGCTCGTCGACGGCCGGCCCGGACGCGTCGACGGCGACGCGTTCGCCTGGCTGAGCCGCGCCGCCGACTACGACGACCTCGCCTGGTGACCCGTCCCGCCGGCCGCCGGTGACGCGACCGCTGTGGTATCAAGCCCGGGTGTCCGACGATCCCGCCCGGCGCCCGGGCTACCACCACGGCTCCCTGCGGGCCGCGCTGACCGCGACCGCCCTCGACCTGCTGGACGAGGGCGGCGTGTCGAACGTCTCGGTGCGGGAGGCGGCGCGGCGGACCGGCGTCTCGGCGGGCGCCCCGTTCCGGCACTTCGCCGACCGGGACGCCCTGCTCACGGCCGTCGCGGGACGTGTCCTGGAGGACTTCGGCGAGTGGCAGCGGGCGGCGCTCGCGGACGCCCGTCCGGACCGTCCGGCCATGTGGACGTTCGGGCACGCCTTCGTCCGGTACGCCGCGCGGCACCCCCACCGGTTCGAGCTGCTGCGCACCACCGTCTACACCGCGGACCCGGCACCGGAGATCCGCGAGGCCATGCTTGCGATCGAGCGGCAGGTGACCGATCTCATAGCGGCGGGGCAGAACGCGGGCACGCTGCGCGCGGGCGACCCGCAGCTGGTGATCCTGGCGGCGCACGCCCTCGTCTACGGGCTCTCGCAGATGGTCGTCGACGGCTTCCTGCCCGCCGAGCACGCCGGTGAGCTGGCCGAACAGGTCCTCGACACGTTCGGGAAGGGCATCGGGCAGGGCTGACCCGCACCGGCCTCCGCGGGGCGTTGACGGTGCCCGCGCGGCCCTGATGTAATCGGTGCTCACATTCGCCGGAGGACAGGGGCGCCCATGCCGTTCGAGCAGCCCATCGCGACGGGCCGGATCACCGGGACGACGGCCGGGGCTGCACCGTCACCGAGACGAACTGGCTGCGCGTCCCGCTGTGGCTCATCCCGATCGCGATCGCGCTGACCGGCACCGTCGACCGCCCCGCCCACAACGCCCGCAACATCGCGACCACCCTCGGGCGCCTCAAGGCGCACCTCGAAGGGACCGGCGCGTCCTGAGCGGCCGGGCGCGATGCCCCGGAATGCCGGGCCGGTTCGGAGATCGTCTATTCTCGTCCGTTACGGAGCGTGTCGACAGCTCGGAGCGCGAGTGTGATCTCGATCAACTCGCGGCGCCGCCCGGACCCCGCCGAGAGGGCCTTTGTGCCGGTCCGGCTGGGTTTGCCGAGATCCAATAAGAAGCTCCTATCAATCTGTTGCGATAGATCGATTTCTCTTTTCTTTGCCGGTAGGGCACGCTGAGTGACATCAGCCGCCGGGTGCCGGTTGCGCCGCGGCGGCCTTCCCACGCCTCTCCGGGCGAGAGGCGCGCCCTTTCTCGTGACAAAAGGAGCATGCGTGCTTACTGTCGGTGACCAGTTCCCCGAGTACGAACTGACCGCCTGCGTCTCGCTGGACCCGGACAACGCCTTCGAGACGATCAACCACAAGTCCTACGAGGGCAAGTGGCGCGTCGTGTTCTTCTGGCCCAAGGACTTCACCTTCGTCTGTCCGACCGAGATCGCGGAGTTCGGCCGCCTCAACGAGGAGTTCGCCGACCGCGACGCCCAGGTGCTCGGCGCGTCCGTCGACAACGAGTTCGTCCACTTCGCGTGGCGCAAGGACCACCCGGACCTGCGCGAGATCCCGTTCCCGATGCTGTCGGACCTCAAGCGCGAGCTGTGCGAGTCCCTCGGCATTCTTACCGAGGACGGCGTCGCGCAGCGGGCGACCTTCATCGTCGACCCGAACAACGAGATCCAGTTCAGCATGGTGACCGCGGGCTCCGTCGGCCGGAACGTCAAGGAGGTCCTCCGGGTCCTCGACGCCCTGCAGAGCGACGAGCTGTGCCCCTGCAACTGGAACAAGGGCGAGGACACCCTCGACGCCGCCAAGCTGATGGCCGGGGCCTGATCCCACCCGCCTCACCCCGCCGGCCGGCCGGTCCGCGCGGCGCCGCGACGCGCCGCGACGCCCGGCCCCGGCCCCCGACGGCCGGTCGCGCGCGCGGCCGGCCGTCCGCAGGAAAGGACTCGACATCATGAGCGTTGACGCGCTGAAGAGCGCCCTCCCGGGCTACGCCAAGGACACCAAGCTCAACCTCGGCTCGCTCACCTCCACCTCGCAGCTCACCGACCAGCAGCTGTGGGGGACGGTGCTGGCCTGCGCCCTCGCCACCCGGAGCGCCACCGTCATCCGCGAGCTGGCCGAGGACGCCGGCGACCACCTGTCCGCCGAGGCGTTCGAGGCCGCCAAGGGCGCCGCGTCGATCATGGCGATGAACAACGTGTACTACCGCGCCACGCACCTGATCGGCGACGAGACGTACGCGACCCTGCCCGCCAAGCTGCGGATGTCGATCATCGGCAAGCCGGGCGTGGACAAGGTCGACTTCGAGCTGTGGTGCCTCGCCGTGTCGGCGATCAACGGCTGCGGCCGGTGCCTGGAGTCGCACGAGAAGGTCGTCCGCGAGGCCGGCCTGTCGCGCGAGCTCGTCCAGGAGGCGCTGCGGATCGCCGCGGTCGTCAACGCGGCCGCCGCGACCCTGGACGCCGAGGCCGCCCTGGCCCCCGCGACCGTCTGACACCTCCGCGAACACGTGAGGGCCCGGGTGCGGATCGCACCCGGGCCCTCACGTTTCCCGCGCTATCGCCTCGCCGCCGAGGTCACTCCCACTCGATGGTGCCCGGCGGCTTGGAGGTGATGTCGACGGCGACCCGGTTGACCTCGCGGACCTCGTTGGTGATCCGCGTCGAGATCCTCTGCAGCAGGTCGTACGGGAGCCTCGCCCAGTCGGCCGTCATCGCGTCCTCGCTGGTCACCGGGCGCAGCACGATCGGGTGCCCGTACGTCCGGCTGTCACCCTGCACGCCCACGGACCGGACGTCGGCGAGCAGCACCACCGGGAACTGCCAGATGTCGCGGTCCAGGCCCGCCCGCGTCAGCTCCTCGCGGGCGATCGCGTCCGCGTCGCGCAGGATGTCCAGCCGGTCGCGGGTCACCGCGCCGATGATCCGGATGCCGAGCCCGGGCCCCGGGAACGGCTGCCGCCACACGATCTCCGACGGCAGGCCGAGCTGCTCGCCGAGCGCCCGCACCTCGTCCTTGAACAGCGTCCGCAGCGGCTCCACCAGCCGGAACTGCAGGTCCTCCGGCAGCCCGCCGACGTTGTGGTGCGACTTGATGTTCGCCGCGCCGGTACCGCCGCCCGACTCCACGACGTCCGGGTAGAGCGTGCCCTGCACGAGGAACTCGACCGGCTCCGCCGCGTCCTCGCCGACGATCTCCCGGGCCGCCTCCTCGAACACCCGGATGAACTCGCGGCCGATGATCTTCCGCTTCTCCTCCGGGTCGCTCACCCCGTCCAAGGCGGCGAGGAAGCGCTCCTGCGCGTCCACGACGTGCAGGTTCACCCCGGTCGCCGCGACGAAGTCCTTCTCGACCTGCTCCGGCTCGCCCTTGCGCAGCAGCCCGTGGTCGACGAACACGCAGGTCAGCTGGTCGCCGATGGCGCGCTGGACGAGCGCCGCGGCCACCGCCGAGTCGACGCCGCCCGACAGCGCGCAGATCGCCCGCTTCCCGCCGACCTGCTCCCGGACGGCCTCGATCGACTCGTCCGCGATGTTCACCATCGTCCAGTTCGGCCGGCAGCCCGCGCCCTCGTAGAGGAAGCGCCGCAGGATCTCCATGCCGTTCTCGGTGTGCAGCACCTCCGGGTGGAACTGCACGCCGAAGAAGCCGCGGTCCCGGTCCTCCATGCCGGCGACCGGCGTCACGTCCGTGCTGGCCGTGACCGTGAACCCGGCGGGCGCCTCGCGCACGAAGTCGCGGTGCGACATCCACACCGCCTGCTCGTTCGGCAGCCCGGCGAACAGCATCCCCGGCGAGGTCACGGCGACGGTCGCGCCGCCGTACTCGGCGACGTCGGAGTTCTCCACCGCCCCGCCGAGCGCCTGCGCCATCACCTGGTGGCCGTAGCAGATTCCGAGGGTCGGCACGCCGAGCTCGAACAGGCCCTCCGGCGCCGCCGGCGCCCCCTGCTCGTACACCGACGCCGGCCCGCCCGACAGGATGATCGCTTTCGGCCGCTTGGCGAGCATCTCCGCCGCCGGCATGGTGGACGGCACGATCTCGCTGAACACATGGCACTCACGGACCCGCCGCGCGATCAGCTGCGCGTACTGCGCGCCGAAGTCGACGACGAGAACGGTGTCAAAGGACTGGTCTACGGCCACCAACAACGCCTTTCGCACGGGCCTGGAAAGAACTCCAGTCTACGGGGCCGCATCCAGGGCCGATGCGCCCGGGCGGGTCACGGCGGTCACATTGGGCGACTGGCCGAAAACGGTCGGCATCCGTTTACCTTGATCACACGCGCAGCAGGACTTCTCTCTGATACGTCTTGATAACGCCCTGTGTCCAGTCGCTGTCCGTACGCATTCAGCAGTCCCTCCCTAGGAGTGTCGTGAAGCTGCTCGCTGCCGCCGCCCTCATCACCGCCCTCGTCCCCGCCGTACCGACCGGTCCGGCCGGAGCGGGCGCCACGGCCGGGCGAGCACACCCCGACGCGCCTCGCGCCGCCGGCCCGAACGCCTGCGCCGCGCCGTCGAACGCCCGGCTCCGGCGGCCCGACGCGCACGTGCGGGAGCGCAACGCCCTCACCCCTTCGGAGTCCGCGAGCGTCGAGCAGCGCCTCGGCCAGGCCCTCAGGGGCCTCGGCCTCGGCGCCATGGACCGGCCGGACGACCAGTCCACCCCGACCGACCTGCGCGCCGCTGGCAAGATCAGCGTCCCGGTGTACTTCCACGTGCTGCACGACGGCTCCACCGGCAACGTCCCCACGTCGGTGGTGAAGCGGCAGATCAGCGTGCTGAACGCGTCCTACGGCGGCCGGTACGGCGGCGCGAACACCCGCGTGACGTTCCACCTGAAGGCGATCAGCCGCTCCGACAAGGCCGCCTGGTTCAACGAGCCGGAGCGCTACGAGGGCACCTACAAGCCGAAGCTCCGCAAGGGCGGCAAGGGGACGCTGAACCTCTACAGCGCCCGCATCGGCGGCGACCTGCTCGGCTGGTCCACCTTCCCGTGGAAGTACAAGTCCGAGCCCAAGATGGACGGCGTCACCATCCACTACGGCAGCATGCCCGGTGGCCCGATCGACAACTTCAACCGCGGGTTCAGCGCGACCCACGAGGTCGGCCACTGGCTCGGGCTCTACCACACGTTCCAGGACGGCTGCGGCGGCAAGGGCGACCGGGTGTCCGACACCCCGGCCGAGCGCGACCCCACCAACGGCTGCCCGTCCGGCAAGGACACCTGCCCGGCCCCCGGCGACGACCCCGTCCACAACTTCATGGACTACAGCTACGACACCTGCATGACCTCCTTCACCGCCGGCCAGGGCGCCCGCATGCACAAAGTCTGGACCGCCTACCGCCGCTAACCCCACCACACACGGCACACAAACGAGGCACGCGCGCCCAACACACACGCACCGCAGCCCCCCAACACGAGCCACCCAGCCCCCAACACGCACGCCACCGCCCCCGCCACCGACCCACGCCACCCGGCCACGCCACGGACACACGCCACGATCGGCCAGCACGCAGCACGCACCCGCAGCACCAACGAGCAGCACTGAGCGCCCCAACACGAGCACTACACGAACGGCATAGCACCAGGCGTCCGGCATCGGCGTCCGGTGTGCAGGCGCGCACAACGTGGGCAGTCCAGCATGACCGCGCAACGTGAGCAGTCCAGCATGAGCGCACGACATAGACGTGCTGGACGTGTGACACGAGCGGCCAGCACGCCCGCAGCATGAGCGCACAGCAGTGGCGGTCCAGCACCAGCAGGCGGCGCGGCCGCACGGCACTCGCCACATGAGAACGAACGAGCGGCCCGAAACCGGTGCTCCAGCACGATCAAGCAGCACGGGCGGCAACGCCTGCTACCGAACACCAGCGGCCCGGCACCAGCCGCCCAGCACCAGCCGCCCGGCACCAGCGGCCTGGCACCAGCGGCCTGGCACCAGCGCGCAGTACCACCGGTCCAGCGCGGCCAGGCAGCAACGTTGGGCAGACGGTCAGCCAACGCGGACGTCCCCAACATCGGGAGTCCACCAGCAGCGCGCAGCACGGCAAGCTGCACCACCACGGGGCCAGCAGCGCAGGGCACGGTCGGCCCAGCACCACGGCGCCCGACACAGAAGCGCAACATCGCCGGACCAGCACCAGCGTCCAGCGGCACGAGTGCACGACACTGGCAGCCCAGCGTGAGCGCACGACACGGGCAGTCCAGCATGAGCGCACAGCATGAGCGCGACACGAGCGGCGGCCAGCGTGCACGGAGCACGAGCGCACAGCACGTCTGCGCAGCATCACCGGGCACCAGTCGCTCGTCACAGACGCCCAGCACCCACGCGCAGCACTGAGCGCTCCAGCACGAGCACTACACAAACGGCACAGCACCGCGTCCGGCACTGGCCGTCCCGCGGCACGGGTAGTCCAGCGTGAGCGCACAACATGGACGTGCTAGGCGGATGTGCGGTACGAGCGCCAGCGCCAAGCGGCACGAGCGCACCGCGCAGCCAAGCGGTACCGGCGATGGGACCGGCGCGTGTCACGGCGGCATTGGCACCAGCGCGGAGCACGCGGGACGGTCACGGGCGGGCAACACGGTCGGGCAGCACGGGCGGGCCTGGCGGGACGCACGGGCGGGCCTGGCGGGACGCGGGTGCGTGAGCGAGCGGGGGTCAGCGGGCCTTGTACGCGGTGAGCAGGCGGTCGGCGTCGGGGGGTGGCAGGCGGCGGACGGCCTCGCGGAACGTGACGCCGGAGACGTCGGCCATGTGCGCCTCCACCCATGCCGTCACCCACGCGGGGTCCTTCTTCGACAGTTCGCGCAGCACCCACCCCAGTGCCTTGCGGATGAAGAACTCCTTTTCGCCTATGAGGATGTCTCCGTATCTGGTGAGCCGGTCCAGGTCGGGGGTTCCGGCGCGGACGCCCGGTAGCAGCGCGAGAAGCGACGTGCGCCGTATCCACATGTCGGGATCGCGGACCCACGCGTCCAGCACCGCGCTCAGGTCGGGGTAGCGGACGATCAAGCGGCCGACGACCCTGTCGGCGAGCTGGTCCACCATCACCCAGCCCGCAGAGTCGCGGATGAGGCGCTCGACCACGGCCAGGTCGCCGGGGACGAGCAACTCCACTCGCTTGGCCAGCACTTCCACGGCCGACATGCGCGCCTCGTGGATGGGACGGCCGTCGTCCGTCGCCGTCCACAGCGCGTCCACGAGCCCGAGCAACTCGTCGCGCGCAGGTAGTACCCTGACCGCCGACACGGCGATCTTCCGCAGCACCGGGACGGGCACTCCGATGTGCGCGAGTTCGCTCTTCAGGTAGCGCTTCTCGCTGTCGGCCCGCACCGGATCGGCCTGGGCGCGCAGCTCGCCCAAGATCCGTTCGGCCTCGTCCTCGGCGTCCATGCGACGACGCTACGCGGTCCGTCCGACAATCCGGCGCCCACGCCGACGGCCCCAGGGCACGGCGCTCACGCTACGCCTCCCGTCTGACATTCCGGCGCTCGCGCTACGGCATCGCATTCAGCATTTCTCGTCCCTATTCGTCCAGGTTTGCCAAAGACGCACTCCTTGTCGGCAATCACCCTGGTTCCAGCGATGACTCCGCTCCCCCGCGCGCCCGTCACCGGACGCGCCGCCCCCAAGGAGTTCCATGAAACGCGCTGGAATCGTCACCGCCATCGGCATGCTCGCCGCGTTCACCGCCTACGCGCCCGCCGCCGCCCCCGCCCTCTCCGCTCCCGTCCCGGGCGCGAAGTGCAGCTCCGAGACGTCCGCCGCGCAGGCCCGCGTCCGTGCCGGCTCCCACGCCACGGAACGGCACCAGCCCGGTGCCGCCAAGGTCGCGGCCATGGAGAAGGACTTCCACGACCGTCTCGGGCAGCTCGCCACGTCCGGCCGCCTCAAGGCCGCCGCCGCCTCGATCACCGTCCGCGTGCACTTCCAGGTCATCACGAGCGGCAGCACGGGCTCGCTGTCCGACGCGACGCTCAACAAGCAGCTCAGCGTCCTCAACGCCGCCTATGCGCCGAGCGGTGTCTCCTTCACCCTCGCCTCCATCACACGGACGAACAACGCGGCATGGTTCTCCGACCCTGAAGGCAACGAGACGGCGATGAAGAACGCGCTCCACACGGGCGGCGCCCAGGACCTCAACCTCTACACCGCCGACTTGGGCGACAGCCTCCTCGGCTGGGCCACGTTCCCCAGCGACTACCGCTCCAAGCCCAAGCTGGACGGCGTCGTCATCCACTACCAGAGCGTCCCCGGCGGATCGCTCACCAACTACAACGAGGGTGACACGGCGACCCACGAGGTCGGCCATTGGATGGGGCTTTACCATACGTTCCAGGGCGGCTGCAGCGGCCAGGGCGACCGGGTGTCCGACACCCCCGCCGAGCAGAGCCCCGCCTCGGGCTGCCCCACCGGCCGCGACACCTGCTCCTCGTCCGGCCTGGACCCCATCCACAACTTCATGGACTACAGCTACGACTCCTGCATGTACGAGTTCACGCCCGGCCAGACCCAGCGCATGAGCGACCAGTGGGCCGCCTACCGCGCCTGACACCCGGCCCGGTTCCGGCGCCGGAGACCCACCCCCTCCGGCGCCGGGCACGCCCCTTCACGGCGTTATACGCGAGCGAAGGTGTCGGCGTTGGTCAGGACGGCATGCGCCCATGGCAGTTCGATCAGCTCGGGCGCCCGTCCCGGCGCGGGCGGCTTCACCGCCTTATCGGACACCACATGCCACATCGTCTCCAGCCGTCCGTCCCGCAGGAGTCCGGTGAAGGAGGCGACGGCGTCGCCGTGCGGCCCGGAACGGCCGAACGCGAAGTGTGCGCACGCGCCGACGTGCAATCCCGTGATCTCGGCTTCCTCGCCCGCGAACGCGCTGTCGACGAGGGCGGTGCGGAAGGTGCCCCGCAGCCTGCCGCCGGCGTCGTCGGTGATGACCAGCGTCGACCCGTACTGATTGCGCCACGTGCCGATCCAGCTGACGGTGTTGTCGTTGCTCATTCCTCCACGATCACGGTCGCTCGTCTCCCGAACCAGTGGCTGGAAAGTCGCGATGCGGGACTATCCTGCCGACCATGCTCCACCGCGTCGCGGCGCTGGTGACGCCGCCCCAGTCGACGTTCGAGCTGGGATGCGTCGCCGAGGTCTTCGGCATCGACCATCCCGGAGTCGAGACCCGCTACTCCTTTCGCGTCTGCGCCGAGGAGCCCGGGGCCGTGGCGACCAAGGCGGGCTACCGCATGTTCGTCGAGCACGGCCTCGGGCTCCTCGCTGAGGCGGACTCGGTGTTCCTGACCGGGTGGCCCGACCGGGAGGCGCGGCCGTCTTCACGCCTCGCGCGCGCCCTCAGGAAAGCCCACGAACGCGGCGCCCGCATCGTCGGCGTCTGCTCAGGCGCCTTCGCACTCGCCGCTATGGGGCTCCTCGACGGCCGTACCGCGACCACCCATTGGCGCATGGCGGACGAACTCGCCGGGCGCTATCCCGATGTGACCGTCCAGCCTGACGCGCTGTACATCGAGCATGGTGACGTCGCCACGAGCGCGGGCACCGGCGCGGCGATCGACCTCGCGCTGCAGCTCGTCCGGCGCGACTTCGGTGCCGCCTACGCCAACGACATCGCGCGGCACATGGTGCTTCCGCCGCACCGTGATGGCGGCCAACGCCAGTACTCCCGCGTCCCGCCCTCCAGGGACGTCGGCGACGAACGGACGCTCTCCTCTGTCCTCGAATGGGCCGAGGCGAACCTGCACAGGCCGATCACCATCGACGAACTCGCCACGCGGGCCGGGGTCTCGCCGCGCACGCTCGCGCGCCTGTTCGACCGGCGTCTCGGCACGACACCGGGACGATGGCTGCTCCGGCGCCGCATCCAAAAGGCATGCGCCCTGCTCGAACGGACGGACGCGACCATCGAGTCCGTCGCGTCCGCCACCGGCTTCCCGGACACGTCGAACTTCCGCCGCCGCTTCGCCGACGAGATGGGCACGACCCCGAGCACCTACAGGCGGACGTTCTCCGTTCCTCGCTGAGGCACTCCAAGATCATGGCCGAGCCCGGAAACGGCCTGGCGACCAGCAACGATGCGCCCGGCCATTCGCACGGCCAAGGGCTCCGCCGCCGAGCCTGACGGAGAGTTATCCACAGAACGACGTTCCACTTCCCCGGCCATCGGCGGGGCGTGAGCATGGGACGCGGTGGGCCTACCAGGAGGCACCGGCCGCGCTCCGGTTCGGAGGCGGGGACGAACCGGAACGCGAACCGGTCAGGTGATCTCGACGATAGGAAGGTGGAGTGCCGCTGGAGCATCCGCTGGAACGACGGGATTCTTCGGAAGGACGGGGGTGATTCTTCGATAGGTGCCGCCCAGCTCGGGGCGGGTGTCGGCCTCGCCCCGGTTGGGCCAGAAGGACATCGCGCGTTCGGCCTGCGCGGTGATCGTAAGGGACGGGTTGACGCCGAGGTTGGCGGAGACCGCCGAGCCGTCCACGATGTGCAGGCCGGGGTGCCCGTACACCCGGTGGTAGGCGTCGATGACGCCGGATTCGGCGGAGTCGCCGATGGCGCAGCCACCGAGGAAGTGCGCGGTCATCGGGACGTCGAACAGATCGCCCCAGGTGCCGCCGGCGATCCCGCCGATCTCCTCGCCGATCAGCCGGGTCGCCTGGTGCCCCTCGGGGATCCAGGTGGGGTTCGGCTCCCCGTGCCCCGCGGACGCGCGGACGTCCCAGCCGAACGGGCCCCTCTTCGGGCGGAGCGTGATCGAGTTGTCCCGGGTCTGCATGACCAGTGCGATCACGGTCCGCTCGGACCAGTGCCGGACGTCGAAGAGCTGGATGAGGTCACGGGGGCGGCGCACCGCCTCGCGCGCGAACTTCAGGATCCTGGGGGTGTGCCGCTCACCGGGCCTGTCCCCGTCGATCAGCAGGGTCTGCAGCCCGGCGAGGAGGTTGGACCCGCGGCCGTAGCGGACGGGCTCGATGTGGGTCTCGGGAGTCGGGTGGAAGGAGGAGGTGATCGCCACGCCCTTGGAGAAGTCCGGGCCGGGCGTGCCGTTGCGGCGGCCGCCGCCGAGGATGGCCTCGGAGTTCGTCCGGGTCAGCGCGCCGAGCCGATCGGACAGGCGCGGCAGCAGGCCGGTGCTCTTCAGCTTGTGGAGCAGCTTCTGCGTGCCGTAGGTTCCGGCGGCGAACACCACCTGCCCGGCGGTGAGCGTCCTGCGGTTGCGCCCGAACGAACCGGTCCGCACGATCTCGACCGCGTAGCCGCCGCCCGCCAGCGGCTTCACCGAGGTCACGCGGCTGAGCGGCATCACCCGGGCGCCGGCCTTCTCGGCGAGGTACAGGTAGTTCTCGGTGAGCATGTTCTTCGCCCCGTGGCGGCATCCCACCATGCACTCGCCGCACTCCAGGCAGCCGCGGCGGCGCGGGCCCTCGCCGCCGAAGAACGGGTCGCCGCTCTCGACGCCCGCGCCACGGCCGAAGAAGACGCCCACCGGAGTCTTGACGAAGGTGCCGGCCGCGCCCATCCGGTCGGCCACCTTCCTCATGACCTTGTCGGCCTCGGTCGTGGTCGGGTTCTCGACCACGCCCAGCATGCGCTTGGCCTGGTCGTAGTAGGGGGCGAGCTCCTCCTGCCAGTCGGTGATGTGCGCCCACTGCCGGTCCTGGAAGAACGGCGCGGGCGGCACGTACAGGGTGTTGGCGTAGTTCAGCGACCCGCCGCCGACACCCGCGCCGGCCATCACCAGGACCCGGCTGGACTTCGCGCCGCGGATCAGGTGCAGCCGCTGGATCCCGGTGAGGCCCAGCGCGGGCGCCCACAGGTACCGGGAGACGCGCCAGTTCGTCTTCGGCAGCGCGGGGTACCGGGCGCCGGGCGCCGCGAACGGGGCGGTGTCGAAGCGGCGGCCCGCCTCGATCACACCGACCTTGTACCCCTTCTCGGTCAGCCGCAGCGCCGAGACGCTGCCGCCGAACCCTGACCCGACGACGAGCACGTCGAAGTCGTGCTTCACGGCCATCCTTACTTGATCCGCAGCTTCTTCATCAGCTTGATGCCGGTGGCCATGAAGTCGGCGAACCTGTCATAGCCGAGGGACCCGGGCGGCTCGAGGTCCATGATGTGCTGGCTCGCGACGGTCTGCACCTCGGTGAACTTCAGCATGCCCTCGGCGCCGTGGCGGCGGCCCACGCCGGACTGCTTCATCCCGCCCATCGGGGAGTCGTAGGACGCGTAGGCGGCGCCGTACCCGTCGTTGATGTTGACGGTGCCGGCCTGGATCCGGGCGGCGAGCCGGCGGCCGCGCGCGGGGTTCTTCGTCCACACCGACGCGTTCAGCCCGTAGGCGGTGTCGTTGGCGCGGGCGACGACCTCGTCCTCGTCCCGGTACTTGTAGATCGCGACGACCGGGCCGAACGTCTCGTTGGCGCACAGGTCCATGTCGCCGTTGACGTCCGCGAGGAGCGTCGGCTCGTAGAACAGCGGGCCGATGTCGGGCCGGGCCTTGCCGCCGGCGAGGACGGTCGCGCCCTCCTTGACGGCCTGGTCGACGTGCCGCGTCACCGCGTCCAGCTGGCGCTGATAGGTGAGTGATCCCATCTCGGCCTCGAAGTCGAGGCCCGTGCCGAGCTTCATGCCCTTGACCAGCTCGACGAGGCGCGGGACGAACCGGTCGTAGATGTCCTCGTGGACGTACATCCGCTCGATCGAGATGCACAGCTGCCCGGCGTTGGTGAAGCACGCGCGGACGGCGCCGCGCGCGGTCCGCTCGATGTCGGCGTCCGCCATCACGATCATCGGGTTCTTGCCGCCGAGCTCCAGCGAGTACGAGACAAGACGGGGGGCGACGCGCTCGGCGATCGCCTTGCCGCCCCGGGTGGAGCCGGTGAACGACACGTAGTCGGCGTTGTCGATCAGCGGGTCGCCGATCTCGCCGGGGTCGCCGACGACGATCTGCCACACGTCGCGCGGCAGCCCCAGCGCGACCAGCAGGTCCAGCACCCACAGGCTGGACAGGCACGTCTGGGTGTCCGGCTTGTGGATCACCGCGTTGCCCGCCATGATCGCGGGCGCGATGTCGCTGGCGCCGAGCGCGAAGGGGTAGTTCCACGGCGAGATCAGCGCGACGACGCCCTTCGGGTGCCGCAGCTCCTGCACGCGGGTGAGGCCCGGCATCATGCCCTGCCTGCGCCGCGGCTTCAGCAGCTTCGCGGCCCGGCGCGCGTAGTAGAGCGAGCACAGCGCCACGTCGAGGAACTCCTCCATCGCGTGGCGGCGGGCCTTGCCGGTCTCGAGCTGGATGATGTCCAGGATCTCCTCGCGCCGGTCGACCAGCGCGTCCGACAGCCGCAGGAACGGCTTGACGCGCTCGCTCACCGGCAGCGCGGCCCACGCGCGCTGCGCCTCGCGGGCGCGCTCGTAGGCGGCCCGGACGTCGTCGGCTCCGGACTGAGGGACCGTCGCGAGCGGCTCGCCCGTGAACGGACTGGGGATCGTCACCGTCTCGGCGCCGCCCGAAGCGACATGGGAGGCCAGCCGGTCGATCAGGGACTGCGGGAGCTCGTGCTCTGCCTCGCCTTTGGCAGGGACCGTCGGGGATGCCATGCAGGCAGGGTATGACCCCCTGGCCATTCTTGGCTACCCGCAGGTAACAGGGCACTTGCCGTGAAATGCCCCACCTTCCATGGGTTTCTCCGTCGGGCACTGACAACCGCCCACCGAACGGACCGTTCCAACCCCGGCGGAGTTGCGCAACTCCGGGACTGACCGCGTCCGGCCGGTGTATTCCGAGAACAGGAGGAGAATCCGGCGCCCATCCCGCCGCTCCCGGACGTCCGCTGCCGCGCGTCAGGAGCGCCGTGGACGCGCGCCATGGCAGCGGAGGGAACAGCACATGAACGACGCCCACGGCGACCTACGGCCCGAGGGTGACCCGACGGACGCGAGCGACCCCCGCACCCCGCGCCCGCCCAGCGGCGGCAGCACGACCCCGTCCGCACCCCCCACAGAGACCACCGCCGGTACGGCCACTCTCCCGGACGGCCCCGCCGTCGGCGGAGCACTCGCCACGACCACCCTCACCGAGGAACCGGGCGAGTCCGGCAACGGCACGTCCCCGCGCACCGCCGTTCCCGCCGCCCGGCCGGGCGAGCCGGAGAGCGGAAGCCAGGCACCACTGCCTCCGAGCTTCGGCGGCTCTCCCGTGGCCACCGAGCCGCGGACGCTCCAGCGCGACGCCGGCCGGCCACAGCAGCCCACCCGCGGGACGGGACGAGCGGGCCATATGAATGCACGGCAGGAGCGCCGGGAACAGACACGGACCGCCCTGCTGTCCGCCGCCGAGCGCCTGTGGGCCGAGCGCGGCATCCACGGCGCCTCGCTCGACGACATCGCCGCGGCGGCCGGCCTCACCAAGGGAGCGGTGTACTCGAACTTCGCCGGCAAGACGGACCTGCTGCTGGCGCTGCTCGAGCGCTTCACCAGCGACCGGCTCGGCACGGACGTCTGCGACGAACTGCGGTCCGCCGACCAGGCGCGCGACGACGACGAGCGCACGGGCCGCAACACCTCGCGCGACGGCTCCGACGACCGCGCCCGCCGACTCGCGCTCCTGCTGGTGGAGTTCTGGCTCTACGGCATGCGCGACTACGCGGCGGGCTGGCGGATCGCCGACTGGTACGCCGAACGCCGCGCCCACCTGGCGAGCGAGTTGCGCGACGTGGACGGCATCGCCCCGTCCGAGCGCGCGGCGCTCGCGATGGCGCTGGACTTCGGGCTGGCCTTCCAGCACCTGCTCGACCCCGACCGCGTCCCCGCCGACCTCTACTCGACCGGCATAGACCTCATGCTGGGCCGAGCAGCCAGCTAGCCGGCCCGTCCGGGCCCACAAGACCCGGTCGACCAGACACACCCTCGCCGGTCGGCCCGCGCAGCCGTCCCGCAACCCGCCAGCCTGCCCGGTCGACATGGTCAGGCGACACGGTGGACCAGCGCAGAAGATCGCCCGCCCAACCGGCTCGCCGAAACCATCGGTTGGGCGGGTCGACCTGCGTGGTCGAGTGGCGCAAGCGATGAGACCAGCCGCTACACCCAAACGCCCCAGCCAGCCCGCCCTGTTGGCTTGGTCGGGCCCACGTCCGGGCCACCCAGCTGGTGGGTTGGCACCGCCGGTCGACGAGGCACAACCGGCGGTGCCAACCCACCGACAAGCCCGTCCGCGGCCTTGTCGTGTGGACGGTCGGACTCTCGGGGGCAGCCGACACCGCGTGTTGGGTGCTCGACCGGCGCGGTCGGCTAGCACTCGCGGCCGGGCCGGGTGGCATGGCCAGGGCGCGGGCGGCGGCACGGGCGGTGGCGCATGGCCGGTCGGCGCATGGCCGGTCGGCGCATGGCCGGCCGCCGCATGGCCAGCCGGCGCATGGCCAGCCGGCGCATGACCGGCCGGCGCATGACCGGCCGGCGCATGGCCGGGGTGCGTGGGGTGGGGTCAGATGGCGGTGGGGACGATGTCGGGGGCGCCTCGGCGGCTGGCGTCGGCTTCCTGGTCGTCGTCCTGGGTCTGGGAGGCGCGTTCGGCCTCGACGCGCTTGCGGTAGTACTCGATCTCGCGGTCGCGCTGCTTCTTCGACCAGCCGAGGACGGGCGCGAGGAGGTCGGCGGCCTCCTGGGCGACGCCGACGCCCCGGTCCCACGTCTCGATGGAGATGCGGGTGCGGCGGGCGAGGACGTCGTTGAGGTGGCGGGCGCCCTCGTGGGTGGCGGCGTAGACGACCTCGGCGCGCAGGTAGTCGTCGGCGCCGGACAGGGGCTTGCCGAGGTCCGGCTTGTCGGAGATGAGGTCGAGAAGGTCGTCGGTGAGGGTGCCGTAGCGGCCCAGGAGGTGCTCGACGCGGGCGACGTGCACGCCGTAGCGGGACGCGAGGCGGTGGCGGGCGTTCCACATGGCCTGGAAGCCGTCGCCGCCGACGAGCGGGATCCGGTCGGTGCAGGACTCGGGGATCTTGCCGTCGAGGCCGTGCGCGACGGCGTCGATGGCGTCCTTCGCCATGACGCGGTACGTCGTGTACTTGCCGCCCGCGACCAGCACGAGGCCCGGGACGGGGTGCGCCACGACGTGCTCGCGGGACAGCTTGGACGTCTCCTCGGTCTCGCCGGTGAGCAGCGGCCGCAGGCCCGCGTAGACGCCTTCGACGTCGTCGTGGGTGAGCGGGGTGTTCAGGACGGCGTTGACGTGGTCGAGGACGTACTCGATGTCGGCCTTGGACGCGGCCGGGTGGGCCTTGTCGAGGTCCCAGGCGGTGTCGGTGGTGCCGATGATCCAGTGCCGTCCCCACGGGATGACGAACAGCACGGACTTCTCGGTGCGCAGGATGACCCCGGTCGAGGAGTGGATGCGGTCCTTCGGGACGACGAGGTGGATGCCCTTGGACGCCTTCACGTGGATCTGGCCGCGCCCGCCGACGAGTTCCTGGATGTCGTCGGTCCAGACGCCGGTGGCGTTGACGACCTGCTTCGCGCGGACCTCGCTGGTGGTGTTGGCCTCCAGGTCGCGGATGCGCAGCCCGGTGACGCGCTCGCCCTCGCGCAGGAGGCCGAGGACCTGGGTGCGGGACGCGATCTGCGCGCCGTACTCGGCGGCGGTCCGCAGCACCGTCATGACGTAGCGGGCGTCGTCGACCTGCGCGTCCCAGTACTGGATGGCGCCGGTGAAGGCGTCCTTGCGCAGGGACGGCGCGAGCCGCAGCGCGCCGCGGCGGGTCAGGTGCCGGTGGTGCGGGACGCCGCGCGACATGCCCATCTGGAGCGACAGGAGGTCGTACAGGGCGACGCCGGCGCCGAAGTAGGCGCGTTCCCACACGTGGTGGGTGGTCGGCAGGAGGAAGGGGACGGGGCGGACCAGGTGCGGCGCGATCTGCTGCAGCAGCAGGCTGCGCTCGGTGAGCGCCTCGCGGACCAGGTCGAAGTTGTACTGCTCCAGGTAGCGCAGCCCACCGTGGATCAGCTTGGATGACCGGGACGACGTCCCGGACGCGAAGTCGCGCGCCTCGACGACCGCGACCGTGAGCCCGCGGGTCGCGGCGTCCAGTGCGGCACCGGCCCCGACGATCCCGCCGCCCACGACCACGACGTCGAATTCCTCGCGGCCCATCCGGTCGAGCGCGGCGGCCCGCTCGGCGGGGCCGAGCCGTGAGCTGCCGAGGCCGGTCACCGGTGATCCCGTCATCGCGATTCCCCCCAGATCGGTTCGTTTACGAGCAGTACCTACCCAACAGTAGGGTCGGGTCCACCCGCGAAACGCCCGATTCGGCGTGGGGTCGCTCTCAGTCGGTGGACCGGCGCGGCGCCACTACCACCTGTACCCGCTGGAACTCCTTCAACTCCGTGTACCCGGAGGTCGCCATCGCGCGGCGCAGCGCGCCGATCAGGTTCATCGAACCGTCCGCGACGTGCGAGGGGCCGTGCAGGATCTCCTCCAGCGAGCCGATGGTGCCGAGGTTCAGGCGGGTGCCGCGCGGGACGTCGCCGTGGTGGGCCTCGCTGCCCCAGTGGTAGCCGCGGCCGGGCGCCTCGCTGGAGCGGGCGAACGGAGAGCCGACCATGACGGCGTCGGAACCGCAGGCGAACGCCTTGGCGATGTCGCCGCTGTTGGTCATGCCGCCGTCGGCGATGACGTGCACGTACCGTCCGCCGGACTCGTCCATGTAGTCGCGGCGGGCGGCGGCGACGTCGGCGACGGCGGTGGCCATCGGGACGGCGACGCCGAGGACGGTCCGGGTGGTGTGCCCGGAGCCGCCGCCGAATCCGACGAGGACGCCGGCGGCGCCGGTCCGCATCAGGTGCAGCGCGGCGGTGTAGGTGGAGCAGCCGCCGACGATGACGGGGACGTCGAGGTCGTAGATGAACTGCTTGAGGTTCAGCGGCTCGGCGCGTCCGGACACGTGCTCGGCGGACACGGTGGTGCCGCGGATGACGAACAGGTCGACGCCCGCGTCTATGACGGCCTTGTGGAACTGGGCGGTGCGCTGCGGGGACAGCCGCGCGGCGACGGTGACGCCGGCGTCGCGGATCTCCTGGATCCGGCGGCCGATCAGCTCCTCCTGGATCGGCGCGTTGTAGATCTCCTGGAGCCGCTGCGTGGCGCGGGCGTCGTCCAGCTCGGTGATCTCGGCGAGCAGCGGCTCGGGGTCCTCGTAGCGGGTCCACAGCCCTTCGAGGTCGAGCACGGCGAGGCCGTCCATCCGGCCCATCGCGATCGCGACGGCGGGGCTGACCACGCTGTCCATCGGCGCGACAACCAGCGGCATCTCGAACCGGTAGGCGTCGATCTGCCAGGCGACGCTGACCTCCTCGGGGTCGCGCGTGCGGCGCGACGGGACGATGCCGATGTCGTCGAAGGCGTACGCCCGCCGACCGCTCTTGCCCCGGCCGATCTCCACCTCAGCAGCCACTGCGCCCTTCCTCCACCTCGCGGACAAGCGTGGTGTTCCCGCCGGCGGCGGGAACAAGCCCCGCAAGAGCTTACGGCAGCCCGCGACCCACCCCGCGACCAGGACGGATCCACCCCCGGCCGCGGACGCCGCCGCCTGGTGCCCGTACTAGGCCGAGCGGGGCGACGGCGGACGTGCCAGAGGCGACGGCGGACGTGCCCGGGTGGGCGACGGCGGACGTGCCCGGGGGCGACCACGGACATGCCCGGGGCGCGACCGCGGACGTGCCGGGAGGCAACGACAGACGTGCCCGGGTGGGCGACGGCGGACGTGCCCGGGGGGGGCGCGACCGCAGACGTGCCCCGGGGGCGCTAGGGGTGCCGGCGGACGGGCCGGGGGGCGGCGACGCGGACCGGCGTCAGCGGCCCTGGTAGTTGGGGGCCTCGACGGTCATCTGGATGTCGTGCGGGTGGCTCTCGCGCAGGCCGGCGGGGCTGATGCGCATGAGCTGGCCGCGTTCCTGCAGCTCGGGGATGGTGCGGGTGCCGGCGTACCACATGGACTGGTGCAGGCCGCCGACGAGCTGGTGCGCGACGTTGGCGAGCGGGCCGCGGTAGGGCACCTGGCCCTCGACGCCCTCGGGGATCAGCTTCTCCTCGGCGGTGACGTCGGCCTGCGCGTAGCGGTCCTTGGAGAAGGAGCCGCCCCGCTCGCGGTTGCGCATCGCGCCGAGCGAGCCCATGCCCCGGTACGACTTGTACTGCTTGCCGTGCACGAAGATCAGCTCGCCGGGGGACTCCTCGACGCCGGCGAGCAGGCTGCCGAGCATCACGGTGTCGGCGCCCGCCACGAGCGCCTTGGCGATGTCGCCGGAGTACTGCAGGCCGCCGTCGCCGATCACCGGCACGCCGGCCTCCTTGGCGGCGCGCGCGGCCTCGAAGATCGCGGTGAGCTGCGGGACGCCGACGCCGGCGACGATCCGGGTGGTGCAGATCGAGCCGGGCCCGACGCCGACCTTGACCGCGTCCGCGCCCGCGTCGATCAGCAGCTTCGCGCCCGCGTAGGTGGCGACGTTCCCGCCGACGACCTGGACGGACGCCTGGGTCTTGATCGTGGCGATGGTGTCGGCGACGCCCTTGGAGTGGCCGTGCGCCGTGTCCACGATGATCACGTCGGTGCCGGCCTCGATGAGCGCCCGCGCGCGCTTGATCGCGTCCTCGCCGACGCCGACCGCGGCGGCGACGAGCAGCCGGCCGTCGGCGTCCTTGGTGGAGTCGGGGTACTGCTCGCTCTTGGTGAAGTCCTTGGTGGTGATCAGGCCCTTCAGCCGGCCCTCGGCGTCCACCAGCGGCAGCTTCTCGACCTTGTTGCCCGCCAGCAGCCGGAACGCCTCGTCCCGCGACACGTCCACCGGCGCGGTGACCAGCGGCATCGGGGTCATGACCTCGCGCACCGGACGGGACAGGTCGGACTCGAAGCGCATGTCGCGGTTCGTCACGATGCCTACCAGCACGCCCCGGACGTCCGTCACCGGCACGCCGGAGATCCGGTAGTGGGCGCACAGCTCCTCGACGTCGGCGAGGGTCGCGTCCGGCAGACACGTCACCGGGTTGGTGATCATCCCGGCCTCGGACCGCTTCACCCGGTCGGCCTGGCCGGCCTGCTCCTCGATCGACATGTTCCGGTGCAGCACGCCGATGCCGCCCTGCCGTGCCATCGCGACCGCCGTGCGGGCCTCGGTCACCGTGTCCATCGCCGCCGACACCAGGGGGATCCGCAACGAGATCTCGCGGGTCAACCGGGTCGTGGTGTCGGCCTCCCCCGGCTGCAGGTCCGAGTAGCCCGGCAGCAGCAGCACGTCGTCGAAGGTCAGGCCCTGCGGGAGGAATTTGGCGGGCTCGGCGGCGGGGTTCATGGTTGCCTTCCGTAGTGGTGGCGGTATCCGGCCAGGTCACGGCGACCCTGTCCCCATGGTAGGCCGTCGTCCCGCGCCGGGACGGGCTGTTGCGGACACCGGGCACGTGGCCTTGATGACACCCCGTAACGCGCGCCCGGCCCGGCCGCATTCCCCGCGGGACGGGCGTTCCGGGCCTGCCCGCGGGTGCCTCGACGGCCACGAAGAGTGATTGTTCGCGCACAGAGGAGACCGGGGCGTGCACCTGGCGGGGCGGCGCGCAGTAGCGTAAGGGTGTGCACGACGATGCCCCGCTCGACCCGTTCGCCGGAGACCCGGAGGATCCGGCGGCGTCGCTCGGCGACCCCGGCGAGGACGCCGCGCCGCTGAGCGTCGCCGAGCGCGAGGACGTGCTGGCCGATCTCGCCGACCTGGAGGTCTTCCGGGCGCTGCTGGAGCCGCTCGGCGTCCGCGGCCTCACGGTCGACTGCGCCGACTGCGGCAAGCTGCACTACATCGACTGGGAACTGCTGCACGGCAACCTGCGCCATCTGCTCGACCAGGGCCTGCCGCGCGTGCATGAGCCAGCCCTCTCCCCCGATCCGGTCGACTACGTGAGCTGGGAGTACGCCCGCGGCTACGTCGACGGCGTGATCGACAGCGAAGAGGGCCGCGAGGAGAACTGACCGGCGCCCCGCAGCTGAGCACCGGCACGCCACGGCCGAGCACCGGCACCCCACAGCAGAGCACCGGCACGCCACGGCCGAGCACCGGCACCCCACAGCAGAGCACCAGCACCCTACGCCGAGCGTCGGCACCCCACGGCCAAGTGTTGGCACCCCACGGCCGAGCGTCGGCGCGCCGCGCGGCCCGGTGGTCTGGGCGTCGTCCGTAGGCACCCGGACGGCGGGGAAAGCGGCGGGGGCTTACTCCGGGTCCGGGCGCTCGTACGGGCTGAGGCGCTGCTGGGTGCGCCTGCGGATGTCGTCGATGGTGCGGCGTGGCTCGTCGTCGGACGGGATCTGCGGGAGCGCGGGACGGATCGCCGGGGCCGAGCGCGGTGCGTCCGGACGGCGCGACGCGGACCTGCGGGGGCGCTCGGCGTCGCGGATGATCTGCTCCAGGCGGCGCTTCATGCGCTCGTAGTCCCGGCGACCCGGATCGTCGGCGGCGGGCGCCTTGGCGCCGGGACGCGCCGGGGCGGCCGGGAGGGGCGGGACGGTCGTGGGCGCGGGCGCCGGAGCCGGGGACGAGGTGCCCGGGGCGGCGTGGGTGCCCGCGTCGGTGTCCTTGGCGCGCGGTTCGGCGGAGCCGGACACGCCGGCGCCGGCGGGCGGGGACGCCGCGGCACGCTCGGTGATGCCGCCGCCCGCGGCGGCGACGCCGGTGCTGG
>NZ_JABMCA010000045.1:0-78200 GCF_014706005.1 Actinomadura sp. RB99 | reverse complement strand
CCGGCGAACGGCGCGCCGGCCGGCCCGCTGCCCGGGACGCTCGCCGGCCTGGCGCCGTCCGCCGCCGCCACCGGAGTGGGCGGCGTCCTGTCCCCGGCGGACTCCCCGGCGTCCCCGCCTCCGCAGGCCGCTCCGAGGCCGAGGCGCGCGCCATCCGCCGTGGACGATGAGGCTCCGCAGGCCGACACCGTCCCGGACGAGGCGGCGGGCGCGGTCACGAACCTCCTCAAGGCGGCCCTTCCCGACCTCCCGAAGTCGGTGCGGCTGCACCAGGAGGACGCGGCGGCGTTCCTGCGCGCGAGCGGGATCCGGTGGCGGTCGACCGGCGGCTGCTCGTACCGCGGCCGCACGTCCTGCACGTCCTTCGACGGCCTGCGCTGGGGGACGCTGAAAGGGCTGCTGGACTTCCGGGCGGAGAGCGGCTGCCCGATCACGGTCACCGGCGGGACGGAGCGCGGCCACGCGGGCGGCCCCCGCAGCCACGCCACCGGCCACAAGCTCGACATCGCGCCGAGCCCGTGCGTCGACGCGGCGATCAGGCGCTACCCGTACCAGGGGGTGCGCGGCGACGGCGCGCGCCTGTACCGCTCGCCGGACGGCACGCTGTTCGCCCGCGAGCGCGACCACTGGGACATCACCTTCGGCTAGGCACGCCCTTCGGCCGGACGCGCCTTCCGACCGGGCGCCCGGTCAGGCGCGTCGGTCAGGCGCGTCGGTCAGGCGCGGACCTCGCGGATGATGCCGACGAGCTCCCGGGTGACCGACTTGAAGCCGGGCAGCCGGGACATCGACACCATCCGGTTGACGAGCGGGACGGTCCGCTCGACCAGCAGGTACGTCTTGCGGCAGCCGGGGGAGCTGTCGTGCACCCAGTACAGGACGATGCCCATCGAGTAGATCCACAGCAGCTCGGGCAGCTCCTTGCGGAACTCCTTGTCGATCTTCAGGTCGGAGCCCTCGACGACCTCCCGGTAGATCGCGACCGCGGAGTCGCGGGCGGGACCGGACTCGGCGCTGAACGGGTTGAGCGGGCTGGTGGGCTCGGCGGCGAACTTGAAGAACTTCCCGGCGAACTCGTGGTAGGGGACCATCGTGTCGACACGGGCCTTCAGGACGCCGAGGAGGCGGGGGGCGAACTCGGTCTCGGCGTCGAGGACGGCGCGGCAGGCGGCGAGGTGCTCGTCCTGCAGCTCGTCGTAGTACGCCTGGATCAGTTCTTCCTTGGACCCGTAGTAGTAGTAGGCGTTGCCGACCGAGACCCCGGCCTCCTTGGCGATCGCGCGCATCGTCGTCGCCTCGTAGCCGCGCTCGCGGAAAAGCCGCAGCGCGGTCTGGACGATCAGGGCCCGGGTCTGCTCGGACTTCACCGCCTTCGTCTCGGTCACGCATGCCACCCTACGGCCCCGATCGGACGTCCTGCAGGCGCCGCGATCCGCACGCGGCCGCAACCGGCGCGGCGATGCCGGTGTTACCCCACCATGATCGACACATGGGACGCGCTCGAGCGCTTCTACGCCGCCGAGGCGGACTACCTGGCCGCGGGCGGCCCCGGCAAGGCCGACTTCTCCGGGATGGCCGCCCACCTGGCGCCCGACGTGGTGATGCACCAGGCGGAGAGCCTGCCCTACGGCGGGACGTGGCGCGGGCACGACGGGATGGAGCGGTTCATGGCCGCGATGAGCGAGGCGTGGACGGGCCTGACGTTCCTGGACCAGCACCGCGCCGTCGACGGCGCGCGGGTCGCGGTCCTCAACCGCTGCGTCCTCCGGGCCCGCGCGACGGGCCGCGAGCTGGAGACGTCCGTCCTGCAGTGGATCACGGTGCGGGACGGGCTGGTCCACGAGTTCCGGCCGTTCTACCTGGACACGGCCGCCGTGCTCGACGCGCTGGGGGCCGTCACGGGGTGAGCTCGGCGGCGACGAGCTCGGCGATCTGCGCCGTGTTGAGCGCGGCGCCCTTGCGCAGGTTGTCGCCGCACAGGAACAGGTCGAGCGCGCGCGGGTCGTCGAGGGAGCGGCGGACCCGCCCGGCCCACGTCGGGTCGGTGCCGACGGCGTCGGACGGGGTCGGGAACTCCAGCATCTCGGGGTTGTCGCACAGCACCACGCCGGGCGAGCGGGCCAGCACGTCCTGCGCCTCGCGCTGGTCGACGCGCTCGCCGAAGACGGCGTGGACGGCGACGGAGTGCGCGGTGACGACGGGGACCCGCACGCACGTCGCCGCGACCCTCAGCTCCGGCAGGCCGAGGACCTTGCGGCACTCGTCCCGGATGCTCAGCTCCTCCGAGCCCCAGCCGTCCTCGGCCGGGTCGCCGGTCCACGGGACGACGTTGAGCGCGAGCGGCGCCGGGAACGGGCCGAGGTCGCCGACGACGCCGCGCACGTCGCCGGCGCGGTGGCCGAGCGCCCGGTCGCCGCCGACCTTCTCCATCTGCGCGTACAGGGTGTCGGCGCCCTCGCGGCCCGCGCCGGACGCGGCCTGGTACGACGCGACGACCAGCTCCCGCAGCCCGTACCGCTCGTGCAGCGCGCCGAGCGCCACGATCATCGACAGGGTGGTGCAGCCGGGGCCCGCGAGGACGCCGCGCGGGCGGTCCCGGACGAGGCCCGGGTTCACCTCGGGCACGATCAGCGGGACGTCCGGCGCCCCGCGGAACGCCGGGGACCCGTCCACGGCGACGGCGCCTCGGGCCACCGCGGCGGGCGCCCATTCGGCGGCGACGGCGGCGGGCACGGCGAACATCGCGATGTCGGCGCCGTCGAACACCTCGGGGGCGAGCGCGGCGACCTCGACGTCCTCGCCGCGCACGCGGAGCGTCCGTCCCGCCGAGCGGGGCGAGGCGGCGAGCCGGATCTCCCCGTACACGTCGCGGCGGGTCGACAGCAGGTCCAGCATCACGGTGCCGACCGCGCCGGTGGCGCCGACCACGGCCAGCGTGGGCGCCCACCGCCCGTCGCGTCCGGTCCTCGGCCCGGCGGTCGAACCCATGGTCGCCATCACCCTCTCGTCGTCGGTCGGGTCGTCCGCGGCGTGCCCCCGCACTGTGAACTTCCGCGGCGGGCGGCCGGTTCCCGGTCGAGCGTGCCATGGCGCGCCGGGCGGGTCTGCGCCACACGCCCCAGAACGCGTGCACGCCCGCGCAGGCGGCGCGTCCCGCGAGGGCGGCTCGTCCCGCGAGGGCGGCGCACGGCGGAAAAGCGGCGCGGGCCGTACGGAGCGTCCCGTACGGCCCGCGGCCGAGCGTCGAAGGACGGCGTCAGCGGCCGGTGCCGCCGTAGACGACGGCCTCGACCTGGTCGACGTCCAGGTCGAACGCGTGGTGCGCGGCGGCGACCGCGGTGTCCACGTCGTCCTGGGCGACCACGACGGAGATCCGGATCTCCGAGGTGGAGATCATCTCGATGTTCACCCCGGCGTCGGCGATCGCGGCGAAGAACGTCGCGGTGACGCCCGGGTGCGAGCGCATCCCGGCGCCGATCAGCGACACCTTGCCGATCCGGTCGTCGTAGCGCAGCGACTCGAACCCGATCCGCTCCTTCAGCTTGTTCAGCGCGGTCAGCGCGGACTGCCCGTCGCTCGCCGGCAGCGTGAAGGAGATGTCGGTGCGCCCGGTGGACGCCGCCGACACGTTCTGCACGATCATGTCGATGTTGATCTCGGCCTCGGACAGCACCGTGAAGATCGTCGCGGCCTCACCGACCTTGTCGGGCACCCCGACCACGGTGATCTTGGCCTCGCTCCGGTCGTGCGCGACCCCGGAGATGATCGCCTGCTCCATGTCCTGTCCTTCGATCTCGCTGCTGTCGACGACCCACGTCCCCTCCTTCTGGGAGAACGAGGACCGCACGTGGATCGGGATGTTGTACCGGCGCGCGTACTCCACGCAGCGCAGATGCAGGATCTTCGCACCGGTCGCCGCCATCTCGAGCATCTCCTCGTAGGAGATCTTCGGGATCTTGCGGGCCTGCGGGACGATGCGCGGGTCGGCGGTGAAGACCCCGTCCACGTCGGAGTAGATCTCGCAGACGTCGGCGTCCAGCGCCGCGGCCAGGGCGACCGCCGTGGTGTCGGAGCCGCCGCGGCCGAGCGTGGTGATGTCCTTCGTGCCCTGCGAGACGCCCTGGAAACCGGCGACGATGCAGACCGCGTTCTCGTCGAGCGCGCTGCGGATGCGGCCCGGCGTCACGTCGATGATCTTGGCTTTCCCGTGGGTGCCGTCGGTGATGACCCCCGCCTGGGAGCCGGTGAACGAGCGGGCCTCGTGGCCCAGGTTCGCGATGGCCATGGCCAGCAGGGCCATCGACATCCGCTCGCCCGCGGTGAGCAGCATGTCCAGCTCGCGGGCCGGCGGGAGGGGACTGACCTGCTTGGCCATGTCGATGAGATCATCCGTCGTGTCGCCCATGGCGGAGACCACGACGACGACGTCGTTCCCCGCCTTCTTCGTCGCGATGATGCGCTGGGCGACCCGCTTGACGCACTCGGCGTCGGCGACGGAGGAGCCACCGTACTTCTGCACGACAAGAGCCACGGGTGGGCGCTCCTCGAATCGGGGTCAGGCGTACTGACCGATGAGTCTACCGAGGCGCCGCCAATGGATTACGAGCAGGTAACTGCGCACGCCCTCCGCGGCCCCATGTCATCGCCCGCATTACCTCCCACGTCATCGACCCGCGCCCCCGCCGCCCGCCATGATCGTCTCAACGCCGAACAAGGAGCCGAGATGTTCTTCGAGACCCACGACGGGACCCGCCTCTCCTACGAGGAGTACGGGCAGGGCAGCCCGGTCGTCTTCGTCAACAGCGCCATGCTCAACACCGGCATGTGGGAGTACCAGATCCCGTTCTTCGTCGAGAACGGCTACCGGTGCCTGACCTTCGACCGGCGCGGGCACGGCCGGTCGGACCGCCCGTCGGGCGGGTACGACCTCGACTCGCTCGCCGACGACCTCGCCGCGTTCCTGGAGCACCTGGACCTGCGCGACGTCATCCTGGTCGGGCACTCGACCGGCGGCTCCGAGATCGCCCGCTACCTCGCCCGGCACGGCGAGGACCGCGTCCAGCGCGTCGCGTTCCTCTCCGCGATCCTGCCGTACCTCCGGCAGACCGAGGACAACCCCGAGGGGATCCCGCAGCAGCTGTTCGACGGCATGATCGCGATGATCCGCGCGGAGCGGCCCAAGTGGCTCGCCACGCAGTCGCAGGCGTTCTTCGCGACGCATCTCGGCAACGAGGTCCACCCCGCCACCATCGAGTGGATGATCCGGATGTGCCTGGACGCCACGCCCTGGGCCGTCCTGGAGGTGCAGAAGACGATCTACTACGCCGACAACCGCGAGGCGCTGCGCAACATCACGGTGCCGGCCCTGGTGGTGCACGGCGACGCCGACTTCTCCGCCCCGGTGGAGATCACCGGCCGCCGCACCGCCGCCCTGGTCCCGGGCGCCGTCTACAAGGAGTACCCCGCCGCCGGGCACGGGCTGTTCGTCACCCACAAGGACCAGCTGAACGACGACCTGCTCGCGTTCTTCAAGTCCTGACCCCGCCCGGCGGCCGGAGGCCGCCTCCCGGAGCCCGCCGACCGGGCCACGCCGACGATCAATCAGCGGCGTATTCCGGCCGTCCCCCAGTGGAGGCGCGGGGGCGTAGTTCCGGAGCCAGACGTTCGGACTCGACCGGCTGTCCCTGCAGCACGGACGAGAGCAACTCCATGGCGCGCCGGCCGATCTCGCGCATCGGGACGGCGACGCTGGTCAGGGGAATGGGCAGTTCCGCCGCCAGGGGCGTGTCGTTGTAGCCCATGATCGCCAGGTCGGAGCCCGCCCGCAGGCCGTGGTCGCGGGCGGCGCCGAGGGCGCCGATGGCGGCGAAGTCGTTGACGGCGAAGATCGCCGTCGGGCGGTGGGGGCCGGTGAGCAGCCGTTCGGCGGCGGCGCGTCCTCCCGCGGTGTCGAAGGAGGAGTGCACGACCGCGTCCGGGGGGACGCCGACACCCCGTTCCCGGCAGTGGTCGAGGAAGCCCGCGGTCCGGTCGGCGCCCGTGCTGGCGTACGGCTCGCCCGCGATGACCGCGACGCGGGTGTGTCCCAGGTCGAGCAGGTGCTCGGCGGCCAGCCGGCCGCCGAGCACGTCGTCGGGTGTCACCGAGGGGTGGTCGCCGGCCCGGCGGTTGGCCAGGACGAAGCGCACGCCGTCGGCGGCCAGTTCGTCCAGGAACGCGTCGTCGAGGCGGGCGTCGCCGAAGACGAGCCCGTCGACGCGGCGGGCGAGGAGCAGCCGGGTGCGCAGCCGGCGGGTGGCGTCGTCGTCGAGGGTGTTGGCGGTGATCGTGGTGATCCCGTGCCGTCCGGCGGCCTCGTCGATGCCCTCGTAGATCGTCGCGAGGACGAGGTCGGACAGGCGCGGGATCAGCACTCCGACCAGCCCGCTGCGTCCCGTGCGCAGGCCGGAGCCGTGGGGGTCGGGCTGGTAGCCGAGCTCGGCCGCGCGCCGCCGGATGCGGGTGGCGGTCTCGCTGGAGGCGGCTCGGCCGCGGTCGTCGCCGCGCCCGTTCAGGACGCGGGAGACGGTCGAGATGTGGAGCCCGAGCTCGTCGGCGATGTACCGCAGCGTCACCGGGCGTTCTTTGCGCTCGGCCACCGGCGTCTCCCTTCCCCGAAGTCTCGAACCGGGCCGACGAGACGATATCGCCCCGGCCCGGATCGGTGCCGCCGCCGGCGGCGGGCCCGGATGGCGTGAGCGGGGCTCTTGACGGCGCCGGGGTCACGCGTCCATGCTAACCCAAACGTTTGGCGCAAACGTTTGGGTTCCAGGGGAAGGGCACTTCATGACACCGTCCGACGCAGCTCAGGCGCAGGAACACCCGGTCAGCCCGGTCCGGATCGCCGTGGTGCAGTCCGCCCCCCGGGCGGGCCTGCACCATCGCGCCGCCAACTCCGAACGGGCGCTCGACCTGGCCGAACGAGCCGTCCGGGACGGAGCGACCCTGGTCGTCCTTCCCGAGCTGGCGAGCACCGGCTACAGCTTCCGCGACCGCGCGGAGGCCTACGCCCACGCCGAAGACGTCCCCGGCGGGGAGACGGTCAGGCGCTGGGAGGACTTCGCCCGCCGGCACGGCGTGCACCTCGTCGGCGGCCTGGCCGAGCGCGAGGGCGTGCGGCTCTTCGACACCGCGGTCCTCGTCGGACCGGACGGCTATGTGGGCCGCTACCGCAAGGCCCACCTGTGGAACCGGGAGAAGCTGTGGTTCACCCCGGGCGACGAGGGCTTCCCGGTCTTCGAGACCCCGATCGGGCGGATCGGCCTGCTGATCTGCTGGGACATCTGGTTCCCCGAGGTCCCCCGGCTGCTCGCCCAGCAGGGCGCCGACATCATCTGCAGTGTCAACAACTGGGTGTGGACCCCGCCGCCGATCTTCGACGAGGCCGGCCGGTGCATGGCCGCGTACCTGACGATGACCGCGGCGCACGTCAACAACGTCTTCATCGCCGCCGCCAACCGGGTGGGCACCGACCGCGACGCCCGGTTCCTCGGCTGCTCCCTCATCGCCGGGACCAACGGCTGGCCCATCGGCGGTGTCGCCGGGTCCGAGGACGAGACCGTCCTGACGGCCGACGTGGACCTCGTCTCGGCGCGCAGCGCCCCGATCTGGAACCCGCTCAACGACCTGGTCCGGGACCGGCGCACCGACCTCTACGATCCGCTGCTCGGCTACCGCCTCGGCCAAGCGTTCCCGCGCTGAGGGGACGGCGATGACCAGCACGAGCATCCGCGCCCGGCTCGGCCGGCCCGACTCGATCCTTCCGTGGGGCGCCGCGGCCTGCACCGTCACCGCGGCGGCGCTGCTGGCGACCGTCCTGTCCGCCCTGCGTCCCGCGCTGCCCGCGATCGGCAAGGGCTACGCGTCCTGGCACCTCGGTTACACCGACCCGGACTGGTACCTCTACTGGATCCTCGGGGACGCGACCGAGGCCACGATGGCCAAGTCGGCGCTCGGCGCGGTCCTCATGGTCGCCGGCGCGGCCTTCGCCCACGCGTCCCGCCGCCGGGACGGCGGTCCGCGCGGGTTCGCCCAGGCGTGCGGGACCGGGCTGTGGCCGTGGGTCGCCGTGAGCGCCGGCCTGGGCATGCTGGTCAGCAACCTGATGTGGGGGTGGACGCTGCATGCCTCGGGGACCTGGCAGCCGACCTTCGCGCCCTTCGTCTCCGTCCCGCCCGCCGTCGTGGTGCTGTACGGGGCGGGCTGGCCGGTGGCCGTGACGGGCGCCGTGCTGGGCGCCCTGCTGGTGACGCCCATCGCGCTGGTGCTGGTCGACCAGGTCTGCGTCCCGCTGGACGTCTCACCCGTGGTGGGCAGCGTCCTCGCCATGAGCCTCGGCGGGATCATCGCCTTCACGGTCTGCCGCAGGCTCCCCTGGCTCCGGCCGGTGAGCGGCGTCGCGGCCGGCCCCGCCGAGGCGGGCCGCGACCGGACCGCGACGCTCTTCTGGGTGCCGCGCCGGATCCTGGCCGACTTCACCGAAGCGCATTTCTACGGCAGCGAATGGGCCGGGGCCGGCCTGCTGATCGGATGCGTCCTGCAGTTCCTGCTCAACCCGGCGGGGCCGGCGTACGGCAGCGGCCTGCTGCCGCAGATGATCGCGGTCCAGGTACTGACCGCCGCCTGCGGTGTGACGCTGTGGCGGGCGCGGTGGTCCACCGCCGGCTGGTATCCGACCTTCGTCCCCGTGGTCTCCGTCGCGCCCGCCACGGTCACGGCGTTCGGCGGCACGCTCCTTCCGTCCGTGGCCGGGGCACTGCTCGGCGCCATCGCCGCTCCGCCGCTCGCCGCCGCGCTGGCCCGGTGGCTGCCTGAACACGTCCATCCGATGGTCGCCTACACCGCTTCCATGGGCATCTGCACCGCCGCGGTCATCCCGCTGGTCGACCTGCTGCCCGGCTGCCACCTGTCCTGATGACCACGACGAGAACACCGAAGGCGACCATGCATCCGACCTCTTCCCCCATCGCCTCCGCGTCCGGCGAACCCTTCGGCGGCGCTCCGCCCGGCGGCCCGCCGACGATCTCCGACCTGGCCCGGGCCCTCCGCGACGGGAGCACGACCGCCACCGAACTGCTCCGAAGGACGCTGGACACGATCGCTGCGCTCGATCCCCTGCTGAACGCCTTCGTCACGGTGGACACCGCCGGAGCCGAGGCGGCGGCGCGGCGAGCCGACCGCGAGCTCGCCGGCGGCGCCGACCGGGGCCCGCTGCACGGCGTCCCGGTCGCGGTGAAGGACATCGTTCCGGTCGCGGGCCTGCCGTCGACCATGGGATCGCGGCACTTCACCGGCCGCGTCGCGCCCGACGACGCCGCGTGCGTACGGCTTCTGCGCCAGGCCGGCGCGGTCGTGGTCGGCACGACCACCACCCACGAGTTCGCCTACGGTCCGACCGGTGACCGCTCGGCGAACGGGGCGTCCCGCAATCCGCACGATCCGGCCCGGATGTCGGGAGGCTCCAGCGGCGGGAGCGCGACCGCCGTCGCCGCCGGCATGGTGCCGCTGGCGATCGGCACCGACACCGGGGGATCGGTCCGCATCCCGGCGGCACTGTGCGGAGTGGCGGGCTTCAAACCCGCGTACGCGGCGATCCCCGCCGACGGCGTCTTCCCGCTGTCGAGGACGCTCGACCATGTCGGCCTCCTCGCCCGGACGGCGCAGGACTGCCTGACCGCCTACCGTGCCCTGGTCCCGGCCGGTCGGTCCTCCCGCGACGGCACGGCACGCGTCGGGTGGCTCGCCGCCCCCGCGTCCGCGGGCTGCGATCCGCAGGTCGCCCGTGCCGCCCGCGACGCGCTGGAAGCCGGGATCGGCCCGGTCGGCGACGTCCGCACGCCTCCGTGGGACGACCGCTCCACCTGGGACCGGCTCCGCGCCGCGTTCTCCGCCGTCCAGGGCTGCGAAGCCGCGGCCGTCCACGCCGACCGGATGGCCGGCGATCCGGGCCTGTTCGACCCCGAGGTGCTCGCCCGGCTCCAGGACGCCGCCGCGATCCCCGGCTGGAAGTACGTCAGCTCCATGGCCGCCCGCGAACGGTTCATCGCGCAGACCGGCGCGCTGTTCGGGCGGTACGACGTCCTCGCACTGCCCACCGTCCCGATCACCGCACCGCGCCTGGGCGAGCGGACGGTCCAGGTGGATGGCGCTCCCGCACGCCTGCGGGACGTCCTGCTGTCATTGACCAGCCCCTGGAACCTGCTGGGGCTCCCCGCCCTCAGCGTGCCCGCCGCACCGGTCGGCGGCCTGCCGACCGGACTCCAACTCGTCACCCGCCCCGGCTCCGAGCACCTGCTCTTCACCACCGCCGCTTCCATCACCGCATCGACGTCCGAACACAAGAGAGACGACTGAGGAGCATCGAATGCCGACTCCCGCCCATCAGACCCTTGAACTCCGCGACTTCCGACTCGAACGCGGCGCCGTCCTGCCCACGGCACGGCTCGCCTACCAGACCTACGGGGCGCTGAACGAGACCAAGAGCAACGCCGTCCTGTTCCCCACCTGGTTCGCCGGGGACCACACCTCCAACGAGTGGCTGATCGGCCCGGACCGGGCCCTCGACCCGCGCGAGTACTTCGTCATCGTGCCCGACCTCTTCGGCAACGGGGTCTCCTCGTCGCCGTCCAACACGCCCCCGCCGCACGCCGGCCCCGACTTCCCCGAGGTCACCGTCCGCGACAACGTCCGCGCCCAGCACGTCCTCGTCACCGAGCACTTCGGCATCGAGCGACTGGAACTGGTCATCGGCTGCTCCATGGGCGCCCTGCAGACCTACCAGTGGGCCGTCAGCCATCCCGGCATGGTGGCCCGCGCCCTCCCCTTCTGCGGCGCGCCGAAGACCTCACCCCACAACGCGGTGTTCCTCGAAAGCCTCCGTGCCACCCTCACCCTGGACGCCGCCTTCCAGAACGGCCGCTACCAGACCCCACCCGTCGCGGGACTGCGTGCCTTCTCCCGCGTCTACGCGGCATGGGGCTTCTCCCAGGCCTTCTACCGGGAAGGCGCCTACCGGCGGCTCGGCTTCACCGGCCTGGAAGACTTCCTCACCGGCTTCTGGGAGCCCAACTTCGCCGACCAGGACGCCAACGACCTCCTCGCGATGCTGTGGACCTGGCAGAACGCCGACGTCTCCACCACCCCCGGCATGGACGGCGACCTCCCCCGCGCCCTCGGCTCCATCACGGCCGACCTGCTCGCCATGCCCGCCGAGAAGGACCTCTACTTCACACCCGAGGACGAGGAGAACACCGTCCGGCACGTCCCGAACGCAAGGCTGCGCACGATCCCGGGAATCTGGGGCCACCTGTCCGGCGGCGGCGCCAACCCCGACGACGCCGCCTTCATCAACGCGGCCGTACACGACCTCCTGACAGGAAAGGCACGCTGACAAGCCCGAGGCGGTTCACGGCCTCCCGGCCCACCCGCCGCGCACGAACCAGCCCGGCCGACTTCGGCGGCCGGGCTCGGGCGCATTCCGGCCGCCCCCTCTGAGTCAGGACGCGACGCCCGCCAGCTCCGCCAGCACCTCCGACGCGGACACCGGGTCCAGGTCGCCGATCGGCCGCCGCCCCTCGCGGGCGCACCAGTCGCCGGTCTCCGGGCGGTCGTCCACCCAGATGACCTCCAGCCGCTGCGCACCGGCGAAGTCCATGCCGATGTCGATCCCGGGGTTCAGGTGGACGTTGACGTACAGGCCGCCCGGCACCGCCCGGTACATGCTGTGCTGGATTCCGGCGTCCATGGGGCTCCCGCGCCGCCAGCCGCGCCGTTCCAACCCGAGCACGTCCGCCGGGTCGACGGAGGAGCCCTCGAACCGCGCCAGCCGCCGGGCGGCGCGCTCGGCGTCCGTCAGCGTGTGCACCTCCCTGCCGAGCTGCGGGAACGGCTGCAGGATCGCGTAGTCGGCGAACAGCACCGACCACTCCTCCAGCGCGTCGCCCAGCTCCAGCGGGTGCGGGATGCCGACGCGCGCCGACTCCGGCAGGGCGAGCACGTCGTCGGAGGCGTCGGCGAACGTCCGGTCCTCGGCCACCCGGAACGCCGCCGCCTTGCCGCCGTCCTCCGCGACCCACACCAGCCGCCGCGCGATGTGCCAGATCAGCGGGTGCTCCACGAACAGGCGCCGGAACTCCCCCGCCGTCCAGCGGCGCCGCGTCACCATCGCCCGCTCCAGCCGCCGGATCTGGTCGGCGGCGACCGTCCGCACGTCCTTCTTCAACTCCGCGAACCGCTTGTACGCGGCGGGCGCCAACTCCGGGTCGTCCTTCGCGCCGGGCTTCGGCAGGGCCTTGCGGCGGGTACCGTCCTCGTCCGCCACCTGCGGCCTGAGCTGCTCGTCGAATCCGACGGTGAAGCGGCGCGGCCCGTAGTCCAGGACGAGCCCGCCGCCCGCGTCCAGCCCGAAGTCGGGGACCAGCCGGTCGCCGAGCTGCTCCGCCGTCAGGCCCAGCCCGTCGGCGACCTCCTGGACCTTGTCCTGCGCGCGCGCCTTCAGCCCCTTGAACTTCACCTTCTGCGCGATGCCGTACAGCTGCATCAGGGCGACGTCCGTGCCGATCGCCGCCAGGACGTCCAGGCCCACGACCGCCTTGGAGTGCCCGCCGTCCCCCGGCCACGCACGGATCAGCGGCGTCAGCCGGCGGGCCGTCCCGTCGTCGCCGAGCCAGCCGAGCTGTGCCAGCGCCCAGCCGTCTTTGGCCGGCGCCTCGTTCCGCCGCCACTGCTCGAACAGCGCCCACGCGAACTCCGCGAGCGACTCCGGATCGCACGCCTCCTTGACGATCCCGACGCCCGCATACACCTCGTCGATGCCGGACATGGCCAGCATCGTCAGCAGATGCCGGACGGCACCGGCGGGCAGCGCGTCGTCGCGCCCGCGGAGCCTGATCTGCGGCAGCGACTCCGGGACGGCCCACTCGCCCACCACCGGGATGCGTTTCGGCAGGAGCTCCAGCGGATCCACCATGACGGACGCGCGCAGGGCGTCCGCGACCTCATCGCCGTGCGCGCGCCGCCGCCTTGATGACCTCGTCACTTCCGTGCTTCTCGGCCAGCAGGCGCAACGCGCCCTCGGCCTCTCGCCGCGCCGGGCCGGGCCTGCCCAGCGCCGCCGGGACCAGCAGCGGCACCGCGTCCACGCCGTGCCTGCCGAACCACGCGAGCGCCGTCGTGCGGCCCCGCTTCGGCTTGGCCAGCGACGCGGCCATCAACCGCGCCACCCCCGCGTCCAGGAACGGCAGCGCCCGGTCGGCCAGCCCCGCCGGGTCGGCCTCCGCGACGCGCAGCGCCACCGGCAGCGCGTCCGCCCCGAACCGGGCCACGACCGGCCGCAGCCACATCTCCGCCTCCCACAGCTGCGGCTTCCAGCCCGCCAGCCACGGCCGGACCTTCTCCACCGGCCCGTACGTGAGGACGCCGAGCCCGTACCCGTAGGCGCGGCCCTCGCGGAACTCCTCGACCAGCGCGTCCCAGTCGTCACCGGCCGGGACCCGATGCCGGTCGTCGGTCTTCGCCCACTCCTCCCGCTCGCCCGGCTCCCACCGCATCGCGGTCTCGGCGGGCGGCTCGAGCCCCCCGACGACGACGGGCTTCGCCGCCTCCGCCTTCCGCAGCCACGGCGGATCGGCCAGCGGGCCCGGCAGCGCGTCCAGGGGAGCGTCCGGCAGCCGGCCGTCGTCCCGCACCGCCACACCGGCCGCCGCAGCCAGCTCCGGATGGGCCCGCACATGCCCCGCCAGCAGCTCGGCGAGATGCGGCGCGTCCGCGGCCGCCAGCAACCGCAGCGCCCGCGCGGGGAACCGCTTCATCGCCGCGAGCAGCACGGGCCGCACGTGCTTCTGGTCGGCGCGGTCCACCAGCGCCTGGAACGCCTCATCGCCCGGCACGATCGCGAGCACCTCGACGATCAGCTTCCGGAGGTCGGTGTCCCACTGGTTCGCGTCGTACGCCGCCACGAGCAGCGGCACGGCCGCCGCGCCCAGCCCGTCCAGCATCGTCACCAAGCACGACCGGTTCCACGTGTGCACGTAGGGCAGCCCGTACCAGGCCAGCGTCTCCACATGGCGAGACGTGCCGAGAGCGCAGTGCAGCATCCACAGGAAGCCCGACTCGTACCGCAGGTCCGGCGGCGCCTCGCAGCACTCCTGCACCCAGTCGAGCCGCGACGGCACCAGGAACGACACCGTCGTCCGCTGCGCCGCACCGCGCCGGCACTCCGCGAGGGCCTCGACCGCCCTCTCGTACTCGTCCTCGGCGGCGACCGCCAGCAGCCCCCGCAGCCGTGCCCCGATCCGCCACGCCGGCGTCGACCCGACCGACCTGCCGGGCCCCTCATCCGGCGTCCCGGCGACCCTCAGACCGGGGGCGCCCCAGCGGATCCCGCTCAGCTCGGCGAACGCGCACGCCGCGAACGGCAGCCCGTGCTCGCTGACCCACGCGTCCGCCAGCGGCGCCGCGAGCTTCTCGACGGCGGGGTCCCACATCGCGTCCTCCGCCAGCAGCGCCGCGACCACGGCCGCGCCCAGCGGGTTCGCGGCACCGGCCAGGTACTCCCGCGCCGCCCCGGCCATCTCCGGGCCGACACCGTCCCGCTCGCCGATCGGCCGCTCGGCCTCCAGCGCGCGGACCCGCTCCCGCACACCCTCGGCGGCGGACCCGTCCACCTTGATCGCCGGCCCCGGCCGCCCGCCCCGCCGCGCGAACATCCGCCGCCGCCACGCGTCCGGCAGGATCAGCGCATCTTCCCCCGAAGCCGAAAGATCATCCATACCCCCACGCTAGGACACCCCTCCGACACGCGCCCCGCTATTGGGCGACGGCGGCCTCCTGGGCCACGGCGAGGCGGTCGTTCGCGAGGTAGGCGTGCAGCGCCCGCAGCGACGCGCCCGCGTGGTTGCCCCAGTGGTTGAAGTACGAGTACTGCCACCACCACAGCGCCTCGAGGGGACGGTCCTGGTTGTAGTGCCGCAACCCGTGGACGAGATCGCTGGCGACGTCGACCAGATCGTCCGACAAGCGGTACGACGTCGGCTCGGTGTCCTTGTACGGGTCGAACACCTCGACGTACTCGTCGAGGTCGGCGAGGCGCTCCGCCAGGCCCGTGCGGACCGCGTCGAGGTCCGGGTCGTCGCCGATCTCCGGCTCCCAGTTGTCCGGAAGGATCACGTCCGCGCTGGCGCCGAGCTGCGCGCCCGCCAGGATGACCTGCGAGACCTCCAACAGCAGCAGCGGGATCGTGTGCGTCCCGGCGTCGCCGCGCGCCACGGCCTCCAGCCCGTTCAGGTAGTTGTCGACATGGCACGCCACCCGCTCGGCGAGGGCGTTCCAGTCCTGCGGGCTGTTGGTGTCAGACATCGAGCAGCCTCCGTCCTTCGAATGCGCGTCCCAGGGTCACCTCGTCGGCGTACTCCAGATCACCGCCCACCGGCAGGCCGCTCGCCAGCCGGGTGACGGTGAGCCCCATGGGCTTGACCAGCCGGGCGAGGTACGTCGCCGTCGCCTCGCCCTCCAGGTTCGGGTCCGTCGCCAGGATCAGCTCCGTCACCGTGCCGTCCGCGAGCCGCTGCATCAGCTCCCGGATCCGCAGGTCGTCCGGGCCGACGCCCTCGATCGGGCTGATCGCGCCGCCCAGCACGTGGTACCGGCCGCGGAACTCGCGGGTCTTCTCGATCGCGACGACGTCCTTGGACTCCTCGACCACGCAGATCACCGACGGGTCGCGGCGGGCGTCCCGGCAGATCCGGCACTCCTCCTCTTCCGCGACGTTCCCGCACGTCCTGCAGAAGCGGACCTTGTCCTTGACCTCCTTGAGCGCCTTGCCGAGGCGCTCGACGTCGGCCGGATCGGCGGCGAGGAGGTGGAAGGCGATCCGCTGCGCACTCTTGGGGCCGACGCCGGGCAGCCTGCCCAGCTCGTCGATGAGGTTCTGGACCACCCCTTCGTACAACGGACCCCTCCTTTCAGTTCACGATCTCTTGTGCCGGCCGCGGGCCGCTCGCTTCGGGCGGCGGCCGCCCGCCCTGGCGGGCCGTCAGGCGCCCGAGCCGCCGCCCAGGCCGGGGAAGCCGCCGGGGATCCCGCCGCCGCCCGGCGCGCCGCCTCCGCCGAGGCCGGGGATGCCGCCCCCGCCGCCCAGGCCGGCCGCGAGCGGGCCCATCTTCTCCTGCTGCAGTTCGGCCGCCTCCCGGGCCGCGTCGCGGATCGCGGCGAGCACCAGGTCGGCGATGGTCTCGGCGGTGTCCGCCGGGTCGTCGGCGTCGATCGCCTTCGGGTCGATCGACAGCCCCGTGACCTCGCCCTGGCCGTTGACCGTCGCGGTGACGAGCCCGCCCCCCGCGGTGCCCTTCACCTCCGCCTCCGCCAGCTCCCGCTGCGCGGCGAACAGCTGCTCCTGCATGGCCTGCGCCTGCTGCAGCAGCTCCTGCATGTTCAACTGACCACCGGGTTCCACGGTGCACCCCTCTTCCGGCCCCCTCGGAAGGGCCTTGCTCTCTCGCGACCGCGCACGACCACCGGACGTCCGTCCCCCGAGACTACGGGGTCACGGGACGATGCGGTACGTGCGGGCCGCCCGATGTCCGGACTCCGCGCCGCGGGATCCGCCGATCTCCCGGACGATCCCGTCCGCCGCCGAGCGCCCCAGGCCCCGAGCACGACGAAGGGCGCGCGCCACAAGGCGCGCGCCCCCGGTCTGGTGGCCCCTCTCACGCGGACGGGGCCTCGACCGTTCGTCGGGTCCGTCCAGGTGGGCCGCCGCCCGGTCCCGCGTTCGAGCCGGGACGGGGCGGCGGCGTCACCTGATGTTCAGTCGCCGATGTGACCTCGGGTCACCGGCTGATTGCGGTGGCCTCGCTGTGGCCCTTGGCCCCGGCGTTGCCGGAGTCGCCGCCGCGGCCGCCGTTGCCGCCGCTGGTCTGCGAGGTGTTCCAGGCCTTGCCGCTGTCGCCGGTGTCCCCGGTCTTGCCGGAGTCACCGGAGGAGGCGAAGGCCAGCATCAGCGGACGGTCGCCGTGCTCGCCGCGCTCTTCGCCGCCCTTCTCGCCGTCCTTGTCGCCGTCCTTGTGGGGGCGGCTGATGTTCGCGGCCGTGTTGCCTCCGGTGGAACCGGAGTTGCCGGAGTTGCCCGTCTGACCGGACACGGCGATGTTCTTGCTCTCGGCGTTGCCGCCGTTCCCGCCCTTGCCGGTGTCGCCCGTCAGGGCGACGGTGTGGTCGCCCGAGTCGGCGGCGGCGTGGTCACCGGAGTCGGCGGCGTTGTCGTCACCGCCCCCGTTCGCGAGCCGGTAGCCCTCCTTCGAGGACTGCTCGTCGCTCTCCGCGCCGGTCGCGGCCTGGGCCTTGCTGTGCCCCTCGGCTCCGGCGTTGCCGGAGTCGCCGCCGCGTCCGCCGTTGCCGCCGCTGGTCTGCGAGGTGTTCGCGGCCGCACCCGAGTCGCCGGTCTTGCCGGTGTCGCCGGACTTGCCGGACGTGGCGGCGGCCGCGCACTTGCTCATCACGCAGACGTTGTAGCCGGTGTTCCCGCCGGTGGAGCCGGAGTTCCCCGAGTTGCCGGTCTGGCCGGAGAGGGCGGTGTTCTTGCTGTCGGCGTAGCCGCCGTCGCCGCCCTTGCCGGTGTCGCCGCTCTGCGACAGGGACTTGTTGCCGGAGGCCGCGCCGGCGGCGCCGCCGCCGTTCCAGCCGCCGTACGTCTTGGCGTAGGTCACGGCCGCGGACTCCGACTTGCCCTTCGCCAGGCTCTCGCCCGAGTCGCCGCCGCGGCCGCCGTGGCCGCCGGTGGTGCTCGAGGTGTTGAAGGCGTTCCCGCTGTCGCCGGTCTTCCCGGTCTTGCCGGAGTTCCCGGAGGACGCGAGGGCCACGCAGTCCGCCATGACGCAGAGGTTGCCGGCGGTGTTCCCGCCGGTGGAGCCGGAGTTCCCGGAGTTCCCGGTCTTGCCGGAGGCGGCGCCGTTCTGGCTGGTGGCGTTGCCGCCCTTGCCGCCGTGGCCGGTCTTCCCGCTGACGGCGGCGCTCTGGTTGCCCGAACCGGCGCTCGCATGGCCGTGGCCGTCGTGGCCGTCGTGGCCGTCCGCGGCCGCCTGTGCCGCGGCCTGCCCCAGGACGAAGACCCCGCTGATGGAGGCCGCGACCAGCAGACCGCGTTTGAGGTTGTCGATCATGAGGTGGTGCACTTCCCTTTCGGAGAACTGGAGCCCCCTCCGGTCGCCGACCTCAGCGAGGGGACTCGGTAGCGACGCCGACCAGGAGCGGTCAGGCGCCGTGTCCGTGAAGGGGGGTGACATGGGGGGAGGCGGGCTCGGGCCGGGGAACGCGAGGGCGGGCGGGTCGCTCGTGCCGCCTGGCCGGTGCCGCCTGGCACGTGCCGTTGACCTCGTATCGCCGACGCTCGCCGATCAATGCCCGCATCCGCCCGCTCCCGGTATGGCGACGGCATCGCCGCCCGTAGTTGATCATTCGCTCTCTGTGCAGGATAGCGCCGAAGTCCCAGGTCGCCGGGTATCCCTCCGCGACCGTGCGACGGGGTGTCGCAGGGGGCCGGGCACCGGACGGCACGTTCCCCGATGCGCCGCGAGGTCGGCACGGTTCAATCACAGAGGAGGAAGCGGCTCACCGCGCGGGCGGCGGCTCGGTCCTCGGGCCGCACCAGAGGGGGATGAACATGACGGGCGACGACGAAACCTTTGCGGGCGGCGCGGCGCAGGGCGCGGCGGGTGGCTTGGCGGGTGGCTCGAGGGTGACGGCGCCGGTGCCCGCCGGGTCGGACGCGCTCGAACCGGCGTCCTCCCAGCGCTGGAATGGAAGGGTGCTGCGGCTGGGCACCCGGACGTCGGCGCTGGCGATGGTGCAGGCCCGCGGAGTGGCCGCCCGGTTGCGGGAGTCGGCGAACGTGGCGGTCGAGGTGGCCGGCATCTCGACCGCCGGCGACCGGCACCGGGGGCACCTGGGCGAGCTCGGCGGCAAAGGCGCGTTCATGACGGAGATCGACCGGGCGCTGCTGACCGGCCGCGTCGACGTCGCGGTGCACTGCCTCAAGGACGTGCCCGGAGACGTCCCAAGGCCGGACGAGCTGGAATTCGCCGCGTACGTCGAACGCGACGACGCCGCCGACGTGATGCTGTTCCCGGCGGCGGGCGGGATCCGGCGCATGGCCGATCTCGCGCCGGGAGCACGCGTGGGGACGTCGGCGGTGCGGCGGCGCGCCCAGCTCGGTCGGATCCGTCCCGACCTGCGGATCGAGTTCCTGCGCGGCAACGTGGATTCGCGGCTGGAGCGGCTCGACTCCGGCGACGACCTCGACGCCGTCGTGGTCGCGCGGGCGGGCCTGACCCGCCTGGGAATCGACCGGCCGGGCGAGACCCTCGACCTCCTACCCGCCGTGGGATCGGGCGTCCTCGCCATCGACTGCCGCCGCGCGGACTCCGAGGTCGTGGACCTGGTGCGCCTGCTGGATCACCGGGAGACCCGGCTGTGCGTCAGCGCGGAACGCGCGATGCTGCACGACCTCCGGGGGCACTGCAACAGCCCGATCGCCGGCCACGCCCGCATCGAGCGCGACGGGCGGCTGAGCCTGCGCGGCATGGTGTTCACGCCGGACGGCTCGCGCTTCGTCCACGCGCAGGAGTGGTCCCCGCCGGAGAAGGGTGCGGATCTCGGCGTCCGCGTGGCCGGTGACCTGCTCCGCAAGGGCGCCGGGGACCTGATCGAGAGCATCCCGCACTGAGGGGCTTCGCGGCCCTTCTCGGGGAGTCGGCGTCGCTACTAGGGAGCGTCGTCCCGCCAAGGGTCGCCGACGCTCCTCAGGAGTTGTCGATCTCCCGGATGATCTGACCGCCCAGCTCCCGCTGGATGAGCGCCATCCCGCTCATCTCCGCCTCGGTGCCGTCCGCGTCGGCGTCCCCTTCCGGGTCCACCTCGTCGCTCTCGTCCACCGGGGACGGCTCGGGAGGCGGCGGCGGCTCGTCCGGCGGCGGTGGGAGCGGCCCCAGGTCCCCGGCCGCCGCGCCGCCCGCGCTGAACCCGTTCCTGCTGCTCGCCCCGTTCGACCCGTTCGAGCCGTTGGCGCCGTTCCCGCCGGAAGCCGGGCGCGGGACGGGATTCGAGGCCGGGCCGCCCTGCTGCGGCGCGTTTTGGCCCGTTCCGGCGCCGAAGCCGGACGGCGCCGACGAACCGAACCCGCTGGGGGACTGAGATCCGCCTGTGGCGGCCGACCCGAAGCCGCCCGAGGGGGCCGAACCGAACCCGCCACCGGACCCGCCACCGGATCCGAATCCGCCGCCTGAGCCGCCGTGGCCTCCGGGGCCGCCCGCGCCGGGCCGTCCACCGCCCGGTCCCGCGTTGGGCCCGGGGCCGCCCTGGCCCCGTCCGCCGCCCGCACCGCCGGACACCGTCTCGATCCGCCAGTCGACGCCCATCCGTTCCCGGAGCACCTCGCTGAGGATGACGTCGCGGTTGCCGTTGACGAACCCGAGACGGTTCCCCTCGGCGTCGAACGCGAGCGTGAGAACGCGTCCCTCGAGGGACGCCGGCCGCACGCCGGACATGATGACCATCCAGGTCGCGCGGCTCTTCTGCTTGACGGCCTCGATGATGTCCGGCCAGTACCGCTGCACCGTCGACACGTCCACCCCGCCGGTCGCGGCGGACGCCTGCCCAGCCGCACCACCGGCGCCTTGCCCACCAGCGTTCTGAGGTTGGGCTGCGGTGGAGCGGCGGTTATCCACAGAACTGCGTTCTGCTTCCGCCGGTGCGCGGGCGGGGTCGACACTGGAAGTGGGGTCGCCCCCCTGGGCGGGCGGGGGCTGCCTCACCCCAGACTCAGAAGACGCCCCGCCGCCAGCAGCGCCGCCGCTCGCAACGCCACTGCTCGCAACGCCACCGCCTGCAACGCCACCGCCTGCAACGCCACCGCCCGACGCACCCTCAGCCGCCGAGGCACCACCGGCCCCAGCGACACCACCGGTCGCCGATGCGCCAGCCGACGCAGATCCTCCCGCCGGAGCACCTCCCGCCGGGCCGTCTCCCGCAGAGACGCCCCCCGCAGAGGCGCCACCTGCCGGGCTCCCACCCGCAGGGCCGGCTTCCGCCGGGGCCGCGCCCGCCGGGACACTCCCTGCCGCAGTTCCCCCGACCGACGGCGCACCAGCCGCCGAAACGCCCGCCGACGAAATACCAGCCGACGGAGCACCCCCCGGAGCGCCTCCACCAGGCGCCCCTGCGGGTCCCGCCGACGGCGCGGACCCCGGACCCGGCGACGCGAACGGCGCGAAGGCCTGCGCCAAGCCGTCACCCGGCGCACCGCCCGGCCCGCCGCCGCCGAAGCCGCCCTGCGCGGCCTGGCGTTCGAGACGGTCGAGACGGGCGAACATGGACGCCTCGTCCTCGTACGCGGCCGGCAGCAGGATCCGGGCGCAGATCAGTTCGAGCAGCAGCCGCGGGGACGTGGCGCCGCGCATCTCCGTGAGCCCGGTGTGCAGCAGGTCCGCGGCCCGCGTCAGCTCCCCAGGTCCCATCGACGACGCCTGCCGCCGCATCTGCTCCAGCTCGTCCGGCGGGACGTTCAGCAGCCCCGAGCCGCCCGCCTCCGGCACGTTCGAGAGGATCACCAGGTCGCGGATGCGTTCCAGCAGGTCCGCGGTGAACCGGCGCGGTTCCTGGCCGCTCTCGATCACCCGGTCGATCGCGGCGAACACGGCGGCCCCGTCGCGGGCGGCGAACGCGGCGATGACCTCGTCCAGCAGGGTGGAGTCGGTGTAGCCGAGCAGCGAGACGGCCCGCGCGTAGGTGATGCCCTGCTCGTCCGACCCGGCGAGGAGCTGGTCGAGGATCGACAGGGTGTCGCGGGCGGACCCGGCGCCGGCCCGCACCGCGAGCGGCAGCGCCGACGCCTCGTACGGGACGTCCTCGGACGTGAGGATCTCCTCGACGAGCTCCGTCAGCACGCCCGGCGGGATCAGCCGGAACGGGTAGTGGTGCGTGCGGGACCGGATCGTCCCGATGACCTTCTCGGGCTCGGTGGTCGCGAACACGAACTTCAGGTGCGGCGGCGGTTCCTCGACGAGCTTCAGCAGCGCGTTGAAGCCCTCGCGGGTCACCATGTGCGCCTCGTCGATGATGTACACCTTGAAGCGCGCCGACACGGGCGCGAAGAACGCGCGTTCGCGCAGGTCGCGGGCGTCGTCGACGCCGCCGTGCGAGGCGGCGTCGATCTCGATCACGTCGATGTGGCCGCTGCCGGACGGGCCGAGCGCGACGCACGAGTCGCATTTGCCGCACGGGTCGGGCGTCGGGCCCAGCTCGCAGTTCAGGGAGCGGGCGAGGATGCGGGCGCTGGAGGTCTTTCCGCAGCCCCGCGGCCCGCTGAACAGGTAGGCGTGGTTGATCCGGCCGTTGCGCAGCGCTTGCTGGAGGGGCTCGGCGACGTGCTCCTGCCCCTTCAGCTCGGCGAAGGTCGCTGGCCGGTACTTGCGGTACAGAGCCAGACTCATCGGGGGTCCGCCCTCCCTCGAGAAGCAGAGCGTCACAGGCGCGGTGTCGCGGTCAAAGCAAGGGACCCCCCGCACACCCGCCAGAGCCTGCTTATCCTTGCTGCCTTCCGGCCCTGGGGAGGTTCACAGGGTGACGCCGTGCGAGGGGTCTGCACAGAGTCTATGGCATCAGCGGCGAGGGTCGGGACGGTTGCCGCGTACTCTCCCGCCCATGACCGACGCCACGCAGCAGACGCTCCTGCACATCGCCGAACGCCGCCACTGGGAATCCGCGCGGGACTCGGGTGTGTCGTACGCCATGTCGACGCTCGGCCGGACGCTCGACGAGGAGGGGTTCGTCCACTGCTCCTCCGACATGGGCCAGGTGGACGGCGTGCTCGGCCGCTTCTACGGCGCCGTCCCCCGCTCTGACCTGGTCCTGCTGGTCATCGACGTGGCGCGGCTGGACGCGCCGGTCCGCCACGAGTCGGTCGGCGACGAGGTCTTCCCGCACGTGTACGGGCCGATCCCGGTCTCCGCCGTAATTGATGTCAGGTCACTGCCCGAGAACCGGTAGGCTCTCCCGTGGAGGATTCGCCTAGTGGCCTAGGGCGCACGCTTGGAAAGCGTGTTGCGTGCAAGCGCTCGCGAGTTCGAATCTCGCATCCTCCGCCACCGGCGCGAGCCGAACGAAGGTCCCGACCGCACAGCGGCCGGGACCTTCGTCGTTTCCCGGTGCCGGCGGGCCGCCCGGGAGGGCGCCCGGCGAGGTCTCACTGAGTCGAATCGACGGTCCGGAGGCTTCGTCGTGCCTGGTAGCTGTGGGGAAACGCCACGGCGTACGACCGGGCGGGGATCGGGGCTGAGCATGGGAAACGGGAGCCTTCAGGGCAAGGTGGCCATCGTCACCGGCGGTGCGTCCGGGATCGGCGGGGCGGTCACGCGGCTGTTCGCCGAGCGCGGCGCCCGCGTCGTCGCGGTGGACCTCCAGCGGGACGCGGGCGAGGCGCTCGCGCTGGAACTGGGCGACGCGGTCGTCTTCCGGCAGGGGGACGTCTCGGACCGGGCCGTCGCGGACGGCGCCGTCGCCGCGGCCGTGGAGCGGTTCGGACGGCTCGACACGCTGATCAACAACGCGAGCGCGTCCCGCCAGAAGCCCTTCGAGGAGCAGACGGACGACGACTGGCGGCTGGCCATGGACACCGGCCTGTTCGCGACGCGCGACTTCATGCTGGCCGCGCTGCCGGAGCTGAAGAAGGCCGGCGGGGCGTCGATCGTCAACTTCGGGTCCGGGGCGGGACTGGACGGGCAGCCGAACCAGGCTTCCTACGCGGCGGCGAAGGAGGCGATCCGCGGGCTGAGCCGGGTCGCGGCGAACGAGTGGGCGGCGTACGGCATCCGGGTGAACGTGGTCTGCCCGATGGCGATGACGCCCGGAGTGGTGCAGTGGGCGGAGGCGCGGCCGGAGCAGTACGCGCAGTCGGCCGCCAAGGTGCCGCTGGGCCGGTTCGGGGACCCGGCGCTGGACGTCGCGCCGATCGTCGCGTTCCTCGCCGGTGACGACGCGCGGTACATGACCGGGCAGACGGTCATGGCCGACGGCGGCGCGATCAAGCTCCGCTGACGGCCATCCGCCGAGCCCCCCGCCGACGCCCCGGCCGCCCACGCCAAGCGGCCCACGCCAGGCCGTCCGCACCGCACCCGGTAGCGCCGCACCCAGAAGCGCCGCACCCGGACGCGGACGTGGCCGGGACGGGGTCCGTCCCGGCCACATCGGATGCCGTCTGATCAGGCGTGCTGCGGCACCTCGTCCTTCAGCCCCTGGCGGATCTCCTCGCGCAGTTCGGGGCTGTCCTCGTGCCCGTGAACGGACGCCGCGTGCTCGGCGGCCGCCCGTACCACCTCCTGCTCCTCGCCGGCGATGGTGAGCGTGCAGTTCATCTCGCTGGGGTAGTCCCTGCAGTCGGCTACCTTGCGCATGTCGGTTCCTCCCCTCACTGCCAGTCTCGGTCGGCGCGCGCCCGCCGGCGAATACGGGAAATCCCGTATGCGCGGTCTGGCGACAGGCCGCGAATGGCCGCCTTGTCCCCGTCTGACCAGGGAATTTACAGTGGAGGGATGACCGGCTCCGGGGAGGTCGGGCTGCGGCGGACGCTGGCGGTCGCCGACCTCCTGATCGACGCCGAGGACGAGCGGACGCTGCTCCCGGCGCTGCTGCCGCTGCTGCTCAGCGTGCTGCCGGGCGACAGCCTCGTGTGGTCGGTGCGCCCGGACGGCGCCGGGGGGCCGCTCACGGTCCCGGACGGGCTGCTGAGCCGCGACGCGCTGGCGGCGTTCGCGCGGCACAAGGCCGCCGATCCGCTGGTCGCGCACACGACGTCCGGGCCCGGCACGCCCCTCCTGCGCTCCGACCTGCAGTCGCGCGCCGAATACCACGCGCTCGCCGCCTACGCGGAGGTGTACCGGCCGCTCGGCGCCGAGCACCAGCTCGCGATGTCGTTCCCCGCCGGCTGGTCGGGGGACGAGCCGCGCAGCGTGTGCCTGGCGGTCAACCGGCGGCGCGGCGACTTCGGCGACGACGACCGGGCGGTCGCCGAGCTGCTGCGGCCCCGGCTCGCCCGGGCGATGCGGCGGCTCGCGCCGCCCGCGCGGGAGCGGGTGACCCGGCGGGAGGCCGCGGTCCTGGACCTGCTGGCCAGGGGCCTCACCGACCGGCAGATCGCGCGGCGGCTGGCGATCAGCCCGCGGACGGTCGAGAAGCACCTGGAGCACGCCTACCCGAAGCTGGGCGTGCACGGCCGGGTGGACGCGGCGACCACCTGGCTGTCCTCCGGCGGCGCCCGCCGGGGGCCGTCCGGGCCCCGTCCCGGGCCGCCGGACGCCCTGTGACGGCAGTTACTCACGGGGCCTCTGAGCTGCGGTGTAACTGGTTTACCAATCGGTGGAATGCGGTGACCGGGCCAGTCGGGGCACGTAGACTCGGGGCGTGATCTTCAAGGCGGTGGGCGAGGGAAGGCCCTATCCCGAGCACGGATTGTCGTCCCGGGACTGGGCCAAGATCCCCCCTCGCCAGGTCCGCCTGGACCAGCTCGTGAGCACCAAGCGGGAGCTGGACCTGCAGTCGCTGCTCGCGAAGGACTCCACGTTCTACGGCGACCTGTTCCCCCATGTCGTCCAGTGGAAGGGCGAACTCTACCTGGAGGACGGCCTGCACCGGGCGCTCCGGGCGGCGCTGCACCAGCGGCTCGTCCTGCACGCGCGCGTCCTGGACCTGGACGCCGTCGACATGACCGGCTGACCCGGTAACCGCCCCCGGGGCGGACCGCGTCAGCGGGTGCGGGCGGGTTCGGCGGCGGGCAGGCCCTTCGGCTCGACGAGACGGCCGTCCAGGACGTCCGAGCGCGGGGCCGGGCGGACGAAGCCGGGCCGGGCGGCGAGCATCCCGAAGACCAGTTCCGGCGCCACGAGGACGAGCAGCAGCGTCAGCGGGGCGTGCCAGCCGCCCGTCGCGCTGTGCAGGACGCCCATGGCGAGCGGGCCGAACCCGGCGAGCAGGTAGCCGCCGGTCTGCGCCATGCCGGACAGGCGCGCCGCGACGGACGGGCTCGGCGAGCGCAGGCTGAGCAGGGTGTAGGCGAGCGGGAACGCGCTGCCGGTGCCGATGCCGAGCACGACGGTCCACGCCCAGCCGGCGGCGGGCGCGAAGATCAGGCCGCCGATCCCGACGACCATGGTGAGCACGACGCCCGCGACGACGGCGCGCTGGTCGCGCAGCCGGGCGGCGAGCACGGGGACCACGAAGCCGAGCGGGATGCCGACGATCATCATCGTGGAGACCATCATCCCGGCGGTGGCGGGCGCGAACCCGGCGTCCTTCATGATCTCCGGCAGCCAGGACATCAGCACGTAGAACATCAGCGACGCCAGGCCCATGAACACCGCGACGAACCAGGCGGCGGGCGAGCGCAGCAGCGACCCCTCCCGCGCCGCAGGGCCGGCAGCGGGCGCAGAGGGCGCGGCGGGCCGGTCGGGGGAGCGGCGGCCGCGGAGCGCGAGCGGCCCCCAGGCGAGCGCCGCGACCAGCGACGGGACGGCCCAGACGGCGAGCGCGAGGCGCCAGCCGCCCGCGTCGTTCAGCGGGACGGCGAGCCCGGCGGCGACGGCGCCGCTGGCGGCCATCAGCATCATCGCGAGGCCGGTGAGGGACCCGACGCGGTTCGGGAACGCGCGCTTGATGACGGCGGGCATGAGGACGTTCCCCATCGCGATCCCCGCACCCGCTAGGACCGTTCCAACGAACAGCGGCAGCGGCGCCGCGACGACCCGCAGCAGGATCCCGGCCGTGATCAGCACGAGGGAGCCGGCGATGGCGGTCTCGGTGCCGAGCCGGCGCGCGGCGACGGGCGCCAGGGACGCGAAGACGCCGAGGCAGAGGACGGGCAGCGTGGTGAGGACGCCGACCTCGACCCCGGACAGGCCGAACGCGTCGCGCAGGTCGCCGAGCACCGGGGAGATCCCGGTGATGGCGGCCCGCAGGTTGATCGTCAGCAGCACCAGGCCGACGAGCGACCAGGCGGTCAGGGCACGGGGGACGGGGGTCGTTGCCGAGGTGTTCATGTCGCCTTCGTCATGCGCCGATGGGCGCGTCGAACCGGTCGGGGGACGGCGTGACGGGCGCGGGAGCCGGTCACGCCGGTGATCGTTGATGGGACGCGGCGAACCGCGTGATGCCGGACGCGCTCCGCCGCTAGGGCTCGCGCTCCTCCGGGGCCTCCGGGACCTTCGGCGCCTTGGGTGCCTTGGGCGCCTTGGGCGCCTTGGGCGCCTGCGCGGCCGGGGGCGCGGCTTTCCACGGGCCGGTGGAGGCGAGGATCTGGTCCAGGCAGGCATGGGTGGCCTGGGCGGCGGCGGCCGCGTCGCCCGCCTCCACCGCCGCGGCGATGGGGCCGTGCGGGACGTCCGCGTGCTCCAGGAGGGTGCCCGCCGCGCCGATGCTGGCCCTCAGGGCGGTGCTGAAGTCCCGGTAGAGGTCGGTGAGGACCTGGTTGTGGGTCGCCTCCACGACGGCGGTGTGGAACGCCAGGTCGGCCTCCACGAACGCGGCGTGCTCGCCCGCGGCCCACGCCGCGTCCCGGCGGCCGAGGGCGTCGGCGATGGCGGCGACGTCGGCGTCGGTGCGGCGCGCGGCGGCGAGCCGGGCGGCCTCGACCTCCAGGCCGCGCCGCACCTCCAGGATCTCGACGAGCTCGGCCGTCTCGAGGCGCCGCCGGACGGCGCTGGACAGCTCGCTCGTGGCCCGCACGTAGGTGCCGTCGCCCTGGCGGCTGTCGAGCAGTCCCGCGTGGGTGAGGGCCCGGACGGCCTCGCGGACGGTGTTGCGGCCGACGCCGAGGGTCTCCGACAGCACCGGCTCCGGCGGGATCTTCCCGCCGACCGGCCAGGAACCGCCGGTGATCTCGCCCCTGAGCTGCTCGATCACCTGGTCGACGAGCGACGACCGGCGGGCGGTGCGCAGCGTCACGGTCCCTCCTCGAGCCAGGGTGCGCCGACATCCGGTCAGCCAGTCATCCCATGTTTCCGTCACCATGGTACGACAGCCGCGCCGCCGCGTTTATTCCGGGGCGCCGCCCGGGTCCTCCGTGCCGGTCACACGCGCCGCAGGTCAGACCCGTCCGAGGTCGTGGTTCGCCTCCTGCGAGGGGGCGGCGTGCAGGCCCGCGGCCTCCAGCGCCTGCCGGTACGCCGCGGCGGCCGACTCGCTGTCCTGGACGAGCTCGAACAGCTCGCCCAGCTCCCGCAGCAGGTGCGCGGCGGGACGCCCGGCCGGCAGCGTCCTGAGCTGCTCGGACGCGGCGCGCAGCACGACCTGGGCCGCGGCGCGGTCGCCCTGCGCGACCCTCGCCCGCGCCAGGACGAGGCGGGCCAGGACGGTCTTCTGTGTGCGCGCGGCGAGGTCGTTGCCGGGATGCGGCGTGAGGGTGTTCGCCTTCTCGGGCGGCGCCAGAGCCATCCCCGTGTCCAGGAACTGCTCCAGCTCGGCGATGGCCTCGTCCAGTTCCCCCACGAGGACCAGCGCGCGCGCCTTGGCGATGGTGCTCTCGGTGGCCTCGGCCCCTTCGAGCGCGTCCGTTCCCCGCAGGAGCTCCAAAGCCTCCTGCGCGGCCTGGCGGGAGCCCTCGGCGCGCGGCTTCTCGATGCCCGGCACGCCCTCGCCCGGCGACACGACGTCCGCCCCAGCCGAGGGCGCCGGCTCTGAGAACGGCATGACGCCCCTCAGCAGCGCCTTCGCGGCGGCGAGGTCGAGACGCGCCTGCGCCTGCACGGGCGTCGCGTCGGTGCGGGCGGCCAGCGCCTGGTCGGCGAAGTACAGGGAATCGCCGATCGTCCCCTCCTCCAGCGCGCGCATGCTGGCGCGCTGGTAGTGGACGCTCGTGGACTCGTCGTCCTTGGAACCCTCCGGATACAGGAGCCGCCTACCGAGCTCGTGCGCGCGCGCCGGGTCGGAACGGTCGACATAGGCCAGCAGCAGGATCCTGCCCGCCTCGGTGTACTCCTGCCCCGCGGTGAGCCCGAGCTTGCCGAGCCGGTCCATCGCCCGCTCACCGAGCGCGATCGCCTGTCCGAGGTCGCCGACCGTGTGGTAGCAGCGCGCCAGCGCGATCACCGGCGGCAGCCAGCTCGCCCGCCCCGGGTCGCGTTCGGCCTGCTCGCGCAGCTCCTCGAACAGCGCGATCGCCTGGTCGGCGCGGCCCAGCTCCTCCAGGGCGCGGGCGCGGCCCCACCGGGCGCGGGATGTCAGGTCCGGATCGTCGCTGCGCGCGATCACCTCGTCGAAGCCCGACTCGGCGGTGCCCGGGTCGCCCCCCAGCAGCGCGAGGTGCGCATGGCGCTCCCGCACCTCCAGGTGCGCGCGCTGCTCCGGCTCGACGCCCTCGGCGAGGTACTCCGGCGTGCAGCCGAGCCGCTCGGCCAGCATGCGCAGGACCGTCGGCGTCGGAGTCCGCTTACCGGACTCGATCAATGAGATGTAGCTGTCGGAAAGGTCGTGACCGGCGAGCTGTGCCTGCGACAGGCGTCTGGTGAGCCGCAGGTTGCGGACACGTTCGCCGACATTGCCTGGACCCGGCATGTGGACTCACTTAGCGGAAGTAATCAGGCGGCTGGGGTGCCGACATGATTGCACATTGCGGGTTAACGCACATCGAGAGTAATGAAGCGGGACCCCCCGGACGGTCGCGGCACCTGTCGCCTCCGACGTTATCCGACGATCCCCGCAAGATCGCTGATTCCGCCGAGATTGCTCCACCACCCCCATTACGTCGGACCCTGGAGCGCCCGCAGCCACTCCTCCAGAAGGCGGTAATCGCCATCTCCCAACCCCGCGCGCGCGTCGACGCGATGCAGCAACGCCCGGCCCGGATGATGGACGGCCACCCAGGCACGGTCGGCATCGGAGATCTCGTCGTCGACCCAGGCGAACGCCCGTCCGGCCGCCCAGCCGACGAGGGTCCGCGTCTTCCAGTGCAGGCCGGCCCGCTCGTCCAACTCGTCCGCCTCGGACGGGTCCGGCCAGTCGACCACCGCCAGCTCCGGCAAACCCAGCCGGGGGGCTATGCATTCGTTGGCGTCGGACGTCCAGGTCGTCGCCCAGACCACCTCGCACGGCAGGGCCGCCAGGCGCGGGCCGTGCGCGAGATCGAGCCTTGACAGAAGCGGATGCGCGGCGGTTTCCCGCGTTTCTGGACGATCCGTCTCATACGTCGGGTACGGCCGCTGCGAACCGAACGGAATGAGCGGACCGTCGACGTCGAGGAACAGCAGCGGACGCCGCACCGAACCGGTCATGACCGGACCGTAGCGCCCGGAATCGGGCGGCGGCGGGAGGTGCGCCCGGGGTCAGTCGTCGGCGGTGGCGTTCTTGTTCGGGAAGATCATTTCGCAGACCTCGAGGTAGAGCTGCTCCGGATACGGCAGGTACGGGACGTTCGACAGCGCCTGCTCCTGGCCCGCGGACTCCAGGACGAACTCGCCGTAGCCGAGCATCCGGCCCGCGATCGTCCGCTTGAAGCTCATGTCAGTGACCTTCGCCAGCGGCATCATCGCGACCTTGCGGGTGATCAGGCCGGTGGTCAGCAGCATCCGCTGGTTCGTGATCACGAAGTAGTCGACCGACCATTCGGCGACCCGCCAGACGAACCAGGCGAGCAGGATCAGCCACGCCCACCAGATCCAGCTGATCACCGTGCCCGCCTGGCTGGCGACGGTGTTGCTCAGCACGCCCGCGACGATCAGCCCGCCGAGGACGAGCCCGACCGGGACCATCAGCACGGCCGGATGCCGGCGCACCGTGATCACCTGGTTCTCGTGCGGGAGGAGGTACTTGTTCACCGAGGCCGGGGCCGAGTCCCCCGGGGTCACCAGCCTCATCGCGGCCTCGGGCCGGAGCGGTGCCCATCGGGCGGGGCCGCCGCGGCCCTCGTCATGTGCTTGCTTGCGGGCACGGCTGCCTCCCGGAGCGTCGACCCACGGACCCCGGTTCAGTTTCGCACAGCCGCAACCCCCGGCAAAGCAAGGGCTATGGCGCGTTGTCGAGAGAAGATCGGCGCGCCCGGCGGCGCTTCTCGGCGGCGACCGTGGCGAGCACCTCCAGGTGCCGGCGCGCGATCCGCTCCACGAGGTCCGGGGAGGCTCCCCCGCACACCTCGTCCGCGCCGTGCCGCGCGGCGGACACGCACCGTTCCACGGTGTCGGACTGGTGGACTCCTTCGAACTCCTCGGTGAGCCGCTCGCCGATCGCGGCGTAGCGCGGCAGGTCGCCATCCCCTTGGTGAGTCATCGCGACTCCCTAGCCTCGCTCGCGCCGCCCGGTCCGTAACGGTCCCCTGTGCCGGGGCGGCGGAGGGGAACGCGCACTGACGTTCCGTAGCGCGTTCGTACCCCTTGCCACCAGGAACGAACATCCGGAACGCGGTGCACACTCGGATCGCTCTCCGCTGGCACCGCCGCTCCGCTAGGGGCGGCGGTCAGAACGCCGGTGGGGATCGCCTCCCGTGCTCCGGTCAGACGACGCCGTAGAGGCGGTCGCCGGCGTCGCCGAGGCCCGGCATGATGAAGCCCTGCTCGTTCAGGTGCGAGTCGATCGCGGCGGTGACGACGCGGATCGGCGCGGACGTCCCGGCGAACGCGTCCTCGAGGTACTTGAGGCCCTCGGGCGCGGCGAGCAGGCAGATCGCGGTGACGTCGTCGGCGCCGCGGTCGAACAGCAGCTTGATCGCGGCGGCGAGGGTGCCGCCGGTGGCGAGCATCGGGTCCAGGACGTAGCACTGCCGGCCGGACAGGTCGTCGGGCAGCCGGGTGGCGTACGTCTGGGCCTGCAGGGTGCCCTCGTCCCGGATCATGCCGAGGAAGCCGACCTCGGCCGTCGGCAGCAGCCGGGTCATGCCGTCCAGCATGCCGAGCCCGGCGCGCAGGATCGGCACCACGAGCGGCTTGGGGCTGGCCAGCTGGACGCCGTCGGTCTCCACCAGCGGGGTGGGCACGGTGACCGGGGCGACCCGGACGTCGCGGGTGGCCTCGTAGGCCAGCAGCGTGACGAGCTCGTCCGCCAGGCGGCGGAACGTGGGGGAGTCGGTGCGGACGTCCCGCAGCGTGGTGAGCTTGTGCGCGACGAGCGGATGGTCGACGGCGAGGGTCTGCATGCGCACACCGTAGCCCAAGGCCCGCGCGCGGCGGCCGGGCCGGCAATCTTGGATAGGACGCCATTGAGCTGGGCACCATGGCGTTATGAGCAGCGACAGCGAGCGGCGGCGGGAGCGCGCGGGCGAGCCCGCGCCCGATCCGCCCGGGCCGGGATCCGGCCCCGCGGAGAGCGCGCCGCCGGCTCCCGACTCCCTTGTCCCCCCGCCCGAACCCGTGCCGTTCCCCGTCGACGCCTCCGACGTCGACGAGGCGGTGAGGGATGTCACAGCGGGCCGCGAGCCCGGTGGCGAGGGCGACATCTCGCCCGAGCAGGTGCGCGAGCGGCTGCGCCGCCGGGCGATCTTCCTGCGGGAGCTGGCGGAGGCGCGGGAACTGCGCCGGCGCGTGACGCCGCACAGGTCACGGCGCGCCCGGATCCACGCGGCGCTGAGGCGCCGCACGTTCCGCATCAACTGAGCGGCGGGCCCGGAGGGGCCGCCCCCTTCGCGGGGGACCGGCAGGGATCGAGTAGGTTCGTCCCCTTGGGTACCGGAAAGCGGAGCCGACTCCCCGCTTCACCCGGCGGTGCGCCGCCGAGTTTGGCGGTGGGGCACGCGAGCACGCGCCGCATCTGCGACCATGCCCAGGCAGGAACGGCGCCGGTGGGGTGGAAATGACGGATGTGGACGCGACGGACTTCGCCGTCGTGGTGTACCGCGAGGACGACCGCTGGGAGGCCGAGATCCTCCCGGTGGCGCTGACCGAGGATCTCGCCGGGCTGATCCATGCCCTGCGGCAGCAGCCGAGCCTGGGCGGGACGATCGGGCTGGTGTCGGTGGGAGACGACTTCTTCGTGGCGATCCGCCTGCTCGGCGACGAGGTGATGGTGTTCCTGTCGGACGTCACGGCGTCGGTGGACTGGCCGCTCGCCGGCCAGGTCCTGGAGTACCTGGACATCCCGATCCCGGAGGACGAGGAGCTCGACCAGGTGCTGCCGGTCGGCGACATGTCGATCTTCGCGGACCTGGGGCTGGACGAGATGGAGCTCGGCGCGATCTCCGGCGACCTGGAGCTCTACCCGGACGAGATGCTGCTCAGCATCGCGGGCCGCGTCGGCTTCGCCCCCGCCTTCGAGCGCGCCCTCGACGCGGTGTCCTGACCCGTCACCTGAACCCGTGGGTGAGGGCGTAGGCGTTGAGCTGGGCCCAGTCGTCGCCGGCGTGGGTGTGCTGCGGGTCGATGCAGCCGAGGGTGAGCGGGCGCGGGACGTCGTAGTGCGGCGCCTTCAGCCGGGGCGCGCTCTCGAAGTCGAGCACCTCGGCGATGTTGCGGGCGGCGGCGTCCCGCACGGACAGCGGTTCGAGGCCCCAGCGCCACTCGATCGCCTTCAGCACGGACGTGTGGTCGTAGACCTCGTGGGCGATGGCGCCGCGCCGGGCGCGCGGTGAGATCAGCAGGCAGGGGACGCGGAAGCCGCGCAGGCCGGTGCCGAGGTCGGGACGCGGGTCCGGGCCGGCCGGCGGCGGGACGTGGTCGAAGAACCCGCCCCACTCGTCGTAGTTGATCACCAGCAGGGTGCGGGCCCAGTTCGGCGAGTCGATGATCGCCGTGTAGACCTTGTTGAGGAAGCTCTGGCCGAACCGGATGTCGGCGAGCGGGTGCTCGTCCTCCGACATTCCGGGCAGCGCCTCGCCGACGAAGCCCGGCTCGACGAAGCTGACGGCGGGGAGCCTGCCGTGCTTGGCGTCGTCGTAGAAGTAGTTGATGTGGCGGCTGATGTCGAGGTGCTTCAGGCCCCACAGCGCGGTGAACGGCACGTCGCTGAAGTAGTAGTGCGCGGGGATCTTCTTCTCCTTCAGCCGGTCCCAGACCGTGGTGAGCTCGGAGAAGGTGAAGGTGTTGGAGATCCGGTCGGTCTGCCCGGCGTGCTGGAAGATCCGGTTGGGGAACGTGGACGACATGATGGCGGCGAAGTAGCGGTCGCAGAGCGTCCAGTCGAGGGCGGCGCGGCCGTGGAAGCCGAGGTCGGGTCCCTTGAAGTAGCCGATGGAGAAGACGTCGTTCTCGCCGGCGCGGAGCCACCCGTCGCAGGCGCCGCCGTTGTACTCGGTGCGGCCGCCCTCGTAGGAGTGGTCGGGGTCGTTGAAGCCGCACCCGTAGGGGACCGTCAGGTGGTGGGTGTCGTGCGCGTCGCCCTGCGCGTCGGTGAACGTGAGCCCGGCCTGCTTGCCGTCGGCGCCGGGGACCCAGCCCATGTAGTGGTCGAAGGACCGGTTCTCCATCATGACGACGACGATGTGGTCGATGCCGGAGTCGCCGGGGTCGGGGAGCGGGGAGACGGGCGCCCGGACGGTCGCCGCCGCGTCGGCCGCCGTCCCGGCCGCACCGCTCGCCGCGATGAGCGCGGCGGCCCCGGCCGTTCCCGCCAGGAACCCGCGCCTCGTCAGTTCGTCCTTGCCCATGGTGCTCCTCCCGCCGCCCGGCCGGTGAGAAGTATCACGATCATTGGGGCACCAGGGGAAGAACCGGAGTGGACCACCATGGGACAAAACCCGAAATATCCTCATGACCGAAAGCGCGCGAGGGGTGTGACCGGAGCAACCCCGTGGGTCACAATGAGCAGGTGCCGTACTTCGCCGCCGTGTTCGCGCAGAGCCCGCAGGGCTGGGTCGGGACCGAGGCCGTGCTCGCCGAGGCCGAGCACGTCGACGACGTCGCCGACCTGATGCGGGAGGCCGCCGTCGAGTCCTACGGCGACCCGGTCGTCCTGCTGGTCGAGCAGGACGACGACTGGTTCGCGGTCGTCCGGCTGGACGGGGACGACGAGCCCCGCGCGTACGTGTCGACCGTCCGCGAGGACGGGCTCGCCGCCCTCTTCCACCAGCTCGTCGGGGAGGTCCCGGACGGCGACGCCGGCGGCGACCCGGCGCTGCTGGAGGACCTCGGGATCGCCCCGGAGCAGCTCAGCGACCTGGGCGAGCGGGCCCTGCCCGGGGACGCGCTGCTGGCCGTCGCCGAGCGCGCCGGGTTCGGCGAGGAGTTCGACCGCCTCCGTGACTGACCCCGTGACCGGCCCCGCCGCCGAACCGGACGAGGAGTTCGGCGCGGCGATGCGCCGGGCGCTGGACGAGGCGCGCGCCGCCGCCGCCGACGGCGAGATCCCGGTCGGCGCCGTGGTTCTGGACGGCTCCGGCACGGTGATCGGGACCGGCCGCAACGACCGGGAGCGGAGCGCCGACCCGACCGGGCACGCGGAGATCGTCGCGATGCGGGCCGCCGCGAGGGCGCGCGGCGAGTGGCGGCTGTCCGGCTGCACGCTCGTGGTGACGCTGGAGCCGTGCACGATGTGCGCCGGCGCGTCCGTCCAGGCGCGGGTGGACCGGGTCGTCTACGGGGCGGTCGACCCGAAGGCGGGCGCCGTCGGGTCGCTGTGGGACGTCGTCCGGGACCGCCGCCTCAACCACCGGCCCGAGGTGTTCGCGGGCGTGCTGGCCGCGGAGTGCGGCGCGCTGCTCTCCGAGTTCTTCGTACGCCGCAGAGTCCGGTAGGCTTCCCCGCGGTGGTGTCGCCTAGTGGACGAGGGCGCACGCCTCGAAAGCGTGTGAAGTGCAAGCTTCCGTGGGTTCGAATCCCACCACCACCGCCACCCGGCCATGACCTGGCCAGCACGAGGGGCGGGACCTGTGGTCCCGCCCCTCGTGCTTTGTCGTCCGCCGCCCGCCCCGATCAGCGCGCGGGCAGCTTGAGCAGTGCCGTTGCGAGCCGGCCGGCGTAAGCGGCCTCGTTCTTCGCGGCGACCTCCGACTGCTCGCCGTCACTGATGCTGATGTCGGCCGTGAGATTGTCGACGCGGAACATCAACTGCGGCGCATCGAAGGGGTTCGAGGCGTCGATGTAGTGCCCCTCGTCCCCTATTCCGGAGACGGGGTCGCCACTACCCGCGCTCATCACGGCCGCGTGCGCGTTGGCGGTTCCCGACTCCCCGTCCTTCTCGCCGTACCGCTTGAACTCGACGGTGATGCTCCCCCGGTCGGCGAAGTCCTTGGGCAGGACCGACCAGGTGCACTGCACCGAGTCCTTGGTGCCCGGCGGACTCTTCGTCGGAGAGACCTCCGCGCCCTGGACGCTGGGTGCCGGGAGACGGTCGCAGGCGGGGGGCGCGGAGAACCTCCCCTCGTTCACCCGGGTCCCCGTGGCGTTCTGCAGCAGGAACCAGCCGCCCGCGACCACGGCGAGGATCGCGGCCGTCGCCAGGAGCCAGGCCCTCAGGGACATCGGCGAACCCTGGTCCACGGCGACCGTCGGAGGCGCCGGGGCGGCCGGTGCCTCCGTGACCGGCCTCGTCCGGAGGCCAGGGGGCGGAGGTGAAGGCGGGGGCAGCACCGCCCCGGGCGCCGCCCCCGACCCCGGAGGCGGAACCTGGCCCGGAGGCGGGGCCTGGCCCGGGGGCGGGATCTGGCCCGGGGGCGGGATCTGCGCCGGAGGCGGGATCTGCGCCGGAGGCGGAACCTGGCCTGGAGACTGGGCCTGGCCCGGAGGCGGGGCCTGTGCCGGGATCGGCGGTCGCGCCTCCGGCCGGGACGCGGGAACGGCACGGAGCCGCTCGGCGACGGCCAAGGCGTCCGGGGGCCGGTCCTGCGGATCCTTGGCCAGCAGCGCGTGCACGAGATCGTCGAGCTCTCCGGGCACGTCCGGACGCACCTCGCGCGGCCTGGGCGGATCGCTGAGGACGATCTCGCGGATCAGCGCGTGCAGGCTGTCCCCGTTGAACGGCGTCCGGCCGGTGAGCAGCGCGAACAGCACCCCGCCCAGCGCGTACAGATCCGTCTGCGGCGTCGGCTCGTGCGCCTTCTCGAACTGCTCGGGCGCCATGTACGCGGGCGTCCCGAGGATCGCGCTGCCGGTCAGTTCCGTGACCTGGTCGGCGTACCGGGCGATGCCGAAGTCCATGACGGTCACCCGGTCACCGGGGTGGGCCATCACGTTGGCGGGCTTGACGTCGCGGTGCACCACCCCGCGCTGGTGAGCCGCGTGCAGCGCGTCGGCGATCCCCTCCGTCAGCCGCATCGCCCGGTCGACCGGCAGGCCCTGCGGGTGGCGCTTCAGCACCGCGGACAGGTCCTCACCGTCGAGGAGCTCCATCACCAGGAACAGCAGGTGCTCGTCCTCGCCCGCGTCATGGACGACGACGATCCCCGGGTGGCGGAGCCGGGCCATGATCTCCGCCTCCCGGCGGAACCGGTCGGCCAGCCGGGCGTCCGTCCCCGCCGGCGACGTGAGGATCTTGACCGCGACCGGCCGGCCGAGCCGCTCGTCCAGGCCGCGCCATACCTCGCCCATCCCGCCGCGTCCCAGGAGGGCGTCGAGCCGGTACCTGTCCGCCAGTCTCAGCCCGGTGCGCACTGCCCCTCCCCTGGCCGTCCCGCGAGCATCCGATCATGGATACACCGCCGGACGCCCCCTTTTCCAGAGATCGACCGGACCGCCGGGCCGACGGTGCGGCGGCTGCTCTCGCGCGGGCGGCGTCAGCCGACGGTGACGAGCGCCACCCCCGCCACCGCGATCGCCATCCCGACGCGCTGCACGGCGCGGAGCCGCTCGCTGTAGGCGATCCTCGCCAGCATCACCGTGATGGCCGGGTAGAGCGACGTCAGGACGGTGACGAGGCTCAGCAGACCGTCCTGGACGGCCAGGTAGTACAGGGCGTTGGCGCCGGAGTCGAGGATGCCGGACAGCAGCGCGAGGCCGATCAGCGCCCGGCCGCTCACCCACGGGCCCCGGTCGCCGCCGCGCGTCCGCAGGGCGATCAGCAGCGCCGTGGACACGACGGTCAGTGTGCCGACGCGGGCGGTGGCGATCGGCCAGAGCCCGGCGCCGTCCCCGGCCGCCTTCAGCACGATGAAGAAGACGCCGAAGCAGGACCCGGACACCAGCGCCATCAGCGGGCCGCTGTCCAGCGGCCGGCGGACGAGCGAGGCGGTCCCGGACGGCTCGGCCTCCCCGCCCTTCTCCATGCTGACCAGGGCGATCGCGAGCAGGCACAGCAGGACGCCGAGCAGGGCGGTCTCGTCCAACCGCTCGCCGCGCAGGACGCCGGCGCCGACCGGCAGGACCGCGGAGGCCAGCGCGGACACCGGGGCGACGACGTTCATCGGGCCGCGGGCGAGCGCGCGGTAGAAGGTGATGAGGCCGACGCCGCCGGTGAGCCCGCCGAGGAAGCCCCAGGCCATCGGGCCGGGCGCGGGCGCGCCGCCGGCCAGCAGCGCGGCCGCGACGGCGACGCACAGGCCCATCGGGGCGGACAGCGTCAGGGTCTTCAGCGCGGTGGACCGGCGCGAGACGGCGCCGCCGAGGAAGTCGGCGACGCCGAACGCGACGGCGGTGACGAGGGCGAGGGCGGTGACCATCACGCCCCGCCGACGAGCCGGCTCTCGATCCGGACGTCCGGGGAGATCTCGCGGAGCCGGGCGGCGAGGTCGTCGCCGGCGGCGTGCAGCCGCTCCAGCGGGTAGGGCGCGAGGCGCTCCAGCAGGAACAGGCCGTTCTTGGTGGTCTCGGTGAGCCGGGTCCGGACGCACTGCCGCCAGTTCCAGCGCCGGCAGGTGACGCCCGCGTCGTCGCGCCAGACGACCTCGCCGGCGTCCGGGTGCTCCACGGCGGGCTCACCGGCGGCGATCACGTCGAACGGCTCGTCGCCGGTGGCCCTGACCAGCCGGGCGGGGCCCTGGTAGGCGTCGAGGTCCTCGCCGCCGATCGGCAGGGCGTGGGCGACGCTGACGGCGTTGTAGGCGTCGACGACCTTGTTGATCGCGGGGAGCGCGTCGGCGCGGCGCAGCAGGGCGTCCACGGACGGGCGGGTCCGCTTCGGCTTCGCGCCGAACGCCCGGTACGCCTCGTGCCACGCCTCGACGTGCGGGTCCGCGGCGTCGGCGCGCTCGCCCGCCTCGCGCAGCCAGCCCTCGGAGACCGCGTCGCTCGGCCCGTTGTGCAGCCCCTCGGCGGTCATGACGAGCACGGCGAAGTCGGGACGGAGCTCCCGCACGGCCTCGTCCACGGTGATCCGCTCCAGCATCCCGGTGCTCCCCTTCTGACGGTCATTTAAGTGAACTCGGAAGTTCATCATACCGACCGAGGGGGCGTCCCGGGAAAGCCGTTATCTCCAACACGCGGAAGCGGCCGGTTGTTCTCGCCGGTTGTTCTCCCTGCGGGCCGGCATCCGCCCGGTCAGTCGGGGAGGGTCACTCGGGGCCGGGCGCGCCGGGCCGATCGTCCGGCTCGGGGAGCGCGCGGACCAGGTCGAGCAGGCGCCACAGGTCCGGCAGGACGCCGTCGAGGCCGGTCTCGGCGAGCGCGGCGGCCGCCCGCTCCAAGTAGGGCCGCCGGGCGGCGACGATGCGCTCGACGAGGTCCCGGCCGTCCGGGGTGAGGGTGAGGTCGGTCCGGCGGCCGTCGCGGGGCGAGGGGCGGCGGTCGATCCAGCCGGCCGCGGCGAGGCGGTCGGCGAGGCGGCTCGGATGGCCGGGGTCGGCGGCCATCCGGGCGCCGAGGTCGGCGATGGAGACCGGCTGCTCGTCGCCGATGATCAGCAGCGCCTCGGCCTGGACGGCGGTGACGCCGAGGGGCCGCAGCAGGTGGTTGAACCGCCGCTCGACCTCGCGTTGCGCGGTCTTCAGGGCCATGAGCAGTTCGAGTACGGGCTCCACGGGGGGAGTCTATTGCGTTATGTGTCATGACATGCATATGCTCGGCGCCGGGCAGATATGTGTCATGACATAGAAATGGGGCCGCGATGCGCAGGATCAGGTTCTCCCGGACGCCCGCGTTCGACTTCGAGGCGCTGCGCGGGCTGTGGGCCGCGGCCTACGACGGCGGCGAGTTCGGCGAGGTCGCCGCCGTCATGGCACGCGTCCGCCGGGGCGGGTTCGAGTCGTGGTATCGGGAGTGGTCCGCGATGGCGGAACGGGTGGCGGCACGAGGACGCGCGTACGGCGAGCCCGTGTCCCGGGGCACCTCGCTGCTCAGGGCCGCCAACTACATGCGGCAGGCCGAGTTCTTCCTGGACCCGGCGGACCCGCGCCGCACCGCGACCGCGGCGGCCTGCCGCGACCTGTTCGACGCCGGGCTCGACGCCCTCGGCACGGACATCACCCGCACCCGCATCCCCTACGAAGGCGCCGACCTGGAGGCGCTCTTCATGCGCCCTGCGGACTCGGACGCCCGCACGGTGCTGGTCGTGCAGGGCGGTTTCGACTCCACGCTGGAGGAGCTGTACTTCATGCTCGGCGCCGCGGCCGTGCGGCGCGGCCACTGCGTGCTGATGTTCACCGGCCCCGGCCAGGGGTCAGCGCTGCGCGAGCACGGCATGCCGTTCATCGCCGAGTGGGAGCGTCCCACCCGGGCGGTGCTCGACTGGCTGTCCGGCCTCGTCGAACCGCGGCTCCTGGTCGGCGCCGGCATCAGCTTCGGCGGCCACCTCCTCGCCAGGGCCGCCGCCTTCGAACCGCGCTACGACGGCATCGTCCTGTACGACTACTTCCCCGGCATGCTCACCGCGTTCCTGCACAGCGTGCCCCGCCCGGCGCGCGGCGCGTTCCAGCGCATGCCGTGGTGGATGCGGCGCGCCGTCCCCCTGTACGGCCGGTTCGACGCGCAGGCCCGCTGGGGGATCGGCAACGCGCTCTGGACGTTCGGCGCCGGAACCCTGCCCGGCCTGATCGACGCGATGCGCCCCTTCGACGACGGCGCCTGGGCCGGCGAGATCACCGCGGACGCCCTCGTCCTGCTGGCCGAGCGCGAGCACTTCTACGATCCCGCGCTCGGCCGCGACTTCGCCGCCCGCCTCACCGGCGCCCGCTCCGTGCGGGTCCACACCTTCGCCGAGGCGGACGGCGGGCACCTGCACTGCCAGAACGGCGCCCTCCAGCAGGCGCACGAAGTGATCTTCGACTGGGTCCACGGCCTGGCCGCCGCCGCGGCGCCGCACCCCGCATGACTGCACGGACCGGCACCGAGACCCGCTCCGTGGTGGACATTCAGTGGTGAGCACGGAGGCGGCCCGCACTCCGGGTGCGGAACGCTGTGACCACGGCGATCGACCGGGAACGACACCGGCGAACGCGAGGAATCACCACTGAGGGAGCAGCTATGGCGGCCACGAAGGACAGCGGTTACGAGGGTTTCACGGCCGAGGAGCGGGCCGCGATGAAGGAGCACGCCAAGGAGCAGAAGAAGGCGGCGCGCCGCGCCTCGGAGGCCGAGAAGGCGGCTGAGGCGGAGCGGGACGTGCTCGAAAAGATCGCCGCGATGGACGACCCGGACCGCGTGATGGCCGAGCGGGTCCACGCCGTCGTCACGGCCGCCGCCCCCCAGCTCGCGCCGAAGACCTGGTACGGGATGCCCGCCTACGCGCTGGACGGCAAGGTCGTCTGCTTCTTCCAGAGCGCGGAGAAGTTCAAGGCGCGGTACGCGACGCTCGGGTTCAGCGACCTGGCGAAGCTGGACGACGGCCCGATGTGGGCGACCGGTTTCGCGCTGACCGAGGTGACGGAGGAGGTCGAGGCCCGGATCGCCGAGCTGGTGAAGCGGGCGGTCGGCTGACCGCGCCGCACACCGCAGGCGGCACGCGGGCGCCTGGGCGGCGCGGCCTCGCAGGCGGCTGGACGGCCCAGGCTCGCGGACGGCTGGGCGGCGCGGACGGCTGGGCGGCGCGGGCTAGCTGACCGTCATGGGCGCGAGGCCGAGGTCGGCGAGCGCGGCCTGTCCGGCGGCGGCGGGCTCGCCCCCGGCGAGCACCAGCGTGCGGGCCGCCTGGTAGCGGCAGCCGGCCGCCTCGAACGCCGCCGCCGCGGCGAGCTGGCGCGGCACGTCGCCGTCGAGCAGCGCCTCCGCCCGGTCCACCTGGGCGGAGGCGACCGGGTTGCCGGCCACCATGGTCCGGGCGGCGGCGATCCGGTCCCGGGCGGCGGCGTGCCCGGCGAGCACCGCCGCCTCCGCCCGCAGCGCCGCGTACCAGTGCAGCCACACCCAGCAGACCCACTTCCACACCTCGTCGGGCGCCGGAGCGACGCGTTCCAGCGCCGCGGCGGGGTCGCCGTGGTGGAGCCGGACCATGGCGTCGAAGACCGCGCCGTATCCGAGGCGGTGGTCCGCCTCCGGACCGGCCTCGTCGACGATCGCGAGCCACGCCTTCCGGGCGTCGGCGTCGCCGCGCAGGCCGTGGATCATCGCGACGGACGCGGCGGCGGGGCCGAGCGAGCGCGTCCGCAGCCGCCCGCTCTGCTCCCACGCGTCGCGGAACCGCAGGCTGCCGGCGAGGACCTCGGCGGAGTTCCCGGCGAACGCGTCCGCGACCAGCAGCCAGGACGTGGCGTGGTGGCCCGCCTCGGCCAGCAGCGGATGCCCGGCGAGGCGCCCGCCGAACCGGCGCGCGTCCGGCAGCTCGCCCACGCCGACGGCGGTCCCGGCGGCCATCGCGAGCGCGTCCATCAGCTCGTGGGTCTCCGCCGGCCCGGACGGCTCGGCCGACAGCAGGCCGATCCGGCGCCGGGCCGCGGCCGCCGCGCCGAAGGAGTCGCCCGCCCAGCTCAGGGCGCCGGAGAGCGCGTCGAGGGCGGCGGACTCCGCCACCGGGTCGCCCGCGCGCCGGGCCAGCTCGACCGCCCGCTCGGCCTCCCCGACCGTCTCCTGCGCGGGGTTCTCCGGATCCCCCTGGACGGAGCCGAACGCGTCCGCGAGCACCGCCGCCTCGGCCAGCGCGACGGCCGCCCCGGCGCCCGCATCATCGCCGGACAGCGCGCGCGCCTCCGCGAGCATGGCGGTCACCTCGTCCACGGGCGGGACGTGCTCGAACGAGCTGGAGAAGCGGTACGCGACGGTCGCGGCGGTCGCCAGGTCGCGTCCGGCGGCGACGGTGTCCCCGGCCCGGCGGGCGGACTCCGCGGCGGCGCGGTACAGGCGGAACATGTCGCCGTCCACGCTGCGGCACCCGGCGACGGCGGCGGCCTGCCGCAGGGCGGCGGCGGCCTCGGCGCCGTCCGTGAGCCCGGCGGCCTGCTCGAACCGCTGCTGCGCCTCGCCGAGCAGCGTGCGCGCGAAGGCCAGCTCGCCCATCGACCGGGCGAGACGGCAGGCGTCCGCCCTGTGCTCCGGCTGGTCGGACGCCCAGGTGAGGGCGGCTCGCAGGTCCTCGGCGACGGCGTCGAACCGGACGCGCCAGTCCGCGCCGCCGGTGCCGGACAGGGCGCCGGCGGCGTCCAGGCACCACGCCAGATGGCGCGACCGGACGTCCGCCGCCTCGCCCGCGCCGGCGAGCCGCTCCGTCCCGTACTGGCGGATCGTCTCCAGCGCGTGGTAGCGGGTGCCGGTCTCCGACGGCGCCGCGGAGAGCAGGCTCTGCTCGGCGAGGCGGCCGAGCCCGTCGACGACCGCGGCCGGGTCCAGCGGGCCGAACCCGGCGACGTCCGCCGCGGCCTCCGCGGTGAACGGCGCGACGAACACCGACACCCGGCGCAGCAGCGCCCGGTCCTCCGGCTCCAGCAGGTCGTGGCTCCAGTCCAGTACCGCCCGCACCGACCGGTGCCTGTCGTCCGCGCGGGACCCGCCGGTGAGGATCCGCAGCTGGTCGGAGAGCCCGGCGGTCAGGCCGTCCAGGCCGAGCGTCGCCCACCGCGCCGCCGCCAGCTCGATCGCCAGCGCCATGCCGCCGAGCCGCTCGCAGACGGACACGACCCCCTCGCTCACCGCCGGGCCCGGCGGCCACCCGACCGCCGCCGCCCGGTCCATGAACAGGGCCACCGCGTCCGACTCGTCGCCGCCCTCCCGCGACAGCGGCGGGACCGGCACCACCCGCTCGAACGGCACCATCAGCCGGGCGCGGCTCGTCACGAGCACCCGCAGCCGCGGGCAGGCGGCCAGCAGCCGCTCCACGAACGGCGCGACCCCGTCGCGCACGTGCTCGCAGTTGTCCAGCACCAGCAGCGCCCGGCGGTCCGCCAGCGCGGCCGGCACCGCGTCGTCGATGCCGCGTCCCGGCTGCTCGCCGACGCCCACGGCCGCCGCGACCGCCGCCCCCACCCGGCCCGGCTCGGTGATCGGGACGAGGTCGGCGAACCACACGCCGTCGGGGAAGTCGCCCGCCACGTCCGCCGCCACCGCCAGCGCCAGCCGCGTCTTGCCCACCCCGCCCGGGCCGGCCACGGTCACCAGCCGGTGCGCCTTCACCGCGCCGGCCAGCTCGCCGCGCTCCCGGACCCGGCCGATGAACGCGGTCAGCGGCGCCGGCAGCGCGGGCGCCGCCTGCGACTCCTCGGCGCGCGCGACCTCGGCGGCGTGCCGGGCGAGCGCCCGCCGGTCCGGGAGTTGCAGCTTGCGCAGCATCGACGAGACGTGCGACTCGACGGTGCGCACGGAGATCACCAGCCGCGCGGCGATCTCCGCGTTGCTGAGGTGCTCCCCGAGCAGCGCGAGCACCTCGGCCTCCCGGGCCGACACCGCTGGACTGGACACCGGTTCATTATCCGTGGTCGATTCCGTGACCGGCACGGAGGCGGCCCGCGCCCCGGCGGGGAGAGGCTGGGACCACGCCGGCCGGCCCGGCGCGACGTCCCGGACCGGCCCCGAACCCACGACCACCGGAGCGACCATGACCAGCCCTTCCGCGCAGGAGACCCGGCCCGTTCCCGAGCCCCGGTCCCGCGACCGGCGCCGCCGCGACACCGAGCACCGCCTCGTCCACGACGTGGACGTCTGGGTGGCGACCGCCTCGCCCGACGGCGTCCCGTACCTGGTGCCGCTGTCCTTCGACTGGGACGGGGAGGCGCTGCTGATGGCCACCCCGGCGGACAGCCCCACCGGCCGGAACCTCGCCGCGGCCCGCACCGTCCGGCTCGGGCTCGGCCCCACCCGCGACGTCACCGTGATCGACGGCGACGTGGAGGCCATCGACCTGGACGCGCTGCCGCGCGAGCGGGCCGACCTGTTCGCCGAGCGCACCGGCTTCGACCCGCGCACGTCGGCGGGCGCTTACCGCTGGTTCCGCGTCACCCCCCGCCGCGTCCAGGCGTGGCGCGAGGTGAACGAGCTGGCCGGCCGTGACCTGATGCGCGACGGCCGCTGGCTGCCCTGACGCCGCTTTCCCGCACCGCGAACCGGAGGCCCGCCGTGACGCCGGGGATCGGTGATGGTGGGATCGTGGGGGGCGTCGGATCACGGGCCGGGCGGGCGGGAGGCCGGGGTTGAGCGGGCAGGAGAGCGGGTCGGGCGGGCAGGAGGCGATCGGCGAGGCCGTCGCGCGGACCGTCCGGGCGCTGCGGGCGGGGCACGGCTGGAGCCTGGACGAGCTGGCCGGGCGGTCCGGGGTCAGCAAGGGCGTGCTGGTCGGGCTGGAGCAGGGGCGCGGCAACCCCAACCTCGGCACGCTCATCCGGATCTCCGACGCGCTAGGCGTCCCGCTGACCCGGCTCGTGCAGGTGGAGGAGGAGCCGCCGGTGCGGGTGTTCCGCCCGGAACGGCACGTCGTGCTGTGGGAGGGCGCGAACGGCGGGACGGGCACGCTGCTCGCGGGCAGCGATCCGCGGCCGTCGCTGGAGCTGTGGCGGTGGGAGCTGCGGCCCGGCGAGGTCCGCGAGAGCGACGCCCACGTGCCCGGCACCAAGGAGATCGTCTACGTGGAGGCGGGCACGCTGACGCTCGGCGTGGACGGCCGCACCGACCTGCTGGAGGCGGGGACGGCCGCCGTGTTCGTCGGCGACCGCCCGCACTCCTACGGCAACTCCGGCGCCGACGACCTGCGCTTCGTCCTCGCCGTCCTCGACCTCTGACCGCCCGGCTTCGCCGCCGCGTTCGGGGTCAGGCGGAGAGGCGGACGGGCATGGCGAGGTAGCGGAAGCCGGTGTCGGACGGGGCGTCCGGGCCCGGCTCCTCGCCGTCCTCGCGGTCGGGGATGCCGGTGAGCAGGGCGGCCTTGGTGGGGCCGGCGCATTCGAGGCGGGCGTACTCGGTGTCGATGCCGGCCAGGCCGTCCAGCAGGTACTGCGGCGCGAACGCGATGTCGATGTCGTCGCCGGACAGCTCGACGCCGAGGCTCTCGTTGGCGCGGGCGGAGTCGCCGGCCGCGGCGCGGATGCGGACCTCGCCGGCGGTGAACCCGAGCCGGATCGGGGTGCCGCGCTCGGTGACCAGCGCGGCCCGCTTGATCGCCTCGACGAACGGCGCGGTGCGGATCTCCGCGACCGACGTCCAGTCGCCGGTGAGCCGGGACCGGTAGTTGATGTACTGGTCGTCGAGGAGGCGGCTGGTCATGCTGCGGCCGCCGCCGGAGACGCCGATCAGGGTGTCGGCGGCGCCGGTGAGGTCGAGGGCGACCTCGGCGCCGGGCCGGATCGCCTTGGCGGTGTCGGCGAGGGTGCGGGCGGGCACGACGACGCCGGCGGTGAACCCGGGCTCGGCGGGCGACCAGGTCAGCTCGCGGGCGGCGATGCGGTACCGGTCGGTGCAGGCGAGCCACATGGTGTCGCCGTCGAGGTCGATGCGGACCCCGGTGAGCATGGGGAGGGTGTCGTCGCGCCCGGCCGCCGGGACGACCTGGGCGACGGCGGCGGCGAACAGGTCGCCGGGAACGGTGCCGGCGCGGGTGGGCGGCTCGGGCAGCGTCGGGTAGTCCTCGACGGGCAGGGTGAGCAGGCCGAACTCGGCGGGGCCGCAGCGGACGACGACCTCGGCGCCCTTGGTGGTGAACTCCACGGGCTGCGCGGGCAGGCTCCGGACGATCTCGGCGAGGAGCCGGCCGGGGACGAGGGCGCGGCCGGGCTCGGCGACGTCGGCGTCCACCCGCGCGCGGGTGGACGCCTCGTAGTCGAATCCGGCGAACGCGAGCCCGCCGTCGGCGGTGGCCTCGACGAGCATCCCGGCGAGGACGGGCAGCGCGGGGCGTGCGGGCAGCGTCCGCGCCGCCCACGCCACGGCCTCGGCGAGCGTCTGACGGTCGACTCGGAACTCCACCTTGGTCTGCCTTTCCACGTTTCGCGTGCTCTCCGAGCACGGTAACTCCCGCCTCTGACAGAACGGTGGCCGCCCCGTCGAGGGGGAGTCCGTGCACGCGGCGGCGCGCGGTCGGCGGAGCGGGTGACTCAGAAGAGCGCGGCCTCGACGCTGCGGGTCCCGCGCTCGAAGTCGAGGAGGTAGCGCTTGCGGTCGAGGCCGCCGCCGTAGCCGGTGAGGCTTCCGGTGGAGCCCACGACGCGGTGGCACGGGACGATGAGGCCGACGGGGTTCTTGCCGTTGGCGAGGCCGACGGCCCGGGACGCGCTGGGCTTGCCGAGTTCGACGGCGAGTTCCCCGTACGTGGTGGTCTCGCCGTAGGGGATCTCCTGAAGGGCGGCCCAGACCCGTCCTTGGAAGGGGGTGCCGCGCAGGTTGAGCGGGAGGTCGAACTCGGTCAGCTCTCCGGCGAAGTACGCGGTGAGCTGCTCGGCGGTCGCGGCGAACGGTTCGTCCTCGGGGTCTCCGGGGGCGCCGAAGGACTCCTGTGGCGGACGGTGCCGCTGGTTCACCATGTACAGGCCGCATAGTGCGCCGTCTATGGCCACCAAGGTGAGCGGCCCGACGGGACTGTCCACGACGACGTGCGTCGGTTCCATGGGTACGTCTCCTGGTCAGTTGGCGGGGAGAAGGTTGATGGGGTGGTCGCTGGTGGCCCACAGGTACTGCACGGCGTAGGCGCGCCATGGACGCCACTGTGCGGCGTGCTTGGTGAGAGCCGCCGGTGTGGCGGGGAGGCCGAGTGCCTTGGCGGCGTTCTTGATGCCGAGGTCGCCCGGTATGAACGCGTCGGGGTCTCCCAGCGCGCGCATGGCGATCGTCTCGACGGTCCAGGGGCCGAAGCCGGGGAGGGCGTAGAGGCGCGTCCGGGCCTCGTCCCAGTCGCTTCCCACGCCGAGGTCGATCTCGCCGTTGGCGAGCGCGTCCACGAGGGTGGTGAGGGTGGTGCGGCGCGTCTTGGGGAAGGCGAGCGCCTCGGGGTCCAGTTCCGCGAGCGCGGCAGGGGTCGGGAAGAGGTGGGTGAGGCCGCCTCCCGGGTCGGTGATGGGGTCGCCGTGCGCGGTGACGAGGCGGGCCGCGTGTGTGCGCGCGGCGGCGACGGAGACCTGCTGCCCGAGCACGGCCCGGACGGCGAACTCCGGGGCGTCCATGGTGCGCGGGACACGGCGCCCGGGTGATTTGTCGACAAGCGGTGCCATGGCGGGGTCCGCCCGGAGCAGGTCGTCGACGGCCACGGGGTCGGCGTCGAGGTCGAGCATCCAGCGGCAGCGGCTGATCGCGATGGTGAGGTCGCGCAGGTCGCTCAGCGTCAGCGTGCAGGCGACGTGGTCGGGGCGCGGGCTCAGGGCGGCGATGCCGTGCCCGTGGGGGAGCCGCATGGTGCGGCGGAACGCGCCGTCCCGCCACTCCTCGACGCCGGGGACGGCGGTGGCGGTGAGGTGCCCGAACAGGTTGTCGGGGCACAGCGGCGCACGGAACGGCAGCCGCAGCGACAACGTCCCCGAGCCGGCGGGCGGGTGGCCCTTGGCGACGCGGTCGCGCAGCTGGGTCGGGGTGAGGGCGAACACCTCCCGGACGGTGTCGTTGAACGCGCGGATGCTGGCGAATCCGGCCGCGAACGCGATGTCGCCCATGGGCAGCGGCGTCGTCTCGATGAGCAGCCGCGCGGTCTGGGCCCGTTGCGCGCGCGCGAGCGCGAGCGGGCCCGCGCCGAGTTCGGCGTTGAGCTGCCGTTCGACCTGGCGGGTGCTGTAGCCGAGGCGTCCGGCGAGGCCGGGCACGCCCTCGCGATCGACGACGCCGTCCGCGATCAGCCGCATGGCGCGGGCGACGACGTCCGCGCGGTGGTTCCATTCGGGAGAGCCGGGGCTGGTGTCGGGCCGGCAGCGCTTGCAGGCGCGGAACCCGGCCTGCTGCGCGGCGGCGGCGCTGGGGTAGAACCGCATGTTCTCGGGCTTCGGCGGCACGACCGGGCAGCTCGGGCGGCAGTAGATCCCGGTGGTCACGACCCCGGTGAAGAACCATCCGTCGAAGCGCGCGTCCTTCGACTGGACGGCCCGCACGCACCTTTCCACGTCCTCGTGCATGCCTCCAGCATCACCGATGGTCAGGCATGTTCACTGGCGGAAAAGCGACATCATCCCTCGGGGGCGGGACGGCCCGCGAAGGCGTAGAGGACGACCCCGAGCGCGATCGCGGCGATGCCCGTCCATGCTACGGCTCCGGGCGGGTCAGTGGCGGTGAACAGCGGTTCCAGCAGGGCGACGAACACCACCTCGGCGGCCTGCGTGGCCTCCACGGCGGCGAGCCGCAGCGGGTGCCGGCGGACGCGGTGCGTCGCGGCGAAGAACAGCGACGTCGCGATCACGCCGGAGCTGACCGCGACGACCAGGCTCGCGACGAGCTGCCCCGAGGTCGGCGCCCCCGCCCGGGCGCCCCCGGCCGCGGCGACGGCGATCCAGAACGGCAGGCTGCCGATCGACATGGCCAGCAGCCGCTGGAAGGTGTCCAGGCGGGCCCCGGCCAGCTCCATCGTCCGGCGGTTCCCGACCGGGTAGGCGACGGCGGCGACCAGCACGACCGCGACGCCGCCCGCCGCGCCCGCGGACGTCCCGCCGTGCCCGCCGGCCTGGCTGAGGAACACCCCGGCGAGGATCAGCAGCGACAGCGCGGCGCCCCGGCCGGGGATCCGGCCGCGCTCGTCGGCGTAGAGCAGCGGCGCGAGGAGCATCCCGCAGACGATCGTGACCTGCCAGGTCGCGGCGACCGTCCAGCCGGGCGCGAGGTCGGCGGCCAGGCACAGCGGCGCGTAGAAGAGCCCGAATCCGACGGTGCTCCACAGCGTCCACGGGAGCGGGTCGGCGCGCAGCGCCCGCAGGACGGGCCGGACGCCGCCGCGCGCCCCGACGATCGCGAGGAAGATCGGCAGCGAGAAGAGGAAGCGGAGCGCGCCGGTCCACTCCCAGGCGCCGCCGCCGACCGCCATCATCCGGTTCGCGATGAACGAGGCGGAGAAGAACAGCGCGCCGAGCACGCCCAGGCCGATGGAGGCGGTCGCGCCCGCGCGGCCGGTCGCGTGCAGGGGGTGCGCGGGGGCCTCGGCGGTCACTGCTGGAACGTTCCTTCCCAGGGGCGGGTCCGTCCCCCGCGGGGTGGCCGTCGCGGTGTGGCCGCCGGGGGAGTTCGCAGCCAGACACTATCCGGGACCAAGGCGGGCGAACCCGGTCGGACCCCGCATGACGTCCCAGGTAATCGATCTCCGGCCGCCGGCACGGCACCGTAGAGATCACCGGGGCGGACGAACCCGGACGGATGACAGGAGAAGTGAGATGAGCGACGTTCAGCAGCGGGTCGAGCAGTACCTGGCCGCCTGGAACGAGACCGACCCCGCCGCCCGCCGCGCCGCGATCGACGCGCTGTGGACCGAGAACCCCGTCTACGTCGACCCGCTGGGCGTCGCCGAGGGCCGCGACGCGATCGACGCGTTCATCGGCGCCGCGCAGGGCCAGTTCCCCGGCCTGGTGTTCCGGGCGGCGGGCGCCGTCGACGCCCACCACAACGTGGCCCGGTTCACCTGGGAGCTCGGCCCCGAGGGCGGCGAGGCGATCGTGGTCGGCTTCGACGTGGCGACCTTCGACGACGACGGCCGCTTCGACCGCGTGACCGGCTTCCTCGACAAGGTCCCCGCCTGAAGGACGGGGATGGGCCGGGCACCCCGCGCCCGGCCCATCGCCTCGCGGCCCCCGCCGCGCTCAGAGCTGCCGGAGGGCTCCCCCGTCGACGGCCCATTCGGCGCCCGTCACCTGGGCGGACAGCGGCGACAGCAGGAACGCGATGACGCGCGCCACGTCCTGCGGCGCGCCGAGCCGCCCGGTCGGGAGCCGGCGCTCCTCCCGGACGAACCGGTCGATCGCCTCCTCCACCGGCAGCCCGTACTGCGCCGACAACTGCTCGGCGAACCCGCCCGGCTCGTCCCACAGCCGAGTGCGGGTGGGCCCCGGCGTGACGACGTTGGACCGGATGCGGCACCGGCCGAACTCCCCCGCCAGCGTCTTCGACACCGACAGCAGCGCCGTCTTGGACGCCGCGTAGTCGACCAGCGGGGTGTCGGGGAACCGCCCCGCCTCGCTGGACACGTGCACCAGGCTGCCCGCGCCCTGGTCGATCAGCGCGGGGAGCGCGGCGCGCGCCATCCGGACGGCGGCGTGGAAGTTCAGCTCGAACGTGGCGTGCCACTGGTCGTCCGTGACGTCCAGGAAGCCGATCCGCGCGTCGAGCGCCCCGGCGTTGTTGACGAGGCCGTCGAGGCGGCCGTGCCGGTCGAGCGCCGCGTCCACGATCCGCTGCGCGGCGGACGGGTCGGTGAGGTCGGCGGCGACGCCGTCCCCGTGCGGGGTGCGGGCGACGCCGACGACCTGCGCGCCCTCGTCGGCGAGGAGCCGCGCGGTCGCCGCGCCGATCCCGGCGGACGCGCCGGTCACGATGAACACCTTGCCCGCGAGTTCGAGATCCATCGGATTCGTCCCTTCCGGGGGTTCAGGAGCGTCCAGGGTTCAGGAGCGTCCGGGGGTTCGGGGGCGGCGCAGGAACAGCCCGACGAGGGCGCCGCCCGCGACCGCGATCAGCGCGTTGACCAGCGTCGCGGCGTGGACGCCGCCGAGGACGGAGGCGTGCGCGGTGGCGACGGCGCTCATCACCGGGATGCCGAGGGTGATCGCGACCTGCTGCGTCATGGTGGCGAGGCCGGTCGCGAGGCCCTGCTCGCCGTCCGGCAGCCCGGACGTCGCGGTCCCCATGAACGCGACGATCGCGACGAGGTTCCCGAACCCGCCGATCGCGGTCGCGGCGAGCAGCAGCGGCAGCGCCGAGCGGTCCGCGCCGAGGCCGAGCAGCGCGGCCGTCGCGGCGGCCTGCAGGACGAGCCCGCCGACGAGCGTCGCCCGGCCGCCGAACCGGCCCATGATCCGCGGCGCGGCGACGCCGCCCGCGAACGTCCCGGCGCCGAGGACGCCGAGCGCGAGGCCGGTGGTCAGCGGCGAGAAGCCGAGGACCTGCTGCAGGTAGAGGGTCATCAGGAACACCAGCGACGTCTCGGTGGCGAACGCCACGAACCCGCCCGCGTTGCCCCAGCTCACGCTGCGCCGGGTCAGCACGTTCAGCGGGGCGAGCGGGGCCGGGGAGCGCCGCTCGACCAGCACGAACGCGACCAGCAGGACGACGGCGGCGGCCAGCGCGACGAGGGCGACCGGGTCGGCCCAGCCGTGCTGCCCGGCGGTCGTGATCCCGTAGACGAGGGCGAGGAGGCCGCCGGTGACGGTGACCGCGCCGGGGACGTCCAGCCGCGCGCCGTCCCGCGCCCGGCTCTCGGCGACCAGCGCCGGCGTCACCGCCAGGATCAGCACCGCGACCGGCACGTTGACCAGGAACGCCCAGCGCCAGCTCAGCAGGTCGGTGAGCACGCCGCCGAGCACCGCGCCGACGGTGAACCCGGCGGACATCAGCGCGCCGCTCAGCCCGAGCGCCCGCGTCCGCAGCGGCCCCTCCGGGAACGAGGTGGTCAGCAGCGACAGCGCCGCGGGCGTCGCGATCGCGGTCGCGAGCCCTTGCAGAACGCGGCCCACCAGCAGCATCGCGGGGGACGCGGCGAGCCCGCCGACCAGCGAGCCGGCGGCCAGCAGCGCCATCCCGGCGAGCAGCATGCGGCGGCGTCCGGCCAGGTCGGCGACGCGTCCGAACAGCAGCGTGAACCCGGCGGCGGGCAGCGCGAACGCCGTCGCGATCCACTGCAGCTGCCCGAGGCCGAAGCCGAGGCCCTTGCCGACGACCGGAAGCGCGACGTTGAGGATGGAGAAGTCGATGGCGAGCATGAACTGCGCGCCGAGCAGCAGGGTCAGGATCAGCTTGTGCCGCGGGGACATCCGCTCGGGGGCGGTCACCGCGGCGCTCGTGAGAACGCTCATGGCAGCGACTCTCGCGCCGCGCCGCGCGCACACCCAGCCCCCGCCCGTTCGTACCACCGGCAGTAGCAGGATCACCGGATAGCCTCACCGGCATGGCGCGCAACACCGAACTCGGCGAGTTCCTGAAGTCGCGGCGGGCCCGGCTGCGCCCCGAGGACGCCGGGGTCGCCGCCTACGGGACCCGCCGCCGCGTCCCGGGCCTGCGGCGCGAGGAGCTGGCGCAGCTCGCGGGCGTGAGCGTCGCCTACTACATCCGGCTGGAGCAGGGCACCGCGGACGGCGTGTCCGCCGAGGTCCTCGACGCGATCTCGCGGGCGCTGCGGCTGGACGCCGTCGAGCACGCCCACCTGCACCGCCTCGCGCACCCGCCGCGCCGGCCCCGCCCGCACGCGCCCGCCCGGCTGCGCCCGCCGCTGCAGCACCTGCTCGACTCGATCACCCACGCGCCCGCGTACGTCGTCGGCCATTACACCAACGTCGTCGCGTGGAACCGGCTCACCGCCGCTATCTTCGTGGACCTCGCCAACGTGCCGCCGGACGAGCGGACCTGGTCGCACCAGATCCACCTCAACGCCGACTACCAGGCGCGGCTCGGCGACAACTGGCCCACGGTCGCCCGCCGCAACGTCGCCTACCTGCGCTTCCGTTCCGGGCAGGACCCCGACGACCCGCGCCTGCGCGCGCTCATCGACGACCTGCGCGCGCGCAGCCCGGAGTTCGTGCGGCTGTGGTCGGCGCACCACGTCACGGAGCTGACACACGGCGAGGCCCGCATCGACCATCCCGACGTCGGACGGCTCGTCCTGCCGTTCGAGACGCTGCACCTGCCCGGGGACCCCGAGCTCAGCCGGCTGATGCTGTACGCGGCCGAGCCCGGTTCGCCGTCGGAGGCGGCGCTCCGCAAGCTCGCCGAGACGTCCCGGCACCTGTCCAGCGCCGACCTCGCCGCCGCCACCGAGGAGTCCGCGGAAGCCGCCGACTGACCTCGGCCGGTTCCCGGCCCCGCTGGCGCGTGCCGGGGATCAGCTCATGGGGAGGCGGCGCGGAAGGCGGCGTCGCGGTCGAGGGTGGCGAGGGCGGTGTTGAGGAGCGCGACGACGGCGAACGCGACCGCGAGGGCCGGCCGGTCCACGCCGTAGAGCGCGAGCGCTCCGGCGCCGAAGACGACCGCCTTCACCAGCAGGACGAGCGGCAGCGCGACCTTGAAGCGGGCGCGGGGAGCGGCGAACATCCCCCACAGGACCATCGCCGCCACGGGCGTCCCGAGGCCGAGGACGACGTGCACGATCACGTTCCCGCCCGCGGTGAAGCCCCACCACGCCAGCGCGGCCAGCGCGGCGAGCTCCATGACGAAGGCCAGGCCCTCGTTCAGCACGTGCAACGGACCTGGTAGACGCATGGGGTGATCGTCCCATCGGCCCCGTCGCCGCCGCTACCCTGCTCGGTGTGGACGAGCGGACCGTGATCGGCTGGCGCGAGGACGGCCGGGACCGCTCGGCGCGGTGGCGGTCGGAGAGCGGCGCCGCCCCGCCCCGCCGTGTGGTGATCGCCGACGACGCGACGCGCGCGGACGAGGCGTACCGGCTGGCGTGCGAGGGGACGGCGCTGCTGTGGCGCGGCGACTTCCAGAACGCGCGGCAGTTGCTCACGGCGATGGCGCGGCGCGCCGACCGGACGCCGCGGAAACGCAAGCGGAAACCCGAACCGTCGCAGGTGCAGGCGTTCCACCTCTACCGGCAGGCGCGCGCGCAGCGCGCCCGTACGCTCGGCATGCTGCTCATCCCGTTCGAGCCTGGCCACACGATCCCCTTGCGGCGCGCACCGGACGTGGCGCAGGCGTGCACGGAGGCGTACGGGCCGGGCGACGAGCCTTACGTCATGTCCCTGCGGGAGCTTCTCGGCCTCATCGGCGCGCACGAATGGCGCGAGAAGGGCGTTCCGATCCCTGCGCTGGGAGGCGACCGCATCCACCCGCACTACGGGGTGTTCTCCCCTGTGCGGGGCGAGTACGTCGACCTGGTCGCGCAGGCGCCGCTGCCCGCGACCACGGTCGCGTTCGACATCGGTACGGGAACCGGTGTGCTCGCGGCGGTGCTGGCACGCCGTGGAGTGCAGCGCATCGTCGCGACCGACCAGGACCCGCGCGCGCTTGCGTGCGCGCAGGAGAACATCGAGCGGCTGGACGTCGCGAAACACGTCGAACTCGTCGAGGCCGACCTGTTCCCGGAGGGGCGCGCCCCGCTCGTCGTGTGCAACCCGCCCTGGGTTCCGGGGAAGCCGACCACGCCGCTGGAACGCGCCGTGTACGACCCGGAGAGCCGGATGCTCCGCGGTTTCCTCGCCGGCCTCGCGGACCGCCTGGAACCGGGCGGCGAGGGCTGGCTGATCCTGTCCGACCTGGCCGAACACCTCGGCCTGCGGACCCGCGACGATCTGCTGCGGCTGGTCGACGCGGCCGGGCTGGCCGTCGCCGGGCGCCTCGACACCCGGCCCGCGCACCCGCGCGCCGCCGACCAGGACGACCCGCTCCACGCCGCCCGGTCGTCCGAGACCACGTCGCTGTGGCGGCTCGTGGCCGCCCGGTAGGCGTCGCCGGTCACGCGTGGCTGCGGTGCGCGGTCTCGGGGCCGATGACGCGCAGGAGTTCGAGGGCCTCGATGCTGGCGGTGCCGGGCGGCGGGGTGAACACGAACACCCGCTGGTCCTCGGCCGGGGTGAGCAGGGCCTCGGTGTCGAACTCGATCGCGCCGACCTCGGGGTGCAGGACCTTCATGCGGCTGCTGCGGTGCACGGCGACCTCGTGCCGTTCCCAGAGCCGGGTGAACTCCTCGCTCGCGCCGTGCAGCCGTTCGACCAGCGCGGACGCGGCGGCGTCGTTGCCGCGGCGGGCCGCCGCGGCGCGCAGGTGCGCGACGTGCAGGCGGCTGTAGTGCTCGTGCTCCTCCTCGGGGTACGCCGACCGGACGAACGGGTCGGTGAACCACCGCCACACGATGTTCCGGTCCGGCTCCTCGACCGTGCACACGCAGCCGAAAAGGGCCTGCGCGAGGGCGTTCTGCGCGAGCAGGTCCCCGAGGTCGCCGATGATCTGCGCGGGCGTCTCGTGCAGCCGGTCCAGCAGGTAGAGCAGGCTCGGCCGGACGTGCTCGCCCGCGAACGGCCCGGCGGGCGGCCGGTGCCCGGCGAGGAGGTACAGGTGGTCGCGCTCGTCCGCGGTGAGGCGCAGCGCGCGGGCGAGCGCGCCGAGCAGCTGCACCGACGGCTGCGGGCTGCGGGCCTGCTCCAGCCGCATGTAGTAGTCCGCGGACATGCCCGCGAGCTGCGACACCTCCTCGCGACGCAGGCCCGGCGTCCGGCGGCGCGGCCCCGCGGGCAGGCCGACCTCCTGCGGGCGCAGCCGCTCGCGCGAGCGGCGGAGGAAGTCGGCGAGCTCCGTCCGGTCCATCTCCATGCCCCCATGATTCCGCCCCGGACGGCAGGTCAGAACGGGCGAGACTGGGATCGCTTGTCCTAGCCAAAGCGGTCCGCTCCTCATCGCGGACCGCCGGTGGCAGCGTCGAGAACGTCCGGACCCGATCCGGACAGGAACGACCCCCACCGAAAGGACGGCCGAAAATGGCGACGCTCACCGTCGGGAACGCCCGCGTGCCCTACCGCACCGAGGGCTCCGGGCCCGCGCTGGTCCTGGTGCACGGCGCCGGACCCGGCTCGGTCATGTGGGACGGGCTCCTCGACCGGTTCACCGGCCACCGCACCGTGATCCTGCCCGACCTGTCCGGCAGCGTCCCCGCCGAGGACGACGGCGCCCCGCTGACCATCGAGACGCTCGCCGAGCAGGTCAACGCGGTGATCGAGGACGCGGCGGCGGGCCCGGCCGACGTCGTCGGGTTCTCGCTCGGCGCGCCGACCGTCGCGGCCGCGGCGGCGCTGCGCCCCGACCTCGTACGGAGGCTGGTGCCCGTCGCGGGCCTGACCCACGCGGGCGACGAGTACGTCCGGCAGCACATGACCACCTGGCTGGCCCTCGCGGACGTCCCGGACGGGTTCGGCCGGTTCGCGACGCTGACCGCGTACAGCCGCCCGTTCCTCAACCAGATCGGGCACGACGCCGTCGAGGAGGCGAACGCGTTCATGCGGCCCACCGAGGGCCTGCTCCGGCAGCTCGACCTCGTCCGGCGGCTCGACATCCGCGGGCTGCTGCCGCGGATCACCGCGCCGACGCTGGTGGTCGGCGCGACCCGCGACCAGACGATCCCGGTCGAGAACCACCGGGAGCTGTTCGCGGCCATCGCGGGCAGCGAGTACGCCGAGCTGGACACCGGCCACGTCGTGATGGCGGAGCGCCCCGACGAGTTCGCCAAGCTCGTCCGGGACTTCCTCGACCGGCCGTGACCCGCCCGCCCGGGGCCGTCCAGCCTGGTGGTCCGGATACCAGGCTGGGCACGCCCTGGTTACGTCCGCCGCCGGCCGAGCACGATGGGATCATGCGTCCCATCGACCAGCAGACCATCCTGATCACCGGCGCGACCGACGGACTCGGCCGCGCCCTGGCCGGCGAGCTCGCCGCCGAGGGCGCGACGGTGCTGGTGCACGGCCGCGACGACCGGCGCGGCGCGGAGACCCTCAAGGAGATCGGCGGCAGGGCGTCCTGGTACCGGGCGGACCTGTCGTCGCTCGCCGAGACCCGCGCGCTCGCCGAGGCTGTCCGCGCCGACCACCCCCGGCTGGACGTCCTGGTCAACAACGCGGGCATCGGCACCGCGGGCCCGCGCCGCGAGAGCGCCGACGGCCACGAGCTGACCTTCCAGGTCAACTACCTGTCCGGGTACCTGCTGACCCGGCTGCTGCTGCCCACCCTGACCGCCTCGGCGCCGGCCCGGATCGTCAACGTCAGCAGTCTCGGCCAGACCGCCATCGACTTCGACGACCCGATGATCACCCGCGGCTACAGCGGGACGCGGGCGTACTGCCAGAGCAAGCTCGCGCAGATCCTGTTCACCATCGACCTGGCCGACGAGCTGGCCGGGACGGGCGTCACCGCGAACGCCCTGCACCCCGCCACCTACATGCCGACGAAGATGGTCGCCTCGCCGATCAGCACGCTGGAGGAGGGCGTCCGCGCGACGCACCGGCTCGTCACCGACCCGGCCCTCGACGAGGTGTCCGGCCGGTTCTTCGACGGGCTCCGCGAGTCCCGCGCGGACGGCCAGGCCTACGACCCGCGGGCGCGCGCCCGCCTCCGCGAGCTGTCCGAGCGGCTGACCGCGCCCTGAGCGGGTCAGGCGGCCCGCAGGTCCCAGATCAGGGTCGAGCGGACGCCGGCGACGCGCCAGCCGTCCGGTGTCCGCGCGGCCTGGAGGTCGTAGCGCTCGCCGAGGACGCGCGGGCCGTCCTCGTGCGCGAAGACGACCAGCAGGTTGGCGCCGATGGCGGCCCGGTCGCCGTCGATCTCGATGAGCGGGTTGGTGACGAAGTGCTGGGTCGGGACGGTGTGGTTGCGGCGGGCCTGCGCGGCGAGCGCGTCGGCCCCCTTGGACGTCCCGCCGGGGGTCGTGACCTCGGCGTCCTCGGTGAAGACGGCGCGCGGGTCGTCGAAGTGCTTGCCGTCCAGCCACAGCCCGAGCCGCCCGATCAGGTCGGTGAGCTCGTCGCGGTCGCGCTGTTCCATGACTCCTCCTAGTTCGTTGGCATCGCCAACGTTGATAGAGCCAACAGTACAGCTATTCATTGGTGATGCCAACAAGTAGACTGGCCCGCATGATCACCGACGACGCCCGGCAGCCCGAGCGGCTCCGGCACGCCGCCAGCTGGCTGATCAACCAGGCGTCCGCGCACAGCCACCGGCTCGTCGCCGACCGCTTCGCCGCCGCCGGCGCCCGCGGCTACCACTACCGGCTGCTCGCCACGCTCGAGGAGTACGGCCCCGCCAGCCAGGCCGACCTCGGCCGCCGCGCCGCCATCGACCGCAGCGACGTCGTCGCCGCGCTCAACCAGATGGCCGACAAGAAGCTCGTCGAGCGCGCACCCGACCCCGCCGACCGGCGCCGCAACATCATCACGCTCACCCCCGCCGGCCGCCGCCACCTGCGCGAACTCGACCGCGTCCTCGACGGCATCCAGGACGAGCTGCTCGCGCCGCTGTCCCCGCCGGAACGCGCCCAGCTCACCGAGATGCTCACCCGCGTCACCGACCACCACGCCAGGAGCCGCCCGTGACCCTCCGCTTTGTCGAACTGCCGCCCCCCGTGATGACCGCGCTGCTGGACGGCGACCTCGCGACCGCCTCCGCCCTCGCCGGAGCCCCCCTCACCGCGTACTTCCTCGGCGAGGACGCGCGATTGCTGTGGCGGTACCGGCTCGACCAGCTGGAACGGTCCCCCGAGGACGCCGCCTGGATCGTCCGCGCCGCCGTCGCCGAACCCGAGGGCGCCGTCGTCGGCCACGCCGGCTTCCACTCCGCGCCCGACGAGGACGGCACCGTCGAGATCGCCTACTCCGTCGACCCCGCCCACCGGCGCCGCGGCCACGCCACCGCGATGCTCGCCGCGCTCCTCGCCCGCGCCGCCGCCGAACCGTCCGTGCGGACCGTCCGGGCCACGATCAGCCCCGACAACGCCGCGTCCCTGGCGACGCTCGCCGGCAACGGATTCCGCCACGTCGGCGAGCAGTGGGACGAACAGGACGGCCGCGAGCTCATCTTCGAACGCCCCGCCCGCTGAGGCCGGTCAGCCGATCGGCATCGTCACGGCGATCGGCCAGGCCAGCAGGACGCCGCCGACCAGCGCCGGCACCCACACCGGCGCCCGGACGGCGCGCAGCGCCGCCGCCTGGACACCCTGCCAGACCAGCAACCCCGCGATCAGCGGCGCCACCAGGAGCACCAACCACGACACCAGCCCGAACACCGCGGCGACCCCCAGACCCGCCAGCGCGCCCGCCGCCGTCCACGCGTGGATCAGCACGGCGGCGCGCGCGCTGTAGCCGTCGCACAGCAGCTCGATCCCGGCGAAGAACACCATGGCGCACACGGCGACCGGTATCAGCGCCCACACCCTTGGCCCCACCGGAACGGCGTGCGCCCACCCCAGCTGAGCGGGCACGGCGAACGACACCACGGTCAGCACGACCAGCACGGCGGCGGACGCGACGATCCGCGGCCGTCCGCCGTCACGCCCCTTCCCCCGCATGACGGGCAATGCGGCGCACAGGAGACCGACGACGCCGAAGAACCCGGCCAGCGGCCCCGCGATCCCGACCGGGAGCACCCCACGCGGAATCGCCCCGACGACCCCGACTGCCGCAAGAACGGCCACCACCGGCACCCCCAGCACGAGCCTCAAAGGCAACTTCGCGCGCGCGCCGCGCTCACCAGTGGGCCGTCCCAGAAGCGCCGACGCGATCGCCGCGAAGCTCAGCACCGCCGCCAGATACAGCAGCATCGCCGAACCCGCCCGCTGGAAGGGCCGGATCCCGACGTGGGGCGCCCCACCGGCACGCCCGAAGGCCCGGTCGAACCAGGCCGCGACCTCGCGGTGCGTCCGCGGCTGGAAGAGGACGCCCACGTGCTCGGCTCCGCCCACGATGACGGCCCGCCGCGCCGTCCCCGCACGCGGATCCCCGTACGTGACCCCCGTCCGCCCCTGCGGATACGCCGCCCGCAACCCGCCGACGGCCCCGTCGCGGTAGCCGGCGAACTCGAACCCACCCGCGACCAAAAGCAGATCCCGCGGGCTCGTCGCCGCGAACGGCATCGTCCCCTGCGAGATCGCCACCGTCGCCCCCACGTCCGGATGGGCGCTCGCATAACGCACCGCAGCGGCCGCGCCCATCGAATGCCCGAGCAGACCGATCCGGCCTCCATCCACCCCCGGCGCGGCCCGCAGATACCGGACCGCGACGTCCAGGTCCCGGTCCAGCCGCGCCTCCGCCGCCGGCCCGTCCCCGAGGCCCGGCAACCGCTCCCTACTGGCGCCGCCGCCCGCCAGGTCCACCAGCTCGACCACGTACCCCCGCCGCGCCAGCGTGTCCGCGAACCCCCGCATGAGCTGCATGCTCGCCGACAGCCCGGGCGCGACCACCACTCCCGGAAGCCGTCCCGCCGCCCCGTCCGGCCGCACCACCTCGACCGGCACCCCGGACACCACCGCGGACCGCCGCTCGATCCCCCGGTCCGCCGTCCCCAGCCCGACGGCCCCCGCCACCGCCGCGACAACGGCCACCACGCACGCCCACCGACTCCCCCGCACCCTCAGATGGACGCGACCGAATCCACGCAAGTTCCCCCGAACACGCGCGTCACTAGAGTCGTGGCGTGGCGACCCGCAAGAACCGCTGGCCGAAGACGCAGGACGGCATCGAGGACGCCGCCCTGCTCATCCTGGAATGGCTCGCCGAACAGGGCGTCAACGCCCTCCTTCGGGTGGACGCCGAGCGCCTCGCCGAAGGACGCCCCGCCTGGACGTTCGCGGCGAGCGGCGGCCCCCTGCCTCACGGCCTGCGAGCCGACGGCTCCACCGCCGACCAGTGCCTCTCCAGAGCACTGGCCGAACTGCACACCGCCGGAATCACCGTCCCCATCTAACCCCCCGAAACCGCGCCGCCGACCGCCACGTCCCCGCTGGTTCCGGGGTCTCGGGGACGTGGGGCTACTGGGCCATGTCGACGAAGCGGCTGTAGTGGCCCTGGAAGGCGACCGTCACGGTGGCGGTGGGGCCGTTGCGGTGCTTCGCGACGATCAGGTCGGCCTCCCCTGCGCGCGGCGACTCCTTCTCGTAGGCGTCCTCGCGGTGCAGCAGGATCACCATGTCCGCGTCCTGTTCGATGGATCCCGATTCGCGTAGGTCGGACACCATGGGCTTTTTGTCGGTTCGCTGCTCGGGGCCGCGGTTGAGCTGCGACAGCGCGATGACGGGGACGCCGAGTTCCTTGGCGAGCAGCTTCAGCGAACGGGAGAACTCCGACACCTCGACCTGGCGGCTCTCGACCCGCTTGCCGGACGTCATCAGCTGCAGGTAGTCGATGATCACCAGGCGGAGGTCGTGCTGCTGCTTCAGCCGCCGGCACTTCGCCCGGATCTCCATCATCGACATGTTCGGCGAGTCGTCGATGAACAGCGGCGCCTCGGCGACCTCGCTCATCCGGCGGGCGAGGCGCGTCCAGTCCTCGTCCTGCATGGTGCCGGAGCGCATGGCGTGCAGGGCCACGCGCGCCTCCGCCGACAGCAGCCGCATCGTGATCTCGTTGCGGCCCATCTCCAGGCTGAAGAACGCCGAGGTCAGGCCGTGCTTGATGGACGCGGCGCGGGCGAAGTCGAGCGCCAGCGTCGAGTTGTGCGTCGGGACGCAGGACCGCCCGGCGAGGTACATGTGGTCGGCGTTGTCGACCTGGACGCACCGCACCGGCACGCTCGCGACCGGCCGCACGTCCACGATGTACCGCACCCGCGCCGGGCGGTGCCGGTCGGCCTCGCGGCGGGCCCGGAACACCGGCTCGTGCGGGGTGAAGGCGACGTGGTGCACCGGCTCGTCGCGCGGGTCGAGGGCGGCGAGGTGGCCGAGGCCGACGAGGAGTTCACGGATCCCCCCGGCGAGCCGCGCGGACGGGAGGGCGACGTCGACGCGCCCGGCCGGGGACGTCTTGCCGCACACGTCGAGCAGCCCGGCCAGCAGCGCGCGCCGCTGGGCGGAGGACGCCCGCAGGTAGGCGGCGGGGACGTGCCTGCCGTCCAGCAGGCCGAGGGCGGCGAGCCGGCCGTCGAGGCCGGGCAGGGCGTAGCAGCCCGGGAGGGGTTCCGGGACGACCGGCTGGCCGGTCAGCTCGATCTGGGCGATGACGGCCCCATCGAGGCAGGTGATGCGGCCGTCGCCGTCCTCGCCCGCGCCGAGCCACACGCCGAGGACGTACGGGTCGACGGGCAGGTCGGCGTCGGGCAGGTCGAACGCGGCGGCGACCTCGACGGCGTGGCGCGCGCCGCGGCGCAGGTCGGAGAAGATCTCCTCGGTCGTCCGGATCCGGGCCCGCCCTGACGGGGCGCCCGCGCGCGCGCCGGCGCGGCGGTCGCGGCAGGCGGTGCCGCTGTGGCGGGCCGCCTCCACGGTGACCTGGGCGGCCCGCGGAGTCACGGCGGCGCCGACCGGGACAGGGGTGCGGGCGGTGAGGTGCGCGGCGGCCCTCCGGCGCGGGGCCGCGCCGTGCCGGGCGTGCGGGCCCCAGCCGGTGGGCGGTGTGCCGTCCCGAGGTGCGGGGTGCTCGGCCGTTCCGGTGCCGTGCGCGCGCGCCGTGAAGAACGCGCCGTGCCCGTCGTCGGTGATGGTGCGCCACTGGTGCTCGGCGTCGGCGACGATGACCTCGCCGTCGGAGAACTCGACCTCGTAGCAGGGGCGGCCGTGCATCACCTCGGTCGCCGCGACGACGCGGGTGGGCCTGCCGTCGGCCCCGATGAGCCGGTCGCCGACCTTGACCTCGCCCATCGTCGTCCAGCCGGTGGGAGTCGGGAGCGGCGTGTCCAGCTCTAGCGCCTTGCCCATGGCAGGCCGTGCTGCGACGACGATCATCTGGCCGGGGTGCAGGCCGTTGGTGAGGGCGTCGAGGTCGGCGAAGCCGGTGGGGCAGCCGACCATCTGGCCGCCTCGGCTGCCGATCGCCTCGATCTCGTCGAGGGCGCCGGGCATGATCTCGCTGAGCGGCACGTAGTCCTCGCCGGCGCGCTTCTCGGCGATGGCGAAGACCTCGGCCTGGGCGCGGTCGAGGACCTCGTCGGCGTCGGCGCCGTCGGCCGCGTAGCCCATCTGGACGATGCGGGTGCCGGTCTCCACGAGGCGGCGCAGCACCGAGCGCTCGTGCACGATCTTGGCGTAGTAGCCGGCGTTCGCGGCGGTGGGCACCGACGAGATGAGCGTGTGCAGGTAGGGGGCGCCGCCGATGCGGCCGATCTCGCCGCGCTTGGTGAGCTCGCCGGCGACGGTGACGGCGTCGGCGGGGTCGCCGCGGCCGTACAGGTCGAGGACGATGTCGTAGATGATCTGGTGCGCGGGGCGGTAGAAGTCCTGGGTGCGGAGCACCTCGACGACCTCGGCGATGGCGTCCTGGGAGAGCAGCATGCCGCCGAGGACGCCCTGCTCGGCCGCGATGTCGTGCGGTGGGGTGCGTTCGAACTCCTGCTCGTGCGGTCCGAGCTCGGTCACGCTCACCTGGCGCACCCCCTTCCTCCCGGCCGCCGGGCGCCCCGTCCGCCCATCGCCGACCGTTCCTCATCACGTCTACCTCAGGCGTCCGACATTCTCCCGAGCCCACGCGGGCGGGGGCAAAGCAGCGTGTGGACGAACCTGTGGAATACCTGTGCAGACACGCGGGACACGTTGTGCACGACCTGTGGACAACTCTGGGGAAAGTTCGCCCGCTGCTTTTGGCGGCAGGTCGTGAGCTGCGGAAACGTCGTCCACCGGGTGTGGGGAAGAGAAAGTCGGGCGATCCGGGTGCTGTAAGGTGTGAACTTCTTTGAAGAGTTACAGAGGCCGGGGAGCGCATGGTGAGGTTCCGGGCGAGCCGGCACGACCGGGAGATCCTGCGGCTGGCGGTGCCGGCGTTCGGCGCCCTCGTCGCGGAACCGCTGTTCCTGCTATCGGACTCGGCCATCGTCGGCCATCTCGGGACGGCGCAGCTCGGCGGGCTCGGCGTCGCCGGGCAGGCCCTGAACACGCTGGTCTACCTGTGCGTCTTCCTCGCCTACGGCACGACGGCGGGCGTCGCGCGGCAGATCGGCGCGGGGGACCGGCGGGCGGCGGTGCGGCAGGGCATCGACGGGATGTGGCTGGCGGTCGCGATCGGCGCGGTGCTGATCGCGGTGGGCTGGCCGCTCATCCCGCCGATCGTGGACGCGTTCGGCGCGTCCGCGTCGGTGGCGCCGTTCGCGGAGACGTACCTGCGGATCAGCCTGTTCGGGATCCCGTCGATGCTGGTGGTCCTGGCGGGGACGGGCGTGCTGCGCGGCCTGCAGGACACCCGGACGCCGCTGGCCGTCTCGATCGGCGGGTTCACCCTGAACCTGCTGCTCAACGCGGTGTTCGTGCTGGTCCTCGGGTGGGGGATCGCCGGGTCGGCGTGGGGCACCGTGCTCGCGCAGACCGGCAGCGCGGCGGTGTACGTGGCGGTGGTGCTGCGCGCGGCGCGGCGGGAGGGCGCGCCGGTCCGCCCGGACTGGGCCGGGCTGCGGACGTCCGCGACGGCCGGCCTCGGGCTGCTGCTGCGGACGGCGGCGCTGCGGATCGTGCTGATCGTCGGGACGTCGATCGCCGCGCGGATGGGCGACGCGGAGATCGCCGCGTACCAGGTCGGGTTCCAGGTGTGGACGCTGCTGGCGTTCGCCCTGGACGCGATCGCGATCGCGGGCCAGGCGATCACCGGACGGTACCTGGGCGCGGCGGACGTGTCCGGGACCCGCGACGTCACCCGCCGGATGGTGGGCTGGGGCGTGGCGTGCGGGGTGGTGTTCGGGCTGGCCGTGCTCGCGGTGCGGCCGTGGCTGCCGGACCTGTTCACCTCCGACGGCGACGTCCGGCGCCTGCTGCTGGCGTCGCTGCTGCTGGTGGCGCTGCTGCAGCCGGTCGCGGGCGTGGTGTTCGTCCTCGACGGGATCCTGATCGGCGCGGGCGACGGCGCCTACCTGGCGGTGACGACGCTGGTCGCGACGGTCGTGTTCCTTCCGGCGGCGCTGCTGCTGTACCGGGCGGACGCGGGGATCGTCGGGCTGTGGGGGGCGATCGGGCTGTGGATGGCGACGCGGATGGTCACGCTGGGCCTGCGGGCCCGGGGCGACCGGTGGATGGTGACGGGCGCCGTCCGGTAGCGGTGCCGGGCGGGGCGGCGGAGGATTTCCGGAAGCCCACCCGCCTCCCCCGCCCCACTCGCTACTATTCGAACATGTGTTCCACCCACGGCGAGCGGATGGCCCGGCTCACGCAGGCGATCGACGACCTGGCGGCGGAGGGCCTGGCCGGGCTGCCGCCCGAGACGCTGGTGGAACGCGTCGCCGGCATCTGGTCACTGGTCGAGGGCATCGACCCGGAGATCGCCCGCCGCCGCACCCGCTACACCACGCCCGAGAACTGACCGGCCCGCCGTACACCGCCCCGCAGGCGATCACCAGTTCAGGTTCAGCAGCCCCGGCCAGTCGTCGTCGCCCTGGTAGTACTGGCTCGGGTTCCCGTAGTCGTCGCCGCCGTTCGGCTTGTGCTTCGGCTTGGGCTTCGGCTTCGGCGGCGCCTTGGGCTTGCCCTTCGGCTTGCTCTTCGGTTTCGGCGCCGCCGCCGAGCCCTCCAGCCGGTCCGCGACCGCCCTGCGCAGCGCCGGCAGCCGCGAGTACAGCACGTCGCCCGGACACGAGGTCTCGTTGTAGTCGCGGTGCCCGACGATGGCCTCGGCCGGGTCCAGGTCGTACTCCCGGCAGAGCCACACGCACACCTCCATCAGGGAGGTCCACAGGCGGTCGGGGGGCGCCGTCGTCATGTAGTTGCCCTCGTTCTCGATCCCGAGGGTGTGCTCGTTGTTGTGCAGCACCTGGGCGCCCACCGCCAGGTCGCCGGCCCGGATGGACGCCAGGCTGCGGTTGCGGCCCTCCATCACGGCGCCGCCCCGGCTGATCGTGAGGTGCTGGCCGCTGTCGTCCCAGCCGCGCTTGTCCATGTGAAAGTTCTGGATGTACCGGGACAGGCTGAACGCGTGCCCGACCGAGAGGTCGGTGGAGTTCCCCGTGTCGGTGTGGTGCACGACGATGTGGTCCGGCGCGCGGTCCAGGACCTTCGCCGCGCGCTTGGGCGGCCGGGCCGACCACTGGGCGCGCGTGTAGATCTCCGGTGCGTCCGCCGTGAACAGGGGCGCACGCCGGTCGAGCAGGCGGCCGGCCGCCGCGTCGGGCGGCACCGTGCCGGTCACGCCGTCCAGGTCCGGGCCCGCCGGGGCGTCCTGCGCCATCGCCCTTTCCCCGAGCGGCGACCCGAACGCCAGTGCCTCCAGCAGCCCGGCCCCCACCACGCCGCCGATCATCGACCGCCGCGTCACCGCCGCCCGCCGCGCCACCGCCGTCCCGTCGCGTTCCCGGTCGGCCGCGCCGTCCCCCGAATGCGCGATCAACACCGTCCCCCTTCGCCCCCCGATGATCTTTGATCACGGAACGTAATGGCCGCTCAGACGATCACCCAAACACCGGGCGGTTCAGGGACGTTTCACATGAAACCCAGAGAGATCCAGGACGGGGCAGCCCTGTTCTTGTGCAAGAGATTGCGGGGACAAGGGACGACCCGGACCGGGAGCGGACGCCCGGCCGGAACGCGAAACGACCCCCGCGTCCGGGTTGATCCCGGTACGCGAGGGTCGTTCTTCACACAGTGCGCCGGCGGCCGGCGCGGGCCTCGGCGACCTCGGCCCCCCGCCGTCAGGCGGGGGTCTTCGGCCTCGGCCCGTCAGGCGGCGTCAGGCCTCGACGACGTTGACGTCGATCGTGGCGTTGACGTCGCTGTGCAGCCGCACGCTGACGCGGTGAGTGCCGACCGTCTTGATCGGGTTGCCGATCTCGATCCGGCGGCGGTCCAGCTCGGGGCCGTCGGCCGCGCGCACCGCGTCGGCGATGTCCGCGGCGGTCACGGCGCCGAACAGGCGGCCGTTGCTGCCGGTGCGGGTGCGCAGCGTCACCCGCAGGGCCGCCAGCTGGCCGGCGACCTCCTTGGCGTGCTCGACGGTCGCGATCTCGCGGGCCGAGCGGGCCTTCTTGATCGAGTCGATCTGCTTCTCGGCGCCGCGGGTCCACTGGATCGCGAATCCGCGCGGGACGAGGTAGTTGCGGCCGTAGCCGTCGCGGACCTCGATGACGTCGCCGGGCTCGCCGAGCCCGGAGACCTGCTGGGTCAGGATGAGCTTCATGATCGTTACCCCCGGCCTCAGCGCGCGGTGCTGGTGTACGGCAGCAGCGCCATCTCGCGGGCGTTCTTGATCGCCGTGGCGACGTCCCGCTGGTGCTGGGTGCAGTTGCCGGTCACCCGCCGGGCACGGATCTTGCCGCGGTCGGAGATGAACTTCCGCAGCAGGCCCGTGTCCTTGTAGTCGACGTAGGAGATCTTCTCCTGGCAGAAAACGCAAACCTTCTTCTTCGGCTTGCGGGGAGGTGGCTTCGCCATCGTGGTGCTCCTTCGAGAGAGCCCCGCTCACGCGGGAATGGACGTGGATGTGTCGTTCGGTCTTGCCGGGCGCGGTCTTGCCGGGCGGCTAGAACGGCGGGTCGTCGGAGAAACCGCCGCCCCCACCGCCGCCGCCGCCGGTGGCCCAGGGGTCGTTGGCCGGAGCGCCCTGCTGGCCGCCGCCGAAGCCGCCGCCACCCTGGCCGCCGTCACCGAAACCGCCGCCCTGGCCACCGCCGCCGCCGAAGCCGCCGCCGCCCTGGCCGCCGCCTCCGAAGCCGCCGCCGCCACCCTGCCGCTGGGTCTTGTTGACCTTGGCGGTGGCGTTGCGCAGCGACGGGCCGACCTCGTCGACCTCGATCTCGAAGACGGTGCGCTTCTCACCCTCGCGGGTCTCGTACGAGCGCTGCTTGAGCCGCCCCTGCACGATCACCCGCATGCCGCGCTGCAGGGTCTCCGCGCAGTTCTCGGCGGCCTGCCGCCAGACGTTGCAGGTGAGGAAGAGCGCCTCGCCGTCCTTCCAGTCGTTCGACTGGCGGTCGAAGAACCGCGGCGTCGACGCGATGCGGAAGGACGCGACCGCCTGGCCGCTGGGGGTGAAGCGCAGGTTCGGGTCCTCGACGAGGTTCCCGACGATCGTGATTACGGTGTCGCCTGCCATGGGGCTCGCTCCGGCTGGTGTGAGGGCTGAGCCGGGCTCAGTGGACCTCGGGGCGGATGACCTTGGTACGGAGGATCGACTCGCTCAGGTTGAGCTGCCGGTCGAGCTCCTTGACCGTGGCAGGCTCAGCCGACAGGTCGACCACCGCGTAGATGCCTTCGGACTTCTTCTGGATGTCGTACGCCAGGCGCCGCCGGCCCCAGACGTCGACCTTCTCGACGCTGCCGCCGCCGTCCTTGACGACCTTCAGGAACGGGTCGAGCGCCGCGTTCGCGGTGCGCTCGTCGATGCCGGGGTCGAGGATCGCCATCAGTTCGTATCGACGCATGCTGTGTCCCTACCTCCTCTGGACTGGCGGTCACGGTCTCTCCGTGACAGGAGGGCTCTTGCGTCCCCCGCGGCCGCGCCGGACCCGGATTCGCCGGGCGCACCTGCCGCGGGACCGGTACAGGCTACCAACAGTCGGCAGCGTACGAGCCGGTTCCGGGTCGGCCGGGGGACCAGCGACGGCCGGCGCCGGGCTGCCGGGGGGACCGGACGGCGGCTAGCGGCGGGCGGCCGGATGGCCGGGCGCGCTGCGGCGCCGCCGCTCCAGCTCCGCCATGATGTCGGCCATCCGGGCCCGCATGCGGGCGGTCTGGGTCGTCAGCATGGACAGCTCCTCGACGAGCTCCGCGTCGCCGATGACCCCGAGTTCGCTGGAGTTCATCGCCTCGCCTCCGCTCCCCGGCCCGCGCGGGCCGGCACGCTCTCCCTCACGTCGTGCTCCTCCCGGACCCGGCGTCCCCCCGGATCCCGGCCGGTGTTCTCGAATCCATGTTCGACCGTACCGGGTGCCGCCGACATTTCCGAGCGCCCCTTCCGGTTGATCTTCCGCTCCGCTGGGCATTCCTTTACGCACATGGTCCGTCAGGTCCCGCGTCCACCATGCGCACCGCGCGGGGCACCACGAAGTGAGGAGGTCCGGATGCCAGAGCAGGTAGCCGGCAGTGGGCACGCGACCGCGGAGAGCCGGACCGAGGCCGAGAGCCACCGGCTCCAGGACGTCCTCGCCGTCCTGGCGTTCACCCTGGGGATCGCCGCGCTCGTCCTCGGCGGGGGCGTTCCCTCGGCCCACTTCGTCGGCCTGGTGGTCGGCATCATCGGCCTGCCGCTCGCGCTCGTCTCGCAGATGATCTCGGCGACGACCAACGAGCGCTGGCTGAACGTCATCGGCATGGTGGGGTCGTTCGTCGGCGCCGGCTTCGCGATCAGCCACGGCGGCTTCTCGCTCTGACCGCGCCGCCCCGGCGGAGCGCGTTGCCCCCGGCGGAGCGCGTTGGCCCCCGGCGGCGGAGCGCGTTGCGGAACGAAACGTCGGACGGCGCGGCTAACCTCGGTGCCATGCGCATCGGAGCCCACGTCGACCAGACCAACCCGCTCGACAACGCCCGCGCGGTCGGAGCCGACGTCGTCCAGTTCTTCCTGGGCGACCCGCAGGGCTGGAAGAAGCCCGTCCTGCCGCAGGGCGTCGAGGCGCTGGAGGGCTCCGGCGTGGACGTCTACGTGCACGCGCCCTACACGATCAACGTGGCGACGTCGAACAACCGGATCCGGATCCCGAGCCGGAAGAACCTCGCGCAGCAGCTCGACGCGGCCGCGTCGATCGGCGCGAAGGGCCTGATCGTGCACGGCGGCCACGTGCTGAAGGACGACGACCCGGAGACCGGCTTCGAGAACTGGCGCAAGGTGTTCGAGCGCACCGAGTGCCCGATCCCGGTGCTCATCGAGAACACCGCGGGCGGCGGCAACGCCATGGCCCGCAAGTTCGACCGGATCGCCCGGCTGTGGGAGGTCCTGTCCGGCGTCCCGGGGCTGGACGACAAGCTCGGGTTCTGCCTCGACACCTGCCACGCGCACGCCGCCGGCGAGGAACTGGTCGACGCGGTCGACCGGATCAAGTCCATCACCGGCCGCATCGATCTCGTGCACTGCAACGACAGCCGGGACGCGTTCGGCTCCGGCGCCGACCGGCACGCCAACCTCGGCAGCGGCAGCATCGACCCCGAGCTGATCCTGACCGTGGTGCGGGCGGCGGACGCGCCGGTCGTGGTGGAGACGCCCGCCGCCGGCCAGGCCGCCGACATCTCCTGGCTGCGCGACCAGCTCTGACCTCCCCCGGTCTCCGGCGCGGCCCGGCGGACACCCGCGGGGCTCGGCGGGCTCGGCGCCGCGCGGCGGCCGAACGCTCTTGGCAAGATCAGGCCAAGGGCGGAACCCGGAGGGCCCGCGGGGCATCAAACCCAGTGACGACCGGCATGGCGACAAACTCGCGATGGCACGTCACACTGGCATAATCCGGAACCTCAGCCCATCAGCGCACGCGTGTCCTCTCGGCGGCGGGCGCGAACCGATCGGGAGCCCCCATGGCCCAGCCCCCGTACGATCCCTACGGCTACGGGTCGAACGACCCCTACGCTCCCCAGCCGTACTCGCAGCCGCCCGTCCAGCACCACTACTACGGCGGTGCGGCGCCGGTCTCCCGCGGGACCAACGGCATGGCGACCGCGGCGATGGTCCTGGGCCTGGTCGGCATCGTCAGCTGCGGCACGACGTCCATCCTGGCGATCATCTTCGGGCACGTCGCGCAGAGCCAGATCAAGCGGACGCACGAGGAGGGGCAGGGCATGGCCACGGCCGGCCTGATCCTCGGCTACATCGTGACGGGCCTCTGGCTGATCGTCTGGATCTTCTATTTCTGGCTGTGGGCGATCATGTTCGGCGCCGCGACCACCAGCACGAACTACTAGGACCGGCGCGCCCCACCAGCGCCTTCTTCACTCGAACGCAAGCCGGGGGACGCCTGCGACCTCCACGCCCACGCTCGCCAGCAGCACCACCATGGGCGTGGGGGTGTCGCGCCACGCCTTGACCGCGCTTCCGAAGACGTCGAGGACGGTCCGGAACGCGCTCTGGTCGGCGTCGGCGAGCTCCGACCACGACTCGTAGAGGACGAGGTAGCCGCTCTTGGCGGGCGTCCAGGACAGGTCGGACAGGCAGTCCTCCAGGGCGTCCCAGTTGCCGCCGAACCAGTCGGGGAACTCGAAGGCCTCCGCGCACACCCGCAGGAACCCGTCCTTGTCGCGGGCGCGGCGGCCGTCCAGGTGGACGGCGTGCCAGCCCGCCTCCTCGGCCCGTTCCGTCCAGGTCGTGTCGCCGACCGCGCCGGGGACGGCGGGCGTCCGCCACTGGTAGACGCCCGGCCGCAGCCGTCCGGCGAGCAGCTCGTCCAGTGCTCGATTCGCGTTCACGTCGTCTCCCGGCAGTCGTCCTCCCCGCGCGCGGGGCACTCCGGACCACGCGCCCCGCCGGCCGCGATCATCCCCGGCATTCACCTACGAAATCCTCAAGGCGCCGCAATCGTCCCGGCGATCCCGTGGCGTCCCCGGCCGGCCTGCCGCGACGCGGGCGGGGCGGCCCGGATCCGACGGCACCGAGGGTTGACGGGCGCCGCCCCCTACCCTAATCTCTCTTACATAGAGAGACTCTTTCAAAGAGCGACTCTCAGAGCGAGGTAGTTGCCCGATTCCGCGAAGGAAGCCAGAGATGAACACCACGCCCACCACCGACAGCACCACCACCGACAGCACCACCACCGCCGCCGACCAGGCCACCGAGCGCGTCCACGCCTACTACGGCTCCGTCAAGAGGCTCGGCCACTGGACCGGCGCGCGCCGCTTCGAGGTGCGCGCCCGCCGCGCCTCGGCAGTCCTCGACCTGCGCTCCCCGCACATCCCCGACGGCGACATCGAGATCGAGGTCGGCATCGACCACTCGATGGTCAAGCTGCTCGTCCCGCAGGACGCCGAGATCGACCACTGGGACCTGCGCTACACCGGCCGGGGCCGCGTCAAGGACTGGACGGGGGAGAACGGCGGCGGGCGCCGGATCCGGATCACCGGAGAGATCAAGCACGGCGAGATCCGCGTCCACCGCGGCGGCGTCGCGACCCTGTCCGCGCTCTTCACCAAGGAGTTCGTCCAGGACGCCCGCCGCGCCCGCCGCGAGGGCACCACCCCGGTCGTCGCCGACCCGTCCCACGCCGGCTGACCGATCCTCCGGCAGAGAGCGCGCGCGGCACACCCGTGCGCGCTCTTTGGCTGTGCTTGAGTCTCCACCGACTGGAACCCGCAAGGTGGAGGACATGGACGGCGACACCCTGTACACGATCGGGGAACTGGCCCGGCGGACCGGTCTCCCGGTCCGGACCATCCGGTTCTACTCCGACTCCGGCGTGGTGCCGCCGACCGACCGGTCGCCGGCCGGCTACCGGCTCTACGACATCGCGGCCGCCACCCGCCTCGACCTCGTCCGCACGCTGCGCGACCTCGGCATCGACCTCGACACCGTGCGGCGGGTCCTGACCCGCGAGGTGACCGTCGGGGACGTCGCGGCGACGCACGCCGAGGCGCTCGACGCGCAGATCCGCACGCTCCGGCTGCGCCGGGCCGTGCTGCGCGCGGTGGCGAAGCGCGGTTCCGCCCCAGAGGAGGTCCAGCTGATGCACAAGCTCGCCAAACTGTCCGACGAGGAACGCAACCGGATCATCACCGGATTCGTCGACGAGACGTTCGCCGGGCTGGAGGTGCACCCGGAATTCGCCGCGAAGATGCGCGCGGCGCTGCCGGAACTGCCCGACGACCCGTCGCCCGAGCAGGTCGACGCGTGGGTGGAGCTGGCGGAACTGGTCGGCGACCCCGACTTCCGCGCCGCCGTCCGGCGGATGGCGGAGTTCCAGTCCGAGGAGTCCGCACGCGGCGCCGCCCGGGAGGGCGGGCAGGACAGCGGGCAGGAGCTCACCGCCGTCACGGTCGAAAAGGTGAGCGCGGCGATCGACGACGGCGTGGACCCGGCGTCGGACGCCGCCCGCCCCGTCGTGGACGCCCTCGCCGCCGCCTACGCCGGCGCGTTCGGCGAGCAGGACGGCCCGGACTTCCGCGCCCGGCTGCTGCACCGCCTGGAGGTCGGCAGCGACCGGCGCGCCGAACGGTACTGGCAGCTGCTCGCCGTGATCAACGGCTGGCCCGTCCCGCCCTCGCTGGTCCCGGTGTTCGAGTGGTTCATCGCCGCGCTGCGCCACTGACCCGCCGCTGACGCGGCACCGCGCCGCCGGCGCCGCGCCCCGGCACCGCCCCGGGCGCGGTGTCAGACCGCGTCGGCGGCGAGGTGCCGGGCGCCGCGCCACCGGCGGAGCGACACGACGTCGTCCGCTCCGTCGAGCACCCCGCCCGCCGGGTCGTCCTCGCCGCCCGTCCGCACGATGTCGCCGGACGGGCGCAGGACGTCCCACACCACCAGCACCGCCATCGCCAGCACGGTCACGAACCGGGCGAGCAGCGCGAGGCTGTACACGTCCTGGCTGATCCCGCCCGCCGGGGCGTCGAGACGCGCGACCGCCGACAGCGTCGCCGACAGGTCCGCTCCAGGCAGTTGCAGGGACACCGACATCAGGTACCACCAGATGCCGAAGAAATAGATGATCTCCCCGGCCTGCCAGACCACGAACGCCGGCACCTTCGGGCGGGCCAGCACCGCGAGCGGCAGCAGCCACAACACGTACTGCGGCGACCAGACCTTGTTCGGCAGCATGAACGCGACCAGCACCAGGAACATCAGCTGCGGCAGCCGCGGACGGCGCGGCGCGGCGAGCGCCAGCACCGCGATCCCGGCGGCGAGCACCAGGAACGTGCCCGTCCCCGCGAGGTTCAGCTGGTCGGTGTCGGACGCGAGACCGGACAGCCCGTGGTCCTGCAGCACGAAGAAGATCGAGCCCCAGTCGATGCCGCGCTTCTGGCTGAAGCTGTAGAACTCGACCCAGCCGTCCCACGCGAACACCATCACCGGCACGTTCACGGCCAGCCACGCCCCGGCGGTGCCCGCGAGCATCCGCCCCATCGCCCGCCACTGACCGGCGCGGACGCACAGCAGCACCAGCGGCCCGAGGAACAGCAGCGGATAGAACTTCGCCGCGATCGCCAGCCCGAGCATCGCGCCCGCCAGCGCCGGGCGCCGCGCCGACCACGCCGCCAGCCCCAGCGCCGCCAGCGCCACCGCCAGCAGGTCCCAGTTGATGTACGCGGTGAGGAGCAGCGACGGCGACAGCGCCACCATCAGCCCGGCGCGCAGCGACCGGCGCCCCGCCGCGTACGCCGTCGCGAGCACCGCGACGATCGCCAGCACCGCCAGCAGCAGCGCCGTGACGTTGTAGAACGCCATCCCGCGCTCGCCGACCCCGAACGGCTTGACCAGCCACGCGGCGAGCTGCATGAAGCCGCCGCTCAGCACCGGGTACTCGACGTGGTGGATGTCGGAGCCGGTGAACGAGTCGAAGTACGGGATCTTCCCGTCGTTCAGCCCGCGCACGTAGTACAGCGGATACACGTCCGTGTAGCAGGCGTTCTTCGTCGTCTGGATGAAGTCGAACTTCACCGAGGCGCACGGCTGCTTCTGCAGCCAGCCGAGCGCGCACACGACGGCCGCGGCGCCCGCCAGGACCGGCGCGAGCCGCGCCACCCGGCCGCGTTCCCGCGCGGGATCGTCCCCGGCGCCGGCGCCGGCCATCGCGACCCTCTCAAAAGACGACGACATGGACAGCAGACTATTGGTCGGCGCGCAAAGAACGCGCCCGCGCACCGCCCGCGCCTCCGGACGTCCGGGAAACCCTCGGGAAAGACCTCCGGCGAATCCCCAGGAAAGCGGAACGGCCCGGAGCCGCCGTGGGCTCCGGGCCGTTCCGCTCACTCATCGGCGCGGCACGCGGTCGCGCTCAGTTGGTCCCGTTCGGAGTGGTCGGGTCCTGCTCCTTGGTGCACGCCTGGTTGTTCGGGTGCGTCCTGCACCACCGCTTCAGGTCGTTCGGGTCGTTCGGCGGCAGGTTCGGGTCGCAGCCGAGCGGCATGCCCATGCTGTTGCAGGGCTGGCCCGTCCCGCCCGGATTCGTCGGGGTGATCGTCGGGTCCGGCGACTTGGTGTGGCAGGGCCGCCCCTGCTGCTGCTGCCCCTGACCGTTGTTGGTGCAGGTCGGCGAGTTCGTCGGCGAGGTGGACGTCGTCGGCGACGTCGTCGGCTCCGGCTTCGCGGCCGCCCAGGGGGCGATGCTGCCGCCGTAGACCGCCGGCGGGAACGGCGTGATGTCCTTGCCCTCCAGCGCCTTGGTCATGACCATCTTGAACAGCTCGGCCGGGACGGTACCACCGTAGACCTGGCTGTAGCCGCCGACGCCGACCAGGGACTTCTGGGTCTTGCCGTCCTTGCTCGACCGCCACATCCCGACGGACGTCACGAGCTCGGGCGTGTAGCCGACGAACCAGGCGGACTTGTTCTGCGACGACGTACCGGTCTTACCGGCGACGGGGCGGGCGCCGAGGCTCGCCTCCGTACCGGTGCCGTGCGTGACGACCCCGCGCATCGCCTCTGTGGCGTCCGCCGCGACACCGGAGTCGAAGACCTGCGTCTGCTGCTTCGCCCACGGCTCCTTCTTCACCGGCTTGCCCGCGTCGTTCAGGACGGGGTTGCCGTTCGCGTCCGTGATCGACTGGATCACGTGCGCCGGCCGGTGCACGCCGCCCGCGGCGAACGTCTGGTACACCGACGCCATCGTGACCGACGTCGCGGTGATGACACCGAGGGGCAGCGAGGTGTAGTCGGGGTTGAGGCCCGGCGTGTTCGCGGGAATGCCCATCTTCTTGGCCATGTCCACCACCTTGTCCAGCCCGACCTTCTGGCCGAGGTCGACGTAGGCGGTGTTGATGGACTTCGCCGTCATCTCCTTCAGGTCGAAGACGCCGTTCTCCGACGGGCTGTCGTTCGTGAACTTCGCCCCGTTGATGGTGCGGCGGTAGTGGCCGTCCATCGTCGTCTTCAGGCTGACGCCGTTGTCGAGCGCGGTCGCCAGCACGATCGGCTTGAACGACGAACCCGGCTGCACCGCGCCCTGGAAGGAGTCGTCGAACTGCTGCTTCTGGTAGCTCGGGCCGCCGTAGGCGGCGATCACGCCGCCGGTCTTCGGGTCCACCACGGTGAGGCCGAAGTGGATCGTGCTGTTGAAGTGCTTCTCCTGCTTCAACTGCTTGACGGCCGTGGCGGTGTAGTTCTGCAGGTCCTGGTTGAAGGTCGTCTTGATCCGCAGGCCGGCGGTCTCGACGCGCTGCTGGGAGATCCCGAGCGTCTTGAGCTCGGCGATGACGCGGTCGGTGAGGTACCCGGTCTGGCCCGTGTCCTTGATGTCGCTCCACTGCTTCTGCGTCTGCGGGAACTTCGCCTTGGCCCGCTCGTCCGCCGGGAGCCACTGCTTCTTCACCAGGCCGTCGAGAACGTAGTTCCAGCGGGAGATGAGCGCCTGCTTGGCCGGGTCGGAGTCGGGACCGTAGGACTTGAAGTAGCTCGGCCGCTGGATCATGGCGGCCAGCATCGCCGCCTCCGGGGCGGTGATGTCCTTGACGGGCTTGTGGAAGTAGGCGCGGGAAGCGGCCTGGACGCCGTACGCGCCGCGCCCGAAGGGCACGGTGTTGAGGTACTGCTCCAGGATCCAGTCCTTCTTCTTCTCGTTGCCCATCCGGACCGAGATCAGGATCTCCTTGAGCTTGCGGCTCACGGTCCGCTTCTGGCTCAGGCCCTGGTAGTAGTTGCGCGCCAGCTGCTGGGTGATGGTCGAGGCGCCGTTGACGTCGCCGCCCGTCGCCGCCCGGTACACCGCTCCGGCGATGCCGGTCGGCGAGATGCCGGGCTCGTTGTAGAACTCGCGGTCCTCCGCGGCGAGCACCGCGTGCTGCATGATGGGCGGGATGTCCTTGAGCGGGAGGATCTCGCGCTTCATGCCGACCCGCGCGAGCGCGGTCTTGCCGTCGGAGTAGGTGATGACCGACGCCTGCTTGGTCGCGTCCGCCTGCGTCGCCGTCGGGATCGGGGTGTTGGCATAGGCGACGGCGACGAGCGCCGCCGACCCGAGGATCGCCACCGTGACGACCGCGACGACGATCTTCCAGTTCGGGACGTACTTCCGCCAGCCGGTCTTCTCCGGCTTGTCCTTGCGCCGCCCGCGCCGGCCGCTGCGCCCGCCGCCCCCGCCGGGACCGCCCGGCCCTCCGGGGCCCCCGGGGCCGCCCGGACCACCGGGGCCGCCCGGGCCGCCGGGACCCCCACTATGTGAACCGGACCCCGG
>NZ_JABMCA010000044.1:0-81514 GCF_014706005.1 Actinomadura sp. RB99 | reverse complement strand
GCAGCGCCAGCCCGGCGGCGCCGACGGCGCCGTCGCCGGCGCTGCGCGGCGCCTCGGCGAACCGGTCGCGCAGCCCGGTGCGGACGGCCTCGGCGACAGGGCCCTCGCGCAGCACCGAGCCGTGCATGACGACCGGCGCGCAGGGGTCGGACAGGGCCGGGCGGACCGCGTCGACGTCGCGGAGCAGCCACTCCGCGGCCTCGTCGGTGATGCGCCTGGCCACCGGGTCGCCGGCGGCCGCGGCGGCGGCGACCACCGGGCCGAGCCTGCCGAGGGCCGCGGGCGGGCGGCCGTACACCTCCTTGATGATGGCCTGGGCGAGCTGCGGGTTCGGCGTCGTCCCGGGCGGTTCCGGGCGGCCGGGGAGCCCCGCCGGGTCCGGATGCCCCGCGAGCCCGGGGCGCCCGGGCGGCTCCGGACGGCCGTGCGCGGCGCCCAGCGGGCCGGGCGGCGGCCCGGTCGGGCCGCCGCCCGGCTGCGGATACGCCCCGGGGATCAGCACGGCGGTGCCCGTGCCGCCCGCGCCGGCGGACAGCACCGCGGCCTGGGAGAGGGCCGCGCCCGGCGCGCCCGCCCCGGACGCCGGCGGGACCGCGCCCGCCATCGCCAGCGTCCGGTGCCGGGGTCTTCGCCGGGCGGAGTCGATCTCCGCGACCACGGTGGGGCCCAGCAGCGCCCGCGGGACCGAATCGGTCAGCAGCGTCGGCGAGCCGCGGCCGTCGTAGGCGGCCAGCGCCGCCCGGACCGCCTCCTTGCCGAGCCACACAGCCGAACCCTCGTCCCCCACCAGCCAGCCGTAGCCGTCGGCGCGCTGCACGATCGCGCCGTCGTTGATGACCGCGGCGCCGGCGCCCGTGCCGGAGAACACCACGATGCCCTTGGGCTCGCTGGTGCCCGCGGCGAAGGCCACGGCGATGTCGGTCACCACGGCGGGCGAGCCGCGCAGCCCGACGGCCTGCCAGGCCCGGCGCGCCGCGGTCACGGCCGCGGGCCGGCCGGCCGAACCGGCTCCGGCGATTCCGAACACGCCGGTGAGGATGTGGGTACGGTCGAGGTCTCCGAGCGCCTCCCGCAGGGCGGTGGTGAGCGCCCCTGCGGTGTCGCCCCCGGAGTTGGGGTTGGCCCCGGGACCGGTGCCGGAACCGGCCAGGGCGCCCCCGAGCGTCAGCACGACACAGCGGGTCTTCGTGCCACCCGCGTCTATGCCGACCACGTAAGGACCGGCCAAATGGGTCAACACAGGGCGACCGTAGCCTTTTCTACCGTTGACGTGACATCCTGGCAGTAAGAAACTTTCTTCCATGAGGAAACCCATCGGCCCCGAGCCGGGGAGCGCGGGGGAGCCCGGAGCGGCACGGGACGAGCCGGCGCGCAAGGACGCGACGCCGCTGAGCACCGTGGTGCGGGTCCGCTCGCTGCTGCCCTCGCTGCCCCCCGCCGAGCGACGAGTCGCTCAACGCGTCATCGACGACCCCGAAGGGGTCGCCAACTCCACCATCACCGAACTCGCCCAGACCTGTGGCACCTCCGAGACCACCGTCATCAGGTTCTGCCGCGCGATCGGGTTCCATGGTTATCCAGAGCTCCGACTGACCCTCGCCACGGAGGCGGGACGGGCCCAGAGCGCCAGCGGCGGACGGGTCATCGGCAGCGACATCAGTCCCGACGACTCCCTCGAGCAGATCGTGGAGAAGGTGACCTTCGCCGATGCCCGCGCCGTCGAGGAGACCGCCGCCCAGCTGGACATCAAGATGCTCGAACAGGTCGTCGACGCCCTCGTCGCCGCCGACCGGGTCGACGTCTACGGGGTCGGCGCCAGCGCGTTCGTCGCGATGGACTTCCAGCAGAAGCTGCACCGTATCGGACGCGTCTGCTCGGCCTGGGCCGACGCGCACATCATGCTCACCAGCGCCGCGGTGCTGGGTCCCACCAGCGTGGCGATCGGCATCTCGCACACCGGCGCGACCGTCGAGACCATCGACGCGCTGGAGGTCGCCAAGAGCAACGGCGCCACGACCGTGGCGCTGACCAACTTCCCGAAGTCCCCCATCGCGGAGATGGCCGATCTGATCCTCACGACAGCGGCGCGGGAGACGACCTTCCGCTCCGGCGCCACCGCCAGCCGGCTGGCGCAGCTCACGGTGGTCGACTGCGTCTTCGTCGGAGTGGCGCAGCGCACCTACGGGCCTACCCGCAAGGCCCTGGAAGCCACGTTCGAGGCGGTCCGCGGCCGGACCGTGCGACCCGACCGGAGGCGTCGGTGATCGATTGCGAGCTCCCCACCGAGGGCCGGAACCCCCGCACCCTCGACGTCGACACGCTGCCGACCCTGGAGGTGCTGCACCTGATCAACACGGAGGACGCCACCGTCCCGATGGTGGTGGCGGCCGTCCTGCCCGAGGTCGCCCGGCTGGTCGACCTCGCGGTCGACTCGCTGCGCGCGGGCGGCCGCGTGCACTACTTCGGCGCCGGCACGTCCGGCCGGCTCGCGGTCATCGACGCCGCCGAGCTGCCCCCCACGTTCGGCATCTGGGGCCGGGTCGTCGCGCACCACGCCGGCGGCCCCGGCGCCCTGTCCCAGGCGATCTCCGACGTCGAGGACGACATCGAGCTCGGCATGCGGGACGCCCGCGAGGTGTGCGCCGGCGACATCGCCATCGGCATCGCCGCCAGCGGCCGCACCCCCTACGTGATCGGCGCGCTGCGCGCCGCCACCGCGGCCGGCGCGCGCACGGCGCTGATCAGCTGCAACCCGCACACGCCCTACGGCGAGGAAGTGGAGGTGCACATCGGCCTGGCCACCGGGCCCGAGGTGATCAGCGGTTCCACCCGGATGAAGGCGGGCACCGCGACCAAGCTCGTGCTCAACTCCTTCTCCACCACCCTGATGATCAGGATGGGCCGCACCTACTCGAACCTGATGGTCAGCGTGAACGCGCTGAACTCCAAGCTGCGCGCCCGGCTGGTGCGCATCCTCACCGAGGCCACCGGCATGGACGCGCGGACCTGCGAGAACGCGCTGACCGAGGCAGGCGGTAACACCCGCGTGGCGCTGGTCTCGCTGCTCGGCGAGGTCCCCGCCGCGCGCGCCACGGTGGTCCTTGAGGAGACCGACGGCGGCGTCCGGGAGGCCCTGCAACGCCTCAGGTCCGCCTGACAGGGGGCGGGCGGCGCACCCGCGCGGCGGCCGAGGCGCGCCGAGACGAGCCTCGCCCGTTCCGAGCCGGCGGCGGCCCCCGCCGGCCCGCGGAGGGTCCGTGGTCATGCGATCGTCCCCGCACCGATCGCATGACCACGCCACCCCGACCGCGGCGCGCCGGGCCGGGCCGGGCCGACACGGCGATAGCGGGCCTGGCGCGGCGGGACCGGAGCCTGGCGCGGCGGGACCGGGCCTGGCGGCGGGGCCGGAGTCGCCGCGTGTGCGTGAGCGAGCGGGGTCAGTGCTGTTCGTACCGGCGGAGCTCCTGGCGGGCGACCGTGCGGACGTGCACCTCGTCCGGGCCGTCGAAGATCCGCATCGCCCGCACCCAGGCGTACATCGCGGCCAGCGGCGTGTCGTCGGACACCCCGGCGCCGCCGTGGACCTGGATCGCGCGGTCGAGCACCTCGTGGGTGATCCGCGGCACGACCACCTTGATCGCCGCGATCTCCGACCGGGCGCCCTTGGCGCCGTGCTCGTCGATCAGCCACGCCGTCTTCAGGGTGAGCAGCCGTGCCTGCTCGATCGCCATCCGCGACTCGGCGATCTGCTGGCGCACCACGCCCTGCTTCGCGAGCGGTCCGCCGAACGCGACGCGGTCCACGGCCCGGCGGCACATCAGCTCCAGCGCCCGCTCCGCCATCCCGAGCGCGCGCATGCAGTGGTGGATCCGCCCCGGCCCGAGCCGCGCCTGGGCGATCATGAACCCGTCGCCCTCCTCGGCGAGCAGGTTCGACACCGGCACCCGGACGTCCTCGAACAGGATCTCCGAATGGCCGTGCTGGTCCTGGTAGCCGAACACCGGCAGGTGCCGGACGACGGTCACGCCCGGCGTGTCGCGGGGCACCAGCACCTGCGACTGCTGCCGGTGCGCGGGCCCGTCCGGGTCCGTCTTGCCCATCACGATGAAGATCTTGCAGCGCTCGTCGGCCGCGCCGGTGATGAACCACTTGCGGCCGTTGATCACGTACTCGTCGCCGTCCCGGACGATCGAGGTCGTGATGTTGGTGGCGTCGGAGGAGGCGACCTCCGGCTCCGTCATCGCGAACGCGCTGCGGATCTCCCCGTCCAGCAGCGGCCTCAGCCACCGCTCCTTCTGCTCCGGGGTCCCGAACATGTGCAGGACCTCCATGTTCCCGGTGTCCGGCGCGGCGCAGTTGACCGCCTCCGGGGCCAGGTCGGGAGAGCGGCCCGTCAGCTCCGCAAGCGTGGCGTACTCCAGGTTGGACAGCCCGGACACGTCCGGCAGGAACAGGTTCCACAGGCCGCGCTCGCGCGCCTCCGCCTTCAGTTCCTGGACGACCGGCGGCAGGGCGTGCGGGTCGTTCTCCGCGCGCCAGGCCGTGTACACCGGCTCCGCCGGGTACACGTGCTCGTCCATGAACTCCTGGAGTCTCTCCTGGTAGTCCAGCGCTTTCGGGCTGAGTGCGAAGTCCATGCGCGCCAGTCTGGCAGAACGAGATTCGGTCAAGGTGGGCGGGATCGCTTACCATCGGCCCGTGCCCGACAAGACGGTCAAAGCCGTGATCACCGACTGGGGCGGCGTCCTCACCTCCCCGCTGAACGACGCCGTCGGCGCCTGGCTGGCCGCCGACCGCATCGACGCCGACCGGTACCGCACGGTCATGCGCGCCTGGGTGGCGCAGGCCTACGACGGCGCCGGGACCAACCCCATCCACGGCCTGGAGGACGGCTCGCTCGCCCCCGAGGAGTTCGAGCGCCTACTCGCCGCCGAACTGCTCACCGTCGACGGCGGCCCCGTCGCCGCCGCGGGCCTCATCTCCCGCATGTTCGGCGCGTTCTCGCCGGTCGAGCCGATGTACGAGGCGCTCCGCGCGGCCCGCTCCGCCGGCGCCCGCACCGCCCTCCTCTCCAACTCCTGGGGCAACGACTACCCCCGCGACCTGTTCGCCGACCTCTTCGACGCCGTCGTCATCTCCTGCGAGGTCGGCATGCGCAAGCCGGACGAGCGGATCTTCCGGCACGCGCTCGGCCTGCTCGGCCTGGACGCCGCCGAATGCGTCTTCATCGACGACATCGAGCACAACATCCGGGCCGCCGAATCGCTCGGCATCCGCGGCATCCACCACACATCCGCCGACGCCACGATCGCCGAACTGCGCGAACTGGGCCTCCTCGCATGACAGACTGACGAACCGTCATGCGCGTCTACCTTCCGTCCACGCTTCCGCTCCTCGCCGCCGCCCACGCCGCGCGCGAGGCCGGCCCCGCGCCCCTCGCCGCGCACGCCGTGACGCCCGCGCTGCGCGAGTGGTACGCGGGCGGCGACCTCGAGGAGCTGGAGTACGCGGCGCTGACCGCGGCGGCCCGCGCCTCGCTGCGCCTGCTCGCCGCCGACCCGTCCGCGCCGCGCCGCCGCGTCGTCCTCGCCGCCGAGATCCCGGACCAGTCGGTCTCGTCGGCCCGCGGCGACGCGTCCCTCGACGGCGACGACCGCTCGCTCGTCGAGATCACCGCACCCGTCCCGTGGAAGCGCCTGGCCTCCGGCCACGTCGACGACCTCGCCGCCGTCCCCGACGTGACCGCCGCCGTCGAGGCCCTCCCCGCCGCCGACGCCGGCGACGAGGACGCCCTCTTCACCGTCGACGGCGCCGAAGGCCACGACCTCCTCTGGTACGCCACCCAAGAGCTCCAGCACCTACTCTGACCCGCCCGCGTCCGCCGCACGGCTTGGCCCGTCACCATCCCTCCAGCAGTGCGGCCGCGCGCCTCACGGCGGATGGATCGGCAACGTGGAGGAGAGCGAGCAGCCCCTCAAGGTGCGGGCGGGGAGCGGCAGGTATTCGCGGGATGGGGCTGGGTAGGGCTCGGCATGTCGACACGGCCGTCGGACATGCGGGGAGCGACCAGATGGACGCCGTCACCAACGTTCCGGTACCGGTGAACGAGCCGGTCAAGGGGTACGCGCCGGGCAGCCCGGAGCGGGCCGCCCTGGAAGCGAAGATCAAGGAGCTCGGCGGCGCGGAGACCGAGCTGACGATGACCATCGGCGGGGAGCGCCGGATGGGCGCCGGCGCCCCCATCGACGTGGTCGAGCCGCACAACCACCGGCACGTCCTCGGGCGGATGGGCAACGCCGCCGACGCCGACGTCGCCGAGGCCATCGCGGCGGCCCGGGAGGCGGCGCCCGGATGGCGGGCCATGGCGCCCGACGACCGGGCCGCGATCTTCCTGCGGGCCGCCGAACTCCTGTCCGGGCCGTGGCGGTCCACGCTGAACGCGGCGACGATCCTCGGGCAGTCCAAGTCCGTCCAGCAGGCGGAGATCGACTCGGCGTGCGAGCTGATCGACTTCCTGCGGTTCAACGTCGCGTACGCGCGGCGGATCCGCGAAACGCAGCCGAACTCCTCGCCTGGCGTGTGGAACCGGATGGAGTACCGGCCGCTGGAGGGGTTCGTCCTCGCCATCACCCCGTTCAACTTCAGCGCGATCGCCGGGAACCTGCCGACCTCGCCCGCGCTGATGGGCAACGTCGTGGTGTGGAAGCCGTCGCCGACGCAGCAGCTCGCCGCGCACCACACGATGCGGCTCCTGGAGGCCGCCGGCCTGCCGCCCGGCGTCATCAACCTCGTCACCGGCGACGGGCAGGCCGTCTCGAACGTCGCCCTGGCCAGCCCTGACCTCGCGGGCCTGCACTTCACCGGTTCGCCGCCGACCTTCCAGGCGCTGTGGCGGACGATCGGGGAGAACATCGCCCGGTACCGCGGATACCCGCGGATCGTGGGCGAGACCGGCGGCAAGGACTTCGTGGTGGCGCACCCGTCCGCCGATCCGGACGTGCTGAAGACCGTGCTGGTGCGGGGCGCGTTCGAGTACCAGGGCCAGAAATGCTCCGCCGCGTCCCGCGCCTACATCCCGCGCTCCGTCTGGGACGGCATGCGCGACGACTTCTGCGCCGAGGTCGAGGGTCTCACCATGGGCAACGTGGCGGACGACCTCTCGGCCTTCATGGGCGCCGTGATCGACGACCGCGCCTTCGCCAAGCACCGGCGCGCCATCGAACGGGCGCGCGGCATCGACACCATGCGGATGCTCGTCGGCGGCGAGCTGGACGACTCGGTCGGCTACTTCGTCCGGCCCACGGTGCTGGAGTCGTCGGACCCGACCGACGAGATCTTCACCACCGAGTACTTCGGGCCGATCCTCGGCGTCCACGTCTACGAGGACCACGACTACGACTCCGTCCTGACGCAGCTGGAGAGCGTCTCCGAGTACGGGCTGACCGGCGCGATCGTCGCTCAGGACCGCGCGGCCATCGCCGCCGCGACCGAGACCCTCCGCTTCGCGGCCGGCAACTTCTACATCAACGACAAGCCGACCGGTGCCGTGGTCGGCCAGCAGCCGTTCGGCGGCGCCCGCGCCTCCGGCACCAACGACAAGGCCGGATCGGTGTTCAACCTGACCCGCTGGACGAACGTCCGCGCCATCAAGGAGACCTTCGTCCCGCCCACCGACTACCGCTACCCCCACATGGGCCCCTGACCCGGCGCCCGAGCCACAAGACACCCGCCACCGCACCGCGCTGGAGGTGTGGGCGCGCTGGATGTGCCGGCGCTGAGAGGCCGGATGTCCGGCCCACCGTCAGCGTTGAAAGGCCGGATGTCCGGCCCTACCGTCAGCGTTGAGAGGCCGAATGTCCGGCCCCACGGTCAGCGTTGAGAGGCCGGTTGTCCGGCTCTACCGTCAGCGCTGCTCGGGCAGGTGGTGGCGGTTACCGTGGCGAGGTGGTCGTGGTTGCCCGGCTGATCGCGCGTTCGGCGATGTCGGGGGGTGCGGCGGCGATGACGGCGTCGAGCGAGGACCGGGAGATCTGAAGGTCGGTGATGGCCTTGGTGATCCGCTCGCGTTCTGTGTACAGGTCGGCGACGAGGTCGGGGCAGGTCGGCACGAGGCGTTCGTCCTCCTCGCGCAGGCAGGGGAGGATCGTGGCGATGGTGGCGGTGTTCAGGCCGGCGGCGAGCAGGCTGCGGATGCGGCGCACGGTGTCCACGTCGGCCTCGCTGTATTCGCGGTAGCCGCTGGGTCGCCTTGCGGGGTGGAGGAGCCGCTGCTCCTCGTAGTAGCGCAGCAGCCGTTCATGCACGCCGGTCCTGCGGGACAGTTCACCGATCCGCATGTGGCCCTCCTCACCGGTGCCTCGCCGACGGCCGGCGCCGCTTGACTCTCACATCGATGTGAAACTCTAGCGTGCCGGGCATGGGCAAGAGCTTGGTCTCGCTCGCGGCCTTGTGCGCGAGCGTCTTCGTCGTCGGTACCTCGGAGTACCTGGTCGCGGGCATGCTGCCCGAGATCGGCGCGGACCTTGGGGTCTCCCAGGGCACCGCCGGGCAGGCGGTGACCGCCTACGCGCTCGGGGTGGTGATCGGCGGCCCCCTGGTGACCATGGCGACCGCACGGCTGCCCAGCAAGGGGCTGGCGATCGGCCTGATGCTGCTGTTCGCCGCGGGCAGCGCGCTCAGCGCCCTGGCCCCGACGTTCGCGCTGCTGCTGGCCGGACGGGTGGTCTCCTCGCTCAGCCACGCCGCGTTCCTGGCGCTGGCCCTGGTGATGGCCACCAGCGTGGTGCCCGAGCACAGGACCGGCTCGGCGATCGCCACCGTGGCCTCGGGGTTCACCGTGGCCACCTTGCTCGGGGTTCCCCTGGGGTCGCTGCTGGGACACGCCGCCGGATGGCGCGCCCCGTTCGCGGTGCTCACCGCGCTCACGCTGGCGTCCGTCGCGTTGCTGGCCCTGGTGCTTCCCCGGCGGCCCGCGCCGGCCATGAGCCTGCGTGACGAACTGCGCGTCGTGACCCGCAAACCGGTGCTGCTGGCCACCGCCATCACCGCGGTCGGCTTCTCTGGTGTCTCGGTCGTGTTCACCTTCATCGCGCCCCTGCTCACCCGCATCACCGGTTTCTCCTCGGCCGCCGTCTCCGCCCTGCTGCTCGCCTATGGCGCCGGCAGCTTCCTGGGCAACCTGGCCGCCGGCAAGCTGACCGACAGATCCATGACCGCGACCGTGCGCGGCGTGTTCGGCGGCCTGACCGGCGTGCTGGCGGCCATGCCGTTCGCCGCCGCCTGGCGGCCCACCGCCGTCCTCGCCGTCCTCGCCTTGGGCCTGCTCGCCACCGCCACCATCGCCCCCTTGCAAGGTCTGATCCTGCGCCACGCCGGGACGGCACCGACCCTGGCGGTCTCGGTCAACGTCGGCGCGTTCAACCTCGGCGCCGCCACCGGCTCCGCCCTCGGCGGGCTCCTGGTGGCCGGGGGCGCGCTGCGCTGGAACGGGCTGGCCGGGGCCGTGCTGAGCCTGACCGGCCTGAGCCTGACCTACCTGATCCCGCCCCGCACCCGCACCGCGTCACCGAACGGCGAAACCGGGGCGGAGGTGGGTGCGGTTGCGGTCGGGGGCGGGAGGGCCGACGATTAGTCCGCCTCGCATTACGGCGGGGCGGGCCGGTGCCGGGACGGCGCCCGCCGACGCCTTTCGAGCCGCGCATGGGAACGGGATGTCGACGCTGAACCGTCTGGTGCTGTGGAACATCGATCACACCCTGGTCGACGTCGGGCGGGTCACCCGGGACGCCTACGCGGAGGCGTTCCAGCGGACCGTCGGGCGGCCCCTCGTGCGGCTCGCGCCGACTCCGGGCCGGACCGAATCGGAGATCATCTTCGAGACGCTGGCGTTCAACGACGTCGTCACCACCGACGACCATCTGCCCTCCTTCGTCGCCGCGCTCACCGAGGCGTTCGCGAACCGCCGTGCCGATCTGCGGGCACACGGCCGGGTGCTGGCCGGGGCCCGGGAGGCCGTCGAGGCCCTGGCGCACGTGCCCGGGGTCGTGCAGTCCGTGCTGACCGGGTCGGTGCGTCCGAACGCCGTGCTGAAGGTGACCGAGCTCGGCCTCGCCGACCGCCTCGACCTCGGCGCCGGGGGCTACGAGGACGGCGTCTACAGCAAGGCCGCGCTGCTGGAGCTCGCCCGCAGCCGCGCGGGCGAGCGGCACGGCGCCCGGTACCCCGAGTCGGCCACCGTGTACATCGCCGATTCGCCGCGCGACGTGCAGGCCGCCCGGATCGCCGGGTCGCCGATCATCGCCGTCGCCACCGGAAGCGCCACCGAGGCCGAGCTGCGCTCCGCCGGTGCCGACCAGGTGCTCGCGACCTTGGCCGACACCGATGCCGTGGTGAGCGCCGTGGCGGAGCTGACCCGCATCTGACCTCGCCGCCCTCACGGGCGCATCCAGCACGTGACGGTGTTCTCGTGGGGCGCGCCGCCACCGCGCCGCATGATCGGGTCTTGGTCATTCGTCGCTCCCTTCGTGGACGGGTCTCAGTCTCGGCGCCGCGCCCGGGCACTGGAAGTGGAACCGCGTTCTGTGGAAAACCCCGGTGTGTGGGGCATGAGGATGGCCTGACGCCTCGTTGTGTGGCCGCTGTGGATTGCCCGCCGCACGGCTGTGACCTGCGATGGGACGCGGCCGTCCGGGCAGCGTGCGCATGTCGGCGGAAGTTGCGCGGGCCGGGCGGCGAGGCCGATATTGGGAGGGTCGCGCACCGAGGGCGCGGCGGGGAGGGAGAGCGATGTCGCGTGATCACGAGGTCTCCGAGGGAGCGGCGCTGTGGCGGCCGTCGGAGGAGGTCGTCGCGAACGCGCGGGTGACCCGCTTCATCCACTGGCTGTGGGACCGGGGTGTGCGTGCGGAGTCCTACGACGACCTGTGGCGCTGGTCGGTGACCGAGGTCGACGACTTCTGGGACGCGATCTGGTCGTACTTCGACGTGGTCGGCGAGCGCGGTGACGGCCCGGTCCGCGAGGGCGGCCCCATGCCGGTGGACGGCCTGCGCTGGTTCCCCGGCGCCACCCTGAACTACGCCGCGAACGCGCTGCGCCGCGCCGAGGACACGCCGGACGAGACGGCCGTCGTGTTCCGGTCGGAGGCCGGCGGGCACCGGGTGCTGACCTACCGCGAGCTGTTCCTGCACGTCGCGGAGGTGCGGGCGGGGCTGGCCGACCTGGGCGTCGGGAAGGGCGACCGGGTGGTCGCGTACATCCCGAACATCCCGGAGGCGCTGATCTGCTTCCTGGCCACCGCCTCGCTGGGCGCCGTGTGGTCGTCGTGCTCGCCGGACTTCGGGTCGTCCTCGGTGATCGACCGGTTCGCGCAGATCGAGCCGAAGGTGCTGATCGCGGTGGACGGCTACGCCTACAACGGCAAGACGTTCGACCGGCGGGAGGTCGTCGCCGAGATCGAGGCGGCGCTCCCGACGCTGGCCGCGACGGTGCTGATCCCGTACCTGGACCCGGCCGCCACGCCCGACGGCCTGCGCGTGGGCATGCACTACGGCGACCTCCCGCGCACCGACCACGACGCCATGGAGTTCGAGGACGTCCCGTTCGACCATCCGCTGTGGGTGGTGTACTCGTCCGGCACGACGGGCCTGCCCAAGCCGATCGTGCACGGGCACGGCGGGGTCGTCCTGGAGCACCTCAAGGCCCTGTCCTTCCACCAGGACGTCGGCCAGGGCGATGTGTTCTTCTGGTTCACCACGACCGGCTGGATGATGTGGAACTACCTCATCGGCGGCCTGCTGGTGGGCTCCACCATCGTCATGTACGACGGCGCACCGCTCGACCTGTGGAAGCTCGCCGCGGACAACGGGGTCACGTACATGGGCGTGGGCGCGCCCTACATCACCGCGTCCGCCAAGGACGGACGCCACCCCGGACGCGAGTTCGACCTGTCGGCGCTGCGCGGCATCGGCTCCACCGGTTCGCCGCTGCCGCCCGAAGGGTTCGCGTGGGTGTACGAGGAGGTCGGCAAGGACCTCCTCCTCGGGTCCATGTCCGGCGGCACCGACCTGTGCACCGCGTTCGTCGGGCCGTCGCCGCTGCTGCCGCTGGGCGCGGGCGTCATCCAGTGCCGGTGCCTGGGCGCGAAGGTCGAGGCGTACGGGGACGACGGCAAGCCGGTCGTGGACGAGGTCGGCGAGCTGGTCATCACCGAGCCGATGCCGTCGATGCCGGTGTTCTTCTGGAACGACGACAGCGGCGACCGCTACCGCGAGTCCTACTTCGACATGTACCCGGGCGTGTGGCGGCACGGCGACTGGATCAAGGTCCTGCCGGACGGCGGCTGCGTCATCTACGGGCGGTCCGACTCGACCCTCAACCGTGGCGGCGTCCGCATGGGGACGTCGGACTTCTACCGGGTCGTCGAGGCGTTCGACGAGGTCACCGACAGCCTCGTCATCGACACCGGGCGGCTCGGGCAGGAGGGCCGGCTGCTGCTGTACGTGCAGCTCGCCGAGGGCGCGTCCCTCACCGACGACCTCGCGGGCCGGCTCAAGCGCGAGATCCGCTCGGCGCTGTCGCCGCGGCACGTCCCGGACGAGATCACCGCCGTCCCCGGCATCCCACGGACCCTGTCGGGCAAGAAGCTGGAGGTCCCCGTCCGCAAGATCCTCCAGGGCACGCCGGTGGACGAGGCCGCCAACCGCGGCGCCATGGCCAACCCCGAGGTCCTCACCCACTTCACGCCGTAGCGCCGGCGACCGTCCGCGGCCTCCGCGGTGCCCGTAAGCCCCTGCGCGACACGTGTTCTCACGGTGTCGCGCGGGGCGCAAGGGGCACTAAGGTGGTCGCTCGGCCCAAATGCGCCCGTTCGGGGCGGCGGGTCGGATCGCGCCGTAAGGCCACATGGCCGGGTGAACTTCCCAACGACCTCGCGCGTCCCACTGTCGGAGCGCTGGTCTGCGAGAATTCGACCCGTGGTCCGTTGGCCCGTCGACGAGAGAGGGACGGTTCCACGCATGGAGGTTGGGGCGCTGCGGTCCGGAGACCCGGAGCGGCTGGGTCGCTACGCCCTGGTCGGCCGGGTGGGCGAGGGCGGGCAGGGCGCGGTGTTCCTCGGCGCCGACGAGGACGGCCGCGAGGTCGCGATCAAGCTGCTGCACTCCGAGCTGACCTCCGACGACAAGGCCCGCGCGCGCTTCCTGCGCGAGCTCGAGGTGGCCAAGCAGGTCGCGCCGTTCTGCACCGCGCAGGTGCTGGACGCCGACGTCGACGGCGACCGGCCCTACATCGTCAGCGAGTACGTCCCGGGCCCGTCGCTGAACCAGCAGGTCACGCAGGACGGGCCGGTGCGCGGCGCGGCGCTGGACCGGCTCGCGGTGGGCACCGCGACCGCGCTGTCCGCGATCCACCAGGCGAAGATCATCCACCGCGACTTCAAGCCGCACAACGTGCTGATCGGCCCGGACGGCCCGCGCGTGATCGACTTCGGCGTGGCCCGCGCGATCAGCGGCGGCACCACGCTGACCAGCCGGGTCATCGGCACGCCCTCGTACATGGCGCCGGAGCAGATCAGCGGCGACGACGTCGGCACCCCGGCGGACGTGTTCTGCTGGGCGGCGACGCTGGTGTTCGCGGCGACCGGCGAGCCGCCGTTCGGGCAGGACACGATCCCCGCCGTCATCAACCGGATCCTGCACGAGGAGCCGGACCTCGGCGACATGAGCGGGCCGCTACGCGACCTGGTCGCCGACTGCCTGCAGAAGGACCCGGCGCTGCGCCCCGCCGCCCGCCAGGTGCTGATGCGGCTGCTCGGGCACGAGGAGGCGCCCGTCGAGGCCGCCCCGATCGGCAACACCGACGAGACCGCGATGCTCGCGGCCGGTTCGGTGCTCGCCGCGGAGCTCGCCGCCGACGAGTACGAGGCCGGTCTCGCCGGCGACGCCGCCGGCGAGCCCGCCGAATACGAGCCCGCGGCCTTCGCCGAGACGGACCCGGCCGCCCACGACGTCCCCGGCGGGGACCCGTCCGGCACCGCCCCCGCGCGGCTGCCGACGCCCGCGGAATGGGCGGCCGAGAACGCCGCCGACACCCTCCCGCGCGACCGCGCGGGAGCCGCCGGAGGCGCGGGTGGCGCCGTCGCGGCGATGCGCCGCTCGCTCGCCGGGTCGAGCCGCTCGGCCGTGCTCGCCGGCGCCGCCGCGCTGTTCGTCGCGATCGTCGTCGTGTCCGCCGTGCTCGTGCTCGGCCCCGACCACAAGGGCAAGGCGGGGGAGAAGGTCGGCGACCCGAGCCACCAGCCGCAGCCGTCGGGCGACGTCCCGAGCATGACGGTGCCGTCGAGGCAGGCGCCGACCCGGCAGGCTCCCGACACCTCCTACAGCCCGTCGCCGACGACGACCGGCTCGGCGCCCGAGAGCCCCCTGCCGACCGACACGCCCACGTCGACGCCGACCACCCCGGACGACCCGACGCCGACGCACACCACGCACAGCCCCGACCCGACGACGAGCCCGACCACCGGTCCGACCGACCCGGGCACGCCCACGGACAATCCGCCCGGAAGCCCCGCCGCGGGCACCGGAACCGGCACCGGCACCGGCTGACCGTCAGGCCGCCCGCCCTCGACCGGTACCGCCCGGCCCGGCCCGGCAGTCGATGATCAGGAAGCCCGGCGCCGGAAACGGCGCACGGCGCCCCGTTCCGCTGCCGTGACCGGCGTCCGAAGGGCCGGCCGGCCACCGTCGCGCGCCCGCCGCCCACCGCCCCGCACCGACTTCGGCGATCTTCGGGCGGGGGTACCGCGCGGCCTGGCAAGGTGGGCAAAGCCACGCTGACCTCGCGGACTGGCAGGTCGGCTTTGGGGGATTTCCCTGGTTTACTGGCGCAAGTGAGCAGCGCCACAACGAGGTGGCGAAGTGTCTCAAGGAGAGTGTTGTTGGTGATGGGCGGCAGGCTCGATCAGGCGAAGGACGATCTGCTCCGGAGGGCGGCGGAGACGTGCGCCCAGCGGCCGGGGGCGCGTTCGGCGGGGGACGTCGAGGAGTCCACCGCCTACCTTCGGCTCTACTACCGTCACGTGGCCTCGGAGGATCTCCTCGCCCGGGATCCGGCCGACATCTGCGGGCCCGCGATGGCGCACCGGGCGCTCGGTGAGGAGCGGCCGCAGGGCCGCGCCAAGGTGCGGGTGTTCACGCCGACGATCGAGGAGTACGGCTGGGACCCCGGCCACACGGTCGTGCAGGTCGTCACCGACGACATGCCGTTCCTGGTCGACTCCGTGACGATGGAGCTGACCCGGCACCAGTTGGCCACCCACCTGATCGTGCACCCGCTGCTGGGGGTGGACCGCGACGTCGCGGGACACCTGCGGGCGTTCCGCGGCAAGCACGACAGCCCGTCCGACATCGACGAGTCCTGGATCCACATCGAGGTGGACCGTACCAGCGACCGCGCTTTGCTGGACCAGTTGGAGAAGGACCTGGCCCGCGTCCTGAACGACGTGCGGGTCGCGGTCGAGGACGAGCCGAAGATGCGGGCGCGGGCGGTGGAGATCGCCGCGTCGATCCGGGAGGCGTCGCCGCCGCTGCCGGACAAGGAGCTCGCCGAGGGCGTCGAACTGCTGGAATGGCTCGCCGACGGGCACTTCACCTTCCTCGGCTACCGTGACTACACGCTCGTCGACGACGGGCGGACCACGGCCGCCGCCGCCGGGGACCACAGCCGGCTCGGCCTGCGCCCCGAGCCCGGCACCGGCCTCGGCATCCTGCGCAACGACAAGCGGGAGTCCGACAGCTTCGCCGCGCTGCCGCCCGAGGTCCGCGAGAAGGCGACCGAGAAGCGGCTGCTGGTCCTGACGAAGGCGAACTCGCGCTCCACCGTTCACCGCTCCTTGTACCTGGACTACATCGGCGTCAAGAAGTTCGACGAGAGCGGCGAGGTCGTCGGCGAGCGCCGCTTCCTCGGGTTGTTCACGCACGTCGCCTACAGCGAGTCGATCGCGCACGTCCCCGTCCTGAAGCGCAAGCTCGACGAGGTTCTGGAGCGCGCCGGGTTCACCTCCGACAGCTACGACGGCCAGGACCTCATCGAGATCCTGGAGAGCTACCCGCGCGACGAGCTGTTCCAGATCTCCGTGGACGACCTGCTGGGGATCTCGCTGGGCGTGCTGCGGCTGCGCGAGCGCCGCCAGTTGAAGCTGTTCCTGCGCAAGGACCTGTACGGCCGCTTCATGTCCTGCATGGTGTACCTGCCGCGGGACCGCTACACGACCAAGATCCGGCTGCGCATCCAGGAGATCCTGCGCCGGGCGTTCGAGGGCGTCAGCGTCGACTACAGCGCGAACGTGACCGAGTCGCTGCTGGCCCGGCTGCACGTGGTGGTGCGCGGCGAGCGGGGCCGCCCGCTGCCGGACGTGGACGTCGAAGGGCTGGAGGACCGGCTCGCCGCCGCGACCCGCTCGTGGGAGGACGACCTCGCCGACGCCATCGTGGAGCAGTGCGGCGAGGAAGGGTCCGGGACGCTCGCCCGCCGGTACGGCGACGCGTTCCCCGACGGCTACAAGGCCGACTTCCCGGCCCGCACCGCGGTCGCCGACCTGCGCTTCCTCGACGACCTCACCGACGAGGACGACACCTCCATCAACCTGTACGAGCCGTTCAGCGCCGAGCCCGGCGAGCGGCGGCTGAAGATCTACCGGCGGGGCGAGCCGATCTCGCTGTCGCGGGTGCTGCCGCTGCTGCAGAACATGGGCGTGGAGGTCGTCGACGAGCGCCCGTACGAGGTCAACACCTCCGACGGGCAGCGGTACTGGGTCTACGACCTGGGCCTGCGGTACGCGCCGCCCGGGGACGTCCCGGAGGAGGCCATCAAGGGCCTGTTCCAGGACGCGTTCACCGCGCTGTGGCAGGGCCGGATCGAGAACGACGGGTTCAACGCGCTCGTCCTGCACGTCGGGCTGAACTGGTGGCAGGCGATGATCCTGCGCGCCTACGCCCTGTACCTGCGGCAGACCGGGACGACGTTCTCCAAGCGGTACATCGAGCAGGTGCTGCTGCGGAACGCCGCGATCACCCGGCTGCTGGTGCGGCTGTGGGAGAGCCGCCTCGACCCGGCGCTGGCCGGCGGCGAGGAGGAGCGCAGCCTCGCCATCATCGAGGAGCTCCACGGGATGCTCGACGAGGTCGCGAGCCTCGACGAGGACCGCATCCTGCGCGCCTACCTGGCGCTCGTCCAGGCGACGCTGCGGACGAACCACTACCAGGGCAAGCCCTACCTGTCGATGAAGTTCGACCCGGAGGGCATCCCGGACCTGCCGCAGCCGCGCCCCACCTACGAGGTCTTCGTGTACTCGCCGAAGGTGGAGGGCGTGCACCTGCGGTTCGGGTCCGTCGCGCGCGGCGGGCTGCGCTGGTCGGACCGCCGCGAGGACTTCCGCACCGAGATCCTCGGCCTGGTCAAGGCGCAGGCGGTGAAGAACACCGTCATCGTCCCGGCGGGCGCGAAGGGCGGGTTCGTCGGCAAGCAGCTGCCCGACCCGTCCGTCGACCGGGAGGCGTGGCTGCAGGCCGGCATCGCCTGCTACAAGGACTTCATCTCCGGGCTCCTCGACGTCACCGACAACCTGGTGGACGGCAAGGTCGTCCCGCCGCCGAACGTGGTCCGCCACGACGGCGACGACACCTACCTGGTGGTCGCGGCCGACAAGGGCACCGCGACGTTCTCCGACATCGCCAACGGCGTCGCCGCCGAGTACGGGTTCTGGCTCGGCGACGCGTTCGCGTCCGGCGGGTCCGTCGGCTACGACCACAAGGCGATGGGCATCACCGCGCGCGGCGCGTGGGAGTCGGTGAAGTACCACTTCCGGTCGCTCGGCAAGGACGTCCAGCGGGAGGACTTCACCGTCGTCGGCATCGGCGACATGTCCGGGGACGTGTTCGGCAACGGGATGCTGCTGTCGGAGCACATCAAGCTGGTCTGCGCGTTCGACCACCGGCACGTCTTCCTCGACCCCGACCCGGACCCGGCGGTCTCGTTCGCCGAGCGGCGCCGGATGTTCGAGCTGCCGCGCAGCAGCTGGGCCGACTACGACACCTCGCTGATCTCCAAGGGCGGCGGCGTGTACGCCCGCAGCGCCAAGTCGATCCGGCTCACCCCGCAGGTGCGGGCGGCGCTCGGCATCGACGACGCGGTGAAGGCGATGGCGCCGCACGAGCTGATCAACGCGGCGCTGAAGGCGCCGGTCGACCTGCTGTGGAACGGCGGCATCGGCACCTACGTCAAGGCGGCGTCGGAGAACAACGCCGACGTCGGCGACAAGGCCAACGACCTGCTGCGGGTGAACGGCGAGGAGCTGCGCTGCAAGGTCGTCGGCGAGGGCGGCAACCTCGGCATGACCCAGCTCGGCCGGATCGAGTACGCGCGCACCGGCGGCCTGGTGAACACCGACTTCATCGACAACTCCGCCGGCGTCGACACCTCCGACCACGAGGTCAACATCAAGATCCTGCTCGACCAGGTCGTGCGGGACGGCGAGCTGACCCGCAAGCAGCGCGACACCCTGCTGTACGAGATGACCGACGAGGTCGCGCGGCTGGTGCTGCCCGACAACTACGCGCAGAACGTGGTGCTCGCCGCGTCCCGCGCGCAGGCGCCCTCGATGCTGCACGTCCACGCCCGGTACATGCGCAAGCTGGAGCGCGACGGGCGGCTGAAGCGGCGCCTGGAGTTCCTGCCGGACGACAAGGCCATCGCGGAGCGGCGGCAGTCCGGGCTCGGGCTGACCAGCCCCGAGTTCTCGGTGCTGCTCGCCTACTCCAAGCTGACCCTGGACCACGAGATCGTCGCCTCGGACCTGCCCGACGACCCCTACCTGGAGTCGTGGCTGGTCGACTACTTCCCGACGCCGCTGCGCGAGCGGTTCCAGCCGTACATGGACCGGCACCCGCTGCGGCGCGAGATCATCACCACCACGGTGGTGAACGACCTGGTCAACAACAGCGGCACCACGTTCGTGTTCCGGATGAACGAGGAGACGGGGGCGTCGTCGTCGGACATCGCCCGCGCCTACCTGGTCGCCCGCGAGGTGTTCCAGATGCCGCGGTTCTGGCGGTCGGTGGAGCGGCTGTCGCACCAGGTCGCCGAGTCGACGCAGATCGCGATGCTGCTGGAGGCGCGCAAGCTCACCGAGCGCGGCGCCCGCTGGCTGCTGCACAACCGGCGGCCCCCGTTCGACATCCGGGAGACGATCGACTTCTTCGCGGCCGGGGCGACCACGCTCACCTCGCAGCTGCCGAAGCTGCTCGTCGGCCTGGACCTGCAGGCGTTCGAGCAGCGCCGGGACGGGTTCGCCGAGCGGGGCGTGCCGGACGAGCTGGCCGAGCAGTGCGCGATGCTGGTCACCGCGTACTCGACGTTCGACCTGGTCGGCATCGCGCACGAGTCGGGCCGTCCGGTGGAGGAGGTCGCCGAGGTCTACTTCGACCTGGCGGACCGGCTGCAGCTGGCCCGGCTGCGCGACCGGGTGGTGGCGCTGCCGCGCGACGACCGGTGGCGGTCCATGGCCCGTTCCGCGCTCCGCGACGACCTGTACGCCGCGCACGCCGCGCTGACCCGCGACGTGCTGGTGACGAGCGAGCCGGGCGGGGACCCCGAGGCGCGGATGGCGCACTGGGCGGAGAAGAACAAGACCGCGGTGCAGCGCGCCCAGCAGACCCTCAGCGAGATCTGGGAGAGCGACAGCTTCGACCTGGCGACGCTGTCGGTCGCGCTCGGCTCGATCCGCACCCTGGTGACGGCCAGCTCCCTCCCGTCCACCGAAGGCTGACCGAACGAGGTTCATGTGCGGCGTGCCGCCCTTCCCGAAACCGGGATAAGGGCGACACGCCGCGCCTCGACGGTCAGCGGGCGGCGGCGAGGGAGACGGATTCGCCCAGGACGCGGCCCTTGCCGGACGGCGGGGCGTAGCCGATCGCGAGCCACTGCCACGACGCGTGGACGGTCCCGCCCGGCTTCCGGCCGTCCTTCGCGAGGTGGTCGCGGACGTCGGCGGGCAGGCCGGGCTCCGTGCCGCCGGTGAGCGTCGCGTCCTGCGTCAGGCCGTACCAGACGAAGGAACCGCCGTCGCTGGTCCGCAGCGCGTACGACGGGCCCGGACCGGGCTTGAACCCGCCGGGCGTCACCTTCCAGTCGCCCTGCTCGGCCTTGCGGGCGTTCGCCGAGAACGCGTCGGGCATCAGCCCGCTCTCGTCGCCTTCGGCGAGGTAGGCCGCGTGCGCGGCGGGCAGGCCACGGTCGGGCGCGGGGATCGCGTAGCCCTCGGCGTCGTAGGCGAGGTCGGGGGCGCCGCCCTGGAAGGTGAGCCAGTGCGCGGCGCGCCAGTCGTCCTTGGCGCCGGTCTTCACGAACATGCCGAGGACCTGCTGGTCCTTGCCGTCCGAGCGTTCCAGCGCCGCGATCCCGAACCACTTCGGGTACGCGGAGCGGCGCGGCACGTACAGCACCGGGTTCGCCAGGGAGATCGTCGCGGACTCCGGCAGCCGGCCGTAGGTGCGGACGCGGGCCGTCACCGGCGCGGCGAGGGCGCCGGTCACGGTGGCGCGCCAGAGCCTCTCGTCACCGGACGTGATGGCCTTGTTGTGCCGGTCCGTCCAGTCGCGCAGCACCTTCAGGGACTCGTCCGCGCCGACCGCCGGAGAGCCGGTGGGCGTGGCGGCCGCCGCCCCTCCGCCGGTGCCGCCGCCGGAGCAGGCCCCGGTGAGGACGGCGGAGCCGGCCATGACCACGGCCACGGCCATGCGGGGCGCTCGGCGCACTTCCCACCTCGGCGGACGGAATGTCGAGTATGTCGCGCCAGTGTAGAAGAACGCGGGGCCCCGCCGAGGGCCGCGCGCCGGACGGGAGCGTCCGGTGGCGGCCCGTCGGATGCCGGGACCGTCCCACTGCAGCGGTCGAGAAGAGCGGGACGGCCCGGCACCCGACGGAGATCAGGAACCGTGGGCCGCGATCGCCTTGCGGTACATGCCGGTGACCGTGGCGTGGCCCTTCGGCGGAACGGTGGCCAGGTACTGCACCAGGACGGTCGTGTCCATCCGCGTCCTGGCGGACGCCGCCGGGGCCAGCCCGGTGAGATCACCGCTCACCGCCAGCCTGCCCCGTTTCGCGGCGGAATACGCCTCGTTCTGCTTCACGACGTACCAGACCAGCGCGCCGCGGTCCTTCGTGCGCAGCGCGTACACCGCGTACGGCGCGGCCGAGAACGTCGAGGACAGCGTGACGCCGCGCTTCGCCAGCGTCTGCTCGCCCTGCTTCAGGGCGTCGTAGGTCTCGCTGGTCTTCGGCCCTTTCGCCAGCGCCGACGCCCCCGGCGCCGACGGGCCGCCGCTCAGCAGCGCGGCGTGCGCCGCGGGCAGCCTGGCCGGCGCGACGGGCAGCCCCTTGTCGCCGGCGTCCACCGGGGTGGCGTACCCGTCCGGGTCGAGCGCCACCTTGCTCAGCGAGGCGTCCGCCGGGTACGGGTCGGCGGCCAGCAGCCACGGCGCCCCCGCCTTGGCCTGCGTGAACAGCAGCGCGTGCCGCAGTGTCTGCTTGCCCTTGCCGGTGATCGCGTCGGCCGCGAACCAGTGCGGGTACCCGTGCAGCCGCGGGATGTAGAACACCTGATGGGTGAACTTCAGCGCGGGCGGCCGCTGCCCGATCACGTGCCGCAGCTTCAGCGCGGCCTCGTCCATGGACAGCTGCGGATCGGCTTCGATGCCCGGCAGCCGCCTGCCGTCCAGCTGCTTGCCCACCCGGTTGACCGCGGTGGCGTAGGCGGCCAGCACCTGCCCGGCCTGCTGCTTGGACAGCGCGGGCGGGCCCACGCCGGCCGAGGACGTGTTGTCGTCGCACCCGGCCGCGGCCAGCGCGGCGCCGGCCAGCAGAACGGCCGACAGGAACGTGGACGTGATGTTGCGTGCGGGCATGCAGCCCCCCGTGGATGGAGTCGGTGGATCCGGTCCACGGAAGATAATCGCAGAGTGACCGTGAGATCACTCACCGAATACGAAAACTCGCACGCGGGCGAGGGTCAGGTGGAGGTCTCCTGCTGGCGCATCCAGCGGATCTCGGCCTCGATGAACTCGTCGATGTCGCCGTCCAGCACCGCGGTCGGGTTGCCGACCTCGACGCCGGTCCGCAGGTCCTTGACGATCTGGTACGGGTGCAGCACGTAGTTGCGGATCTGCGTGCCCCAGCTGCTGGTGCCCTCACCGCGCAGCGCGGACATCTTCTCCGCCTCCTCCTGCCGCTTGCGCTCCAGCAGCTTGGCCTGCAGCACGTTCATCGCCGTGGCCTTGTTCTGCAGCTGGCTCCGCTCGTTCTGGCAGGACACCACGATGCCGGTCGGGATGTGGGTGATCCGCACCGCCGAGTCCGTGGTGTTGACGCCCTGGCCGCCGGGCCCGGACGACCGGTACACGTCCACCCGCAGGTCGCTCTCGTCGATGTCGACGTGGTCGCTCTGCTCCACCACCGGGACGACGTCCAGCCCCGCGAACGAGGTCTGCCGCCGGGCCGCGTTGTCGAACGGGGAGATCCGCACCAGCCGGTGCGTGCCGTGCTCCCCGCGCAGCGTCCCGTACGCGTAGGGCGCCTTCACGGTGAACGTCGTCGACTTGATCCCCGCCTCTTCGGCGAAGGACGTCTCGTAGATCTCGGTGGGGTAGCCGTGCCGCTCCGCCCAGCGCAGGTACATCCGCTGCAGCTGCTGCGCCCAGTCGGCCGCGTCCACGCCGCCGGCCTGCGCGTTGATGGTGACGAGCGCCTCCCGGGCGTCGTACTCGCCCGACATCAGCGTGCGCACCTCGAGCTGCTGGATCGCCTTGTGCAGCGCAGCCAGCTCCTCGTCGGCCTCCGCGCGCGTGTCGGCGTCGTCCATCTCCTGCGCCATCTCGTACAGGGTGGCCGCGTCGTCCAGCCGCTGGCGCAGCCCCTCGACCCGGCCGAGCTCGCTCTCCAGGTACGACAGCCGGCGCGTCACCGACTGGGCGCGCTCCTGGTCGTTCCACAGGTCGGGGTCGGCCGACTGCTCGCGCAGCTCGGCGATGTCACGCCGCATGCCGTCGAGGTCCAGCACCTGCTCGATGCCCGCGAGGGTCGAGCCGAGCTCCTTGAGCTGCTCTTCCGGTTCGATGCCTGCCACGCTTCGAGCTTATCGCCGTGCGGGCAGTGCCCGGACGCCCGCGGACGCGCGGCGGATGGCAGAATCACGGGCCGGAGGCAGGGCCGGGAACGGCCCGGCGAGGCGTCGGTGCCGGGGGGCGGTAGTTGCGTAGGATCGCGCGGGCGGTGGCGGCCGCCGTGCTGCTGGTGCCGCCGCTCATGATCGGCGGCTGCGGCGGCGGCGACAAGCCGCGGGCCCGCCCCACGCCGGTCATGCCGTCGACCACCCCGCCGCAGCCGGTGCCGCTGACCCTCGACGTCGCGCAGAAGGCCTTCCAGACCTACATCACCGACGAGGACGTGGCCCGCGCCGCCGCCGACGAGCGGCTGGCGCTGACCTGGACGTCCGACGGGCAGTCCCTGCTCACCGCCGCCGAGTTCCGCAAGGCGGCCTTCGACGGCGACCCGGTGCGCCGCTTCACCTACGGCAAGCCGAAGCTGTACGTGCCGAAGCTGAAGGCCGACGCGTACCCGCAGTGGTTCGTCGCGTCCGTGGACCGATCCGTCGCGGGGGACAAGAAGAGCAAGGAGTCCGCGCTGATGGGCTTCATCCTGCGGAGCCCGACCGACGACTGGCACCTCACGCTGGCGACGGAACTCGCGCCCAAGGCCCGGCTCCCGAAGATCCAGATGGACCCGGACGGCTACGCCGAGCCGCTGAGCTCGGACGACTCCACGGTGCTGATCCGCCCCCGCGACGTCGGCGGGATCCAGGCGACCATGGCCGCCGAGGGCGCCGCCAGCGTCGCCGCCAAGGTCATGGAGACCGGCCCGCTCACGTCCGGCTACTACCAGCAGACCAAGCGCGCCAAGAAGAAGGCCAAGGAGCAGGACCTCACCCTCACCATCGTCTACACGGCCACGCCTTATCCCTACTTCGGGCTGCGCACGAAGGGCGGCGGAGGGCTGATCCTGTACTCGCTGTTCCGCAACAACGCGGTCGTCGGGCCCGGGGCGCCCGGGCCGAAGCCGGAGATCCCGAAGGAGGCCGAGCACCTTCTGGACGGCACCGTCGAGGGCGATGAGATCGACACCACGGCGACGTTCCAGTTCGCCGCCTACGACCCGCCGCGCGCCAAGAAGGGCAAGCCGCAGCCCAAGGCCGAGCTGGTGGCCGACGACGGGGCGATCTCCAAGGCGGCCACCCCGACCCTCAAGAAGCCCTGAGAGCCCCTGGCGGGACGGGCCGTCAGCCGTAGACGCGCTGCAGGACGAGGGCCGCGAACAGCAGGGCCACGAGGACGGCCAGCACGACGGCGGGCGGGACGGAAGGTCCGTGTTGGTGCAGCTCCGCGCGCGCGGCGCGGCAGGTGGGGCAGCGTCCCTCGACCACCGGATTCGAGCACCGAGCGCAGATCAGATGTTCGCAGCTCATGTCGTGGGCCCCACTCTCCGTGAACGGTACGTGGCTCCATATGGGGATACGTCGATCGTCGACCGATTAGGTATCTTTCACCATCATCCAGCGTAGCCGGACTGTATGGTCGTTCCGGCAAGTCCGGGAGCTTGACGGCATGAAACGGCCGGACGTCGGGAGACGGTACATGACACAGCACGGACAGGTCGGGGCCCCGCGGGGCGCCGTCCGCGCCGTCGTCCCGTCCGCGCGCGACACGCCGTTGAACGCGGCGGGCCCCGGGCGTTCCCACCCCACGGAGGGGGACGAGGTAGTTGACTGTCCCCTCTACACTGCTCGAAGGTTCCACGGCCCCCCTGGTCGCGGAGCCGGGCGGCGCAGGTCGCAGCACGCGGACGGCCAGTCCGCGGCCGGCGGCCGGGCCGCTCCCCAACCCCTAGACTGAACCGCCGTGATGCAGCCGTGATCAATTTCGACAACGTCACCAAGGTCTACCCGAGCCAGAACCGCCCCGCTCTCCAGCATGTGAACGTCGGCATCGAGAAGGGCGAGTTCCTGTTCCTGGTGGGCCCGTCCGGGTCCGGGAAGTCGACCTTCCTGCGCCTCATCCTCAAGGAGGAGCGCCCGTCCCAGGGTCACGTGCACGTGGCGGGCAAGGACCTGAGCCGTCTGAGCAACTGGAAGGTGCCGCACCTGCGCCGCAGGATCGGCTGCGTCTTCCAGGACTTCCGGCTGCTCCCCAACAAGAACGTCTTCGAGAACGTCGCGTTCGCCCTCGAGGTGATCGGCAAGCCGCGGCGCTTCATCGGCAAGGTCGTCCCCGAGGTCATCGACCTCGTCGGCCTGGAGGGCAAGGCCCACCGGATGCCGGACGAGCTGTCCGGCGGCGAGCAGCAGCGCGTCGCGATCGCGCGGGCGTTCGTCAACCGGCCGATGATCCTGCTGGCGGACGAGCCGACGGGGAACATCGACCCCGCCACCTCGATCGGCATCATGAAGGTGCTCGACCGGATCAACCGCACCGGCACCACCGTCGTCATGGCCACCCACGACGCCGCCATCGTCGACGCGTTCCGCAAGCGCGTCGTCGAGCTGGAGGACGGACGGGTCGTCCGCGACCAGTCCCGCGGGGTGTACGGCCAGGCGTACTGACCCGGGCCCGGCGCACCGGCCGGCACGAGCCCCCATCGACCACGGCCCGACGGGCCACCGCCGCGGACCCCTCCAGCGGCGGCTCCATCTGAACCCGACGGATCCCACCGGGCGTACGACTCAGGCAGAGGGGACGCCCGCTCAGGGCCCGCACCGCGGAGCCCGTGCCGGCGGCGGGAACAGGCGATCAAGGACAGCGAGGCATGCGCGTACAGTTCGTTATGCAGGAGATCTGGATCGGTCTCCGCCGGAACCTGACGATGACGATCTCACTGGTCATCACCGTCGCCATCGCCATGGCGCTCTTCGGCACCGGACTGCTGCTGCGCCAGCAGGTGGCCGCGTCCAAGGACTACTGGTACGACAAGATCGAGGTCTCGATCTTCCTGTGCGCGAAGACCAGTTCCAACGCCAACTGCCAGAAGCAGGACGTCACCGACCAGCAGCGGTCCGAGATCCAGGCGCAGCTGAAGAAGATGCCGCAGGTCTCCAACGTCCAGTACGAGAACAAGCAGCAGGCGTTCGCGCGGTTCAAGGACCGCTTCGCCGGTTCGCCGGGGTTCGTGCAGAGCACCCGTGAGGGCGACATCCCCGACTCGTTCCGGGTGAAGCTGAAGAACCCGGAGGAGTACAAACCGGTCGCGCAGGCGATGCTGGGGCATCCCGGCGTCGACACGGTGATCAACGAGCAGCAGATCCTGAAGAAGTTCTTCAAGATCCTGAACGGGCTCCAGGCGGCGGCGCTGGGCATCGCGCTGATCCAGGTGATCGCGTCGGTGCTGCTGGTCGGGAACACGGTCCGGCTGTCGGCGTTCAACCGGCGCCGGGAGACCGGGATCATGCGGCTGGTCGGCGCGTCCAACACCTATATCCAGCTGCCCTTCATCCTGGAGGGCGCGATCGCGGGACTGATCGGCGGGCTGTTCGCCTCGGTGCTGCTGGTGATCAGCAAGAAACTGCTGATCGACCGGCTGGCCGGGACGGTGCAGCTGGTCAGCCAGCTCGGCTGGTTCCAGGTGATCATGGTGATCATCGTGTCGATCTGCTTCGGCGTGCTGCTCTGTGCCGCGTCGTCGTTCCTCACCCTGCGCAGATACCTGAAGATCTAGCCGTACTCGTCCGACGGAGCGGCGGAGGGCCGCGCGGCCGCGGTTTTACACTTGCCGACATGTCCGTCCCAGGCCGCATGCTGCGCGGCGCCGCCGTCGCCACCGCGATCCTGTGCGCCTACGGGCTCGGGGTGCTGAGCGGTGAGGGGCGCCCGGACCGCCGGGCGGCCGCGGGCGGGTCGGTGCTGGACGAGGCCGCCGCGAAGATCGGCAGCCGGGCCGCGCGGCCGGTCGGCCGCGGCGAGCTCGACCGCGCCGCCATCGAGGGCATGCTCCGCGGCCTCGGCGACAGGTGGGCCCGCTACTACCCGGCGGCCCGCTACGACGACATGGAGGGCCGCCTGAACGGCCGGTACAGCGGCGTCGGGATCTGGCTCGGCAGCGCCGACGGCGATCCGCGGGTGCGGGTCGCGAGCGTCCAGCCGGGCACCGCCGCCGCCCGTGCCGGCGTCCTCGCCGGCGACGTCGTGACCGCGGTCGGCGGCGCCCCGGCCGAGGGCTGGGACGTGACGCGGGTCGCGGCGGCGCTGCGCGGGCGGCCCGGCGACGCCGTCGAACTCACCGTCCTCCGCGGGCGTCGGACAGAGGAGTTCCACCTCGTCCGCACCCCCGTCTCCGGAGGCGACGTCACCGTGACCGACCTGTCCGACCACGTCCGGCTGATCCGGGTGGGCGCGTTCACCCGCGGCACCGGACGCCAGGTCCGCGACGCGGTGACCGGGCGGTCGCCGTCGGGCGCTCCGGCCGGCGGGATCATGCTCGACCTGCGCGGCGACCCCGGCGGCCTGCTGGACGAGGCGGTCGAGACGGCGTCGGCGTTCCTGCCCGGCGGGCTCGTCGTGACCTACGAACCGCGCGGCGGGCCCGTCCAGCGGCGCACCGTCACCGCGCCCGGCGACGCGCGGACCCCGCTCGTCGTGCTGGTCGACGCCGGGACCGCCAGCGCCGCCGAGGTGGTCGCCGGATCCCTGCGCGACCGGGACCGCGCGGTGATCATAGGATCGCGTACGTACGGGAAGGGCTCGGTGCAGGAGTCGGTCCGGCTGGCCGACGGATCGGCGATCGAGCTGACCGTGGGTCGCTACCGCACCCCGGGCGGCCGTAACCTCGACGGGGTCGGGATCGAACCCGACGTGGCGGTCTCCGCCGACCGCCCTCCCTCAGTGGCCGAGCAGCGCGGCCGGAGCGTGCTGCGCGGCCTGCTCGCGACGACGCCGGACAAGGACTGATCACAGTGCCACGCGACACAGGGCGCAAGCTCATCGCCCAGAACAAGCGTGCCCGCTACGACTACCACATCGACGACACGTGGGAGGCGGGCATGGTGCTGATGGGCACCGAGGTCAAGGCGCTGCGCGCCGGCCGCGCCTCCCTCGCCGACGGCTACGCCCACGTGATGGACGGCGAGGTGTGGCTGGAGAACGTGCACATCCCCGAGTACACGCAGGGCACCTGGACCAACCACGCGCCGCGCCGCCGCCGCAAGCTGCTGCTGCACCGCCGCGAGATCAGCAAGATCATCGCCAAGTCGTCCGAGCCGGGCTGGACACTGATCCCCCTGGCGCTGTACTTCAAGGACGGTAAGGCCAAGGTCGAGATCGGCCTGGCCCGTGGTAAGAAGGCCTACGACAAACGCCAGGCCATCGCCAAGCGGGAAGCCGACCGGGAGATGCAGAAGGCGGCGGCCGCCCGGTTCAGGAGACGGTAAGGGTGTCGATGACCAACCGAGGCCGCGGACGCCTCCCGCGCAGGCGGCTCCCGCGCGGGAGCCGCACCGTGCGCCGCCGCGCCGTCTCGCTGGCGGCCTGCGGCGCCCTCGTCACGACGATGACGACGGGCTGCTGGGCGGAGCCGTCCGCGATGCCCGCCGTCCGCGACTTCCTGATCGCCTGGCAGGTCGGCAACTACCCGGCCGCCGCGAAGAAGACCGTCGGCACCGACCGCAAGGCGGTCGAGTCCGCGCTCGGCGCCGTCCGCGCCCAGCTGGACGCGGCGTCGCTGCGGCTGTCCCTCGGGGTCTCCGACGACCAGGGCCGCGTCGACGACACCAAGGTCAAGGCCATCGCCAAGAACGGCGACGACGCCGACGCCCGGTTCTCCGTGAAGATCGACCTCGGCGAGAACGGGCAGCCCTGGGAGTACCTCGGCCACATGCACCTGCACCGGGTCGGCGGCAAGTGGAAGGTCGTCTGGAACCCCTCGATCATCAACCCGCAGCTCGGCCCCGGCCAGCGCCTCGCGGTGGTCTCCGACGTCCCGAAGCGCGCCCCGATCGAGGACGGCGCGGGCCGCAGCATGCTGCACGAGGTGTACTCCTACGACATCGGGGTGGTCCCCGGGCGCCTCGCCGACGCGCAGGCCACCGTCGACCAGCTCGCCAAGGTGGCCAAGTTCGCCGGCGGCCGCCGGCTGGACTCCGAGCGGCTGCTCGGCCGGGTCCGCTCGGCCCCGCCGCAGAAGTTCCTGTCGCTGCTGACCCTGCGCTACCCGGAGCAGAGCGCGCTGGCCCAGCGGCTGAAGCAGGTCCCGGGCCTGAAGATCAACGCGATCAAGGCGCCGAGCGCCCCGAACTACGCGCCGGAGCTGGTCGGCGAGCTCGGCCCGGCCACCGCCGACCTGCTCCAGCAGGTCGGCGCCCCCTACCAGCCGGGCGACACGATCGGCGTCAGCGGCGTCCAGCTCCTGCAGCAGCGCCGGCTCGCCGGGACGCCCAGCGTCAGCGTCGTCGCGCAGGACGCCACCGGCAAGCAGACGCAGGTGCTGAAGACCTGGCCCGGGATCGCCCCACAGCCCGTCTCCACCACCCTGGACCCGACCGTCCAGCGCAAGGCCGACAACGCGCTCAAGGCGCTGCACTACCCGGCGTCCCTGGTGGCGCTGCGCCCGAACACGGGCCAGGTCGTCGCGGTCGCCAACCACGCCACCGGCGGCGAGAACCGCGCCTTCGAGGCCCACTACCAGCCCGGCCTGGCGTTCGGGATGGTGTCCGCCGAGGCGCTGTTCGAGCAGGGGGGCATGAAGCAGAACACCAAGACGTCCTGCCCCGGCAGCGTGACGGTCGGCGGCAAGACGTTCACCAACAAGGCGCACGCCGACACGGCCTTCGCCAACACCTTCGCCCTCGGCTGCGCGACCACGTTCGCCCAGCTGAGCAGCAAGATCGACGCGCGCGCCCTGCAGTCGGCGGCGTCCCAGCTCGGCATCGGCCGGGGATGGGGCGTCTCCGTCCCCGCGTTCACCGGGTCGCTGCCCCCGCTGAACAGCGAGGGCGCCAAGGCCGCCGCGATGGCCGGCCAGGGCGTCGAGGTCAGCCCCCTCGCGATGGCCCTGGTGGCGGGCGCCGCCCGGACCGGCACCTGGAGATCCCCCTACCTGCTCACCGACCCGCCCAAGGCCGCCGACATCGGCGCGCAGAACCTGCCGTCGGACCCCGTCGCCAACCTGACGACCCTGCTGGGACGTACCACGTCCAAGGGCGTCGCCCGCGCCGCCCACGTCACCAACGACGTCGCCGGCACCGCGGCCACCGCCCAGTACACCGAGGGCGGCAGGCAGAAGACGGTGTCCTGGTTCGTCGGCTCCGCGGGCGAGCTCGCGTTCGCCATCGCGATCGAGGGGCCGTACTCCGCGTCCTCGGTGGCCGCCGCGTTCCTGCGCGGCATCCCCGCCAAGGCCAGGACGGGCACCGGTACCGCAGGCTGAGCGATCCCGCCGGGACTTGGGAATCTCTTTGCCCGGCGGGACGCAACCGACCCGGCCTCCGGGTGCGTCTTCCCGGGTGACTGAGTATCCGCTTGGGGGGTTGCGGACTCGGTCGCAGTGATGAGACCAGAGCCTCGTCTCGGGGGAGGCTCTGCCGTCCGGACCGGCCTGACCCTGCCGGTCGACCCCGGTGGCGCGACTCGCTCGCGCCACCGGGGTTCCTGCGTTCGGGGGCCCCGCGGGCCGCCGGGAATTACGTTGCCCCCGCAGGCGTTATCCTTGTACCGTCATCGTGCGGACGTCCTGCGGCGGCCGCGTTGACAACTCAACATGGGGGTGACCGGCTTCGACTTCGGTCGTTCGAGCCAGGGGAAGCGGGTCGAGGGTTGCTGTCGTGACCTCGTTAATCCTGTGACAGCAAACCAATAACTGCCAACAAGAAGCAGTCCGAGTTCGCCCTCGCCGCCTGAGCGAGGAGCGAACTCTGTCAGCCCGGTAGCGTCTCCGAACCGGGGTCTGGCATCGTAAGGAGACTCCACCTGCAAGCCCGGTCGCGGGGCCTGTAGGGAAAACGAACAGCGACTGAGTCCGTCGGCGACACGCCTGCGTGAGCGCCGGGACTGAGAAAACGCCAAGCAGGCTGCACCCGGAGAAGCCCTAGCTCTTCACCGAAGGACGCGGGTTCGATTCCCGCCACCTCCACGGCACATGAAGCCGCTGATCAGACACGTTCTGGTCGGCGGCTTCTTGCGTCTGCGCCTGCTTTACGCCCACTTTAGGACGACCTCCCCAGCACCTCGGCCGCCTGAGCTGACGCCACGTTGCGCCCCATGTAGACGTCTTGAGTCATGGACGGCTTGGCGTGACCGAGATGGTCGGCGATAGCACGGGCGCTCAGGCCGGCATCGTCCAAGCGCGTCGCCACGGTCCGCCGGAACGTATGGCTGGTGACCCAGCCGAACCGCTCGGCGTCCACGCGGGCGAGCACCTCCTTCAGATCCCGGTTCGCGTTGCTCGGATTCCGCACCCCACCGAACAGACCAGGGAACAGAAGGCCGACGTCTCCGGCCGGCCGCTCGCTGATCTCGCCCTCAGCGGTGATGACCCTGATGACCCGCGCGGCGTGCGGCCATGACGTCGCCATGCGTCGCCGGCACAGTTCGACTACATGCCTAGGTAGCGCGATGACCCGCCAGCCCGCTTCGCTCTTCGGGCGGAGCTGTAGCAGCGTCCCCAACCCCTTCAGGCGCGCCACGGTTGCGTTGACCTCCAACACTCCGGCATCGAGGTCGACGACCTCGGCCCGCACGCCGAGCGCTTCGCCGATGCGCATCCCCGTCCCGTCGAGAAACTCGACCAGGTCGGGGACGTCCAGCTCCGCCGCGCCCTCGTCAGCAGCCACCTTGACGAGCATCGCGGCCTCATCCTCCGGAGACAGCGCTCGCGGCCGTGACTTCCGGCCCGTCGAGATCTTCGCCGTATCCCGCACTGGGTTCGTGGCTAGCGCCCCATGTCGGACGGCCATCCCGAGCAGCAGAGACAGGACCGACTTCGCCGTCTTCGCCGCGCTCGGCCCGTGATTCGTCCGCACAGCCTTGATGAACTTGTCCGCCGTCGGGACGTCGATCTCCCGCATCAGAAGCCCGCCGAGCGCCGAAAGGATGCGCTCCAGCGCCCGCGCGTAGATTTCCTTGGTCTGCTTGCTGAGATCGGGAGAGTCCTCGGCTTCCGCCCACCACAGTTTCGCGGCGTCGCGGAGACGGGTGTCCGCCGTGATCTCGCCGTCAGTCGGTGGGCCGACGCGGTCACGAAGCGCCTCCTTCAGCCGCCGCTCGGCTGCCGCTTGCGTCGCACCGAACCGGGTCACCTCGCGAGTCTCGCCGTCGTAGTCGCGGACGTTCACCCGTGCGCGGATGCGGCGCGGCCCGAGCTTCTGGAAGCGAATCTTCCCGGCCGTGCCCACGGGCAGAGGTGGACGTCCCATAGCTATGCCTCCGGACTCTCGGAGGTGTGGGGCGCGCCGTCCCCGTCGCTATCACCGTTCTCGTTGGCCAGCGAAACGCGACGGACGGTCGCCTCATGAAGCTTGGCTTGTGCCCGCTGCACGTCCTTCTCTGCGCGCTCGGCCTCCTGGCGGGCGGCATCAAGGGAAGCCTTCGCGCGCATGAGCTCTATGCGGCGCGTGCGTATCTCGGCCATCGCCTCAGCCATGTCCGCGTCGCCGGCGCTCTGAGCCTCCGAGATCAGCACGGCAGGATCAACGCCGAGAACGGAGCAGAGCGAGACGAACTCATTGACGCGAAAAGGGCGCTGGCCGGCCTCCGTCTTTGCCGCGGTGGTCTGCAGCCATGAGAACCCGCGGGCTCTCATGGCTTCCGCGACTTCCTGCTGCGCCATGCCCCGACCTTCTCGGATGCTCCGCAACGCTTTGCCAAGCGTCGTCTCGGGTGTCGGCTCACCCCCTGCGCGATGCGTTGGTTGCGTTGAATCCTTCATGAGGTTGGACGGTACACCCTAGGTCGGGTTGACGTACAGACTTCAGCCATGGTTACCTCTCAGGGGTTAGAAGCTCCACCCCCAGGGAGGTTGACATGGGAGTGAAGGCACCCGAGAAGGACGATGACGGGTTCCTCACGACCGAGGAGGTCGCCGCGCGCTACCGCACTGTGCCCTCCACCGTGCGCTACTGGCGTCACATCGGTACTGGCCCGAAAGGCACCGTCTACGGTCGGCGAGTCCTCTACCGCGAGAGCGACCTTCGCGAGTGGGAGCACAAGCAGGAGGACGCCGGCGGGGAGGCGGCATAGATGCCTACAACGCGAAGCGGCGCGCCCCCCGCCAAGGAAACGCGCCGCCCACAAGAACCGGGCTCGACCAGGACCACCGGCATCGCCAGAGTAGCCGAGACTCCGCTTCTGGCGGTGATGTACGCCCCGGCTGGCGACAGGACGCGATGGCTGGCGATCGTCGAGATCTGCCCGCGCTGCAAGCGCGGCCACCACTTCTACGGCTCTCAGACTGAGCCGCCGCGGGTTCGTTCGTGCTGTGGGCGGACCTACGTGCTCCACCCGGTGTACGGCGGGAACTCTGAGCCGCCGGAGGGGATCCGATGAGCGCGCCCGACGTCCGCGAGGTCGCCGAGTGGCTGCGGTCGCGGCACGGCCTGGCGCTGTTCGCCGTCGACCATCCCGCGCTGTCGCAATGCGCCGGCGCGCACCGCCCGGACCGCCCGTGCGACGGGAAGCGCGGCAAGCACCCGTGCGGGCGCTGGTCGCGGGACGCCACGAACCCGGGCCGTCTCGCTGCGGAGCTGCGCCGTGGGCCCCGGAACCTCGGTATCGCGTGCGGCCCGTCCGGGCTGCTGGTGATCGATGAGGACAAGCCCGGTGCGTTCACCGCCTACGCGACCGAGAACGGCCACCAGGTGCCCGGCACGTTCACGGTGAAGACGAGCAAGGGCGCGCACTTCTACTTCCGGCAGCCCGCCGGTAGTCCGGTCGGGAACTCGGCCGGGGCGCTGGCAGGCCGCGGGATCGACGTGCGCGGCGCCGCCGGAATGGGCGGGTACGTCGTGGGGCCCGGGTCGGTGCATGAGACCGGCGTGCTGTACGAACCGGTGGACTCCGCTGCTTCGATCCTCCCGGCGCCGGAGTGGCTGGTGTCCGCGCTGCGGTCGCCGCGCCCGATGCCACAGCGCGCCCCGAACGGCGCGCCGGCGGGCCGCGGGCACCGGATGGGCGCCCGTCAGTTCAAGGTGTTGACCGGTCTCGTCCAGGTGGTGCTGGATGCTCAGCCCGGGGAGCGGAACAACGCTCTGTACTGGGCTGCTTGCCGCGTCCGGGAGCACGCCGAGTATGGGCTGTTCGCCGCGTCCAGGGGCCGCGCCGCGTTGCTGCAGGCGGCGCTACGGATCGGGCTTCCGGAAGCCGAAGCTCAGCGGACGCTCGACAGCGCCGAGCGCGGCGCGCGGGGAGGCGTTGCGTGACCTCAGACGAAGCCGCGGAGATCGCGGGAGAGCACGTCGACAAGAACGGTCGCGGCCCCTCGCAGGCGTCGCAACTGGTGTCCGTCGCGCGGTCCCGGTTCGACCTGTTCATGTCCGACGACGGCCGCCCGTACGCGGTTCGCTTGGACGGCCCGAACATCGCGCTTCCGCTGCGCGGTCGGGCCGGTCTGCGGTCGCTGCTGGCCAAGATGTACGCCGACGACCAGGGCGGCGCGGTCCCGTCGCAGTCCGCGCTCGCCGACGCGATGACGGTGCTCGAGGGCGTCGCGCAGTCCAGCGAACCCCGCACGCCGCACCTGCGGGTCGCGCGGCACGGAGACTCGATCGTCGTCGACCTGGGGACCACGGACGGCCGCTGCGTCGTCGTCGGCCCGGACGGGTGGCGCCGCGAAGCCAAGTCCCCGGTCCTGTTCCGCCGTTCCGGCGCCATGAAGGCGCTTCCGACACCGGTCAGTGACGGTGACGGGCTGCAGAAGCTCACGGCGCTGCTGAACATGAAGGACGAAGCGGCGCGCAAGCTGATCGCGTGGCTGGTCGCCGCGTTCATCCCCGATCTACCGCACCCGATCCTGACGTTCCGCGGGGAGCAGGGGACCGGCAAGTCCAAGACTGCTCAGGTGGTGATCGGGCTCGTCGACCCGTCCGGTGCGCCGAAGCGGACCGCGCCGCGGGACATCAAGTCGTGGGCGACGCAGGCGTTCAACTCGTGGGGGCTGTGCCTGGATAACGTGTCGTACATCCCCGATTGGCTGTCGGACGCGCTGTGCCGCGCGGTCACCGGAGACGGCATCGTTGACCGGGCGCTGTACACCGACGATGACGTGGTCGTTTTGGAGTTCCGGCGGGTGCTGGCGTTGACGACGATCGACGCCGGGGCGCTGGCCGGCGACCTCGCCGAGCGGCTCCTGACCATCGAGCTCGCGCTCATCAGCAAGCGGGACCGGCGAGAAGAGAAGGAACTTGACCAGGCGTTCGCCGATGCGCACGCCGCGATCCTGGCGTCTCTGTTCGAGTTGCTCGCCCAGGTGCTCAAGGTGCTCCCGGATGTCACCTTGACCGAGCGTCCGCGCATGGCGGACTTCGCGCGGGTCCTCAAGGCGGTCGACCAGGTCAAGGGCTGGAACACGCTGGAGTCCTACACCGCCGGCGCCCGCGACGCTGTCGCGGACGTGCTCGAGGCCGAGCCGTTCGCGCAGGCTGTGGTCAAGCTCGTCGACCAGCACGGCGAGTTCGAGGCGACCGCGCAAGAGATCCTCGACCAGGTCGACACTCCGGCGAAGCTGCCGAAGAAGTGGCCGAAGGACTCCACCCGCGCGGGCGGGCAGCTCCGCCGGTTGGCGCCCGCGCTGCGCGAAATCGGCATCGAGTACGACGACAGCGACCGGCAGCCCGGCGGGAACCGGTCGCGGCTGTACAAGCTCGCCAGCACCGAGGAACGGCGCCGCCGCACCGGGGCGTGCCTGAAGTGCGGGACTCCGCTGGACGAGAAGTTGCGGAAGGCGGGTGAGACCCGTCATGCCGGGTGCTGAGTGGCGACGACATCAGAGAGAAGGCGCATTCCAGCGCCCACAGCGCCCACAGCACCCGGTACGCCTGTTGACCTGCAAGAACGCGCGGGTGCTGTCTCGGGGGTCAGCACCCGCACCGGGTGTTCGCAGCACCCGCGCGGGTGCCGCGCGGGTGCTGCGGGCGCTTCGCCGGGTGCTGCCGATTCACGCAGCACCCGCACCGTGCATATGCGCTGACCTGCACAAACTATGCCTTGCGGGCGCTGCGGGCGGTCCGGGCGCTGAAATACAGCCACTCTCTAAGGACGACCAGGCGTGACCGGGGTCAGTGCCCGTGTCCTGGCGCTTCTCGACGAAGCCGCCGGCCGGTCATTGCGCCTGCGCTACCTCCACAACCCGGAGGTGTACGCCGAGCTCCTCGCCGTCGAGAACCTCGCCACGGAATGGAGACTCGCTCAACGCGCCGGTAGCGATACCGCTACGAAATTCGCCGTTGACCAGGCACAAGGCGGACAGTTGGTCACAGCACGGGAAGCCGCGGAACTCCTCGGAGTGCAACCGGTCACCGTGCGCCGAGCCTGTGCTGACGGCCGCATCGCCGCCACCCGGCCCGGACATGACTGGCTCATCCCCATCGGCGAGGTAGCCGCGTGGGCGACGCGCAGGAGGCGCACAGGTGGCGACGAAGACGGACCCCGTCCAGGACGCTAGGGAAGCGCTGGAACGCGCGCAGCGGGCCCGAGACGAAGCCGCCGCGGCGCTGGAGTCGTTCAAAGACCGCATCCTCGCCGGCGACGATGACGTGTCCCCCCGCGACTACGGAGACGCCGCGCTCGCAGCCGAGCACGCCGAACTCAAGGTGCAGGCCGCCGCGCTCACCGTCCACGCCGCGGAACGCGAAGCACGGCACCGCACCCTCGAGGAGCTGCGCGCCGAGATCATCGCCGAGAGCGGCACCGCCGAAGAGGCGCTCAAGGAATGGCAGGACGTCCGCGACGCCGTCTCCCGGCTCGTCGCGCGCCTCCACACCCGGCACCGCAACATCCCACGGTGGACGCGTGACATGCACCGCGCCGGCGTCCCCGAGCGGAGCCCGAAGGTCGGTCCCGAACCCGAGCACGCCGGACTCGGCTGGTCCCGCGCCGGCATGGGCACCGGTGACTCGGTGTTCGTCGGCGACCGCCGTATCCAGCCGATCGAGCCGGGAATGCTCATCGGCTCCGCCGCGTACGCGGGCGCCAAGGCCGCCGGCGTCGGATACCTGCGCATCACCGAGAACAAGCAGATCGAGGACGACCCGGAGCGCTGGTTCCGCTCCCGCTACTGACAGGACCGCAGATGTCGACTGACCCGATACGCCAGGCATGGGCGAAGTTGAAGTCCCGCAACGCCCTGCAGTCCATGGTGCCGCGCTCGGTGGACGACCCGCCTCTCGTCCAGCAGCCGGACCGCAGCGAGGACGACCGGACCGGCGAGAAGCCAGCGGAGGAGTACCCGCCACCCACCGTCAACGACTACATGCGGTACACCGCAGACCAGGTCAGGCGCCGATGACCGCTCGGACTGGTTACCCGAGAGGAGGCGGGCGCCGGGAGGGTTTCGACCTCCTTTCCCCAACCGGCGTCGCGGTCACCAGTAAGGGGGACGGCCGGGCCGATTGGTCTTCGGGCCCGGCCGTCCCCACCACACAGGAGACACAGCGATGACCGATGAACCGGTGATCCCACCTCACCTACTCACCTACCGCGATGAGGACTGGATGCCGCGTGTAGAGGACAGCGTCACGTTCCCCGCGCTGCGGGCCCGGGAGCTGCAGCGCATCGCACAAGACCGATGGGCCAACGCTCACGGCATGTGGCGCGACCGCTTCGAGGCACTCCAGGCCAAGCAGCAGGGGCAGACGTGAGGGTCACCGCCGGCGCACCGTACACCGCATGGTCGGTCGGACCGCTCGCCACCGGGTGGACGGTCGGCACGCTCACCGCATCATCGGAGGACACCGCATGGCACGACGCATCCAGTCCGACCCGCGCGACCGCAAGACGACCGGGTCATGGCGCACCACACCCATGCCCACCGACTGGCCAGCCCGCGTCCGAGCCGTCCTCTCACGCGACCAGTCATGCCGATGGCAGATCAGTCTCATCCCCGGCGACCTCTGCGGGTCCGTCGAGCGCCTCGAGGTCGACCACATCGGCGACCCCCGAGACCACCGGCTGGAGAACCTCCAAGCCTTGTGCCGCCGGCATCATGCACTCAAGACCGGACGGCAGTCAGCCGCAGCCCGCAAAGCCAAGCGCGCCTCCCGGACCCGGCCGGCCGAACGCCACCCCGGACTCATCGAGTGACCGTCCGACTACCCTGGGCTACGTCCCTTTTGTCCGTTTTGACGGGAGACCGTAGCCGTATTGCGCTGGCCCCTCGCTGGACCCTGAAACGAACGAAGGTCGGTGATCATGGCCGATTCACGGCTACCGAGAGTGCCCACCGGGACCGGTTCGTCCGGCCGGCGGCTGTGGTCTGAGGTGCTCGGGGAGTACGAGCTCGAGGAGCATGAGCTCGCTCTGCTGCGGGAGATGGTCCGGACGGTCGACCTGTTGGACGACCTTGACGCGCAGGTCCGCAAGGACGGGCTGATGGTTGAAACCGCAGGTGGTGGGCGGCGCGTGCATCCGGCTGCGGTGGAGGCGAGGCAGACCCGCATCGCTTTGGCGCGGCTGTCGGCTGCGTTGCGGCTCCCGGCCGGCGAGGAGGGAGACGAGCAGCAGACCGCGCGGCCCCGTCGCCCACAGCGCCGTGTCGGTGTCCGCGGCCCGTACCGGATGAGGCCGGTGTCATGAGGCGCCGGAACGCCCCGGAAGACGCCGGAAAGCGGCCTCCAGAGGCGTTGAGACGGTTCCGAACGGCCGATTGGCTGCGTTCTGGTGACGTCCTGCCGGGTGAGGAGTGGGCGGTGCTCGGTGGGCGGCTGTGGGGCCGGTACTGCGCTGCGAAGCGGGCGTGGGCTGCGGAGCGTGGGCTGTCGGCGAGGGAGATGGACGAGTTGTGCAGGGGCAGGGATGCGGCGTAGGGGCGGCCGTGTCGACGACGCTGCGTTGATGCACGAGCTCGGGTTGAACGCGGCGGCTGCGTCGTGGATGGGCCTGTTGGGGAACCCTGCGGGCGCCCGGGAGTGTTACGCGCGGGTGGTGGAGTTGGCGGCCCGGCTGCAGTTGCCGGCGCCGCCGCCGTTCGATGAGTTCGTGCGGCGGGACCACAGTGCGCGGGATTGGCCGTTGGATGTGTGGCGCGACAAGTGCGGTCTCTGACGACTCCCAGACCTGTACAGGGGCCGCGCGGCTTCACAGTGCCGGGCTCGGCTGGTGGGGTGCGGGGGCGCCCGCCAGGTACGAGACGACCCCCGAACCTGGGCCGCTGGTTCGGGGGTCGTGGCACCGCGGCCCGGGGTTCGGGGGTTCAGACCACCCCGGGCCGCGGCTGTCTCAGGTGAGGAACCGCTCAACCACTGCGGTTGGGTCGGTGAGCGTGGGGAGGTAGAGCTCCCTCACGCGGTTCTTGCGGATGATTCCGCGCCACCATCCGGGCCGGTCGGTCTGGTAGACGACTGCGATGATCTCGCCCGTGCCGCGGACGCTGCCGGTGTAGACGCCGGCGCCGCCTTCCACGTCGATCACCGGGCGGGAGATCGGACCGGCACCGGTCGGAGACCCTCCTGGCACAGGGACACCGGAGCCGGTCCTCCCCCCGCTCATCGTCCGACGCCTCGCGGCGTCTTGGCCACAAGCTGAGCCCGCAACTCGTTGGGGTCGTCGGCATCGCAGGCGTCCGGACCGAGGTGCTCGCTGTTCAGCAGCGACCGCGACGCCCACCATCGGCCCTTTGAGCTGACGATGAAGCTCCACGACGGGAACTCCTGCTGGAGCTGCGCTTTCACCTGCTCGGGGGTGCCGGTCAGCGGCTCGGTCTGTGCCATGGGTCACACGATGCAACCGCGCCAGATGCCTAATGTTCCAACTTGGAACCGCGGTCCCGTTGCGTACCGGGGAACCACCGGTTAAGCCGACATACGGGTGTGGATCCGCCGTAGCGGCTCCGGCAGTGTCCGGCGGCAGTCGACCAGGTGGGACACCACCGACCGGGCGGTCGGGTGGAACGTCACCATCTGTGGGGCGATCTGGTCGGCGAGGCCGAGCCGCTTCTCTGCGCGGGCGAGGTCACCGACTTCCACGTTGACCCTCGACATGTCGATCTCGTGGTGCGCGCGGCGTTCGGGTGGCAGCGCGGTCAACGTCTGATCGCCGATCCGCTGGTCCCGGCGGGACGCCTCGTCCATGTCGCCGAGCTCCACCGCGACGGCCGCGCCGTGGATCGCGACGTTCGCCGGCGTGAACTCCAGCCCGTGCACCGGCACGCCGAGCCGCCCCTCTCGTGCCCGGTCGGCTGCCTTCCCCAGGTAGTCCCATGCCGTCTCGCCGCTCCCGCCGCGGGCGGACCGCGCGGCGATGATGGCTGACCGCAGCTCCACCGCCCCGGCGACCTCGCCGGCGTCGGGCCGGTCCGGCTCGATGCTCGCCGCGGCCCGGTCGAGCAGCAGCAGCGCGGGCCGGTACTGGTTCATGCCCATCAGCACCAGCGAGTGCACCAGCGTGACGAGTGGCTGAAGGTGCGGGTCCTCCGCGCGCCGAGCCGCCATGGTCGCGCGGTCGACGAGCGCCAGGGCGTCACCGCCGTAGCCGAGCCGGCGGGTGAGGCTGACGCCGTCGCGGAGCGCGCGGGACAGCAGCGCCCAGGCGCGCGGGTCGTCGGTGTCGTGCGCCCAGTGCGCGAGCTCCTCGATGACCGCCGGGAGCCTCGCCCCGATCTTCGTGAGCTTCGCCTTCACCATGAGCTGACGCATCGTCGCGACTTCCGCGGCGAGGACATCAAGGGCGCGGGGCGGGCCCTCGAGCTCGGGGCCGACGTCGACGTACACCAGGGCGCGGCGAAGCTCGGGGATCACGTCGTGCACGACGTCATCATGGCCGTGCACTCGGTAGGGCTGCCCGTAGATTTCGGCAGGGTCGACGCCGAGCGCGGGGGCGACCGCCGCGACGAACGCCGGCGTCGCGACCTTCTTTCCGGTCTCGACTTGGGCGATGTGGGACCGGCTGTAGGTGGATTGCTGCGCTAGGCCGATCTGTGTCAAGCCACGGCGTTTGCGCGCTCGAGCAAGGCGCATCCCGACGGTGTCGGGGGTATCGTCGGCAGACAAGGGCCCGCTCCTTCCCTGGTAGTCACGGCAATCACCACGGTAGGCGCGGGCCCTCTCGTCTGTCAGTAGCGCAGGCTTATCGCCTGGTCGTGCTCAACGGCGTCCGCGTGCTGGTAGTCGTCCGCCGTCGCGTCGAACGCGGGGCCGTCGACGTGGTCGCGGCAGCGGGTTCCGCCGGCAACCGGAGCGTTCCGGCACCACGTCCGCCGGACGGTGATCTCTTCACAGGCCATGGTCTGATCCTTCGGTTCGGTCCGTCATCGGTCCGAGCCGCGCCATGCCTCGCCAAGGGTTCCGAGTCTACGGGGGTGGGATGGCATGGGGTGGGTCCTAAGGGCCCGGATCAGGTCGATTTAGCGCCTGTCCCGGATCCCCCGAAACCCGAAACATCCGAGGTCAGGGGCGACACCACCCCCGAAACCGGTTTCGGGGGTGGTGAATCCGGTCAGGTGCCGTCGACGGCCGCGAGATCGTCCCACCGGACGCCCTTCGCGCCGCCGCCGGCGCCCCTCTTGTTGATCTGCCGAGTGGTCACTCCGTAGGGCTTGAGGGCGTTCGTCAGCATCGTCGCCGACGCCGACCGCGCCGCCTTCTGCTCCGCGTCGTCGAGCTCGTCCAGCTCCGCGGGGAGCCAATCGGCGTACCGGTCCGGGCGGTACACCGCGAGGGCCTGGACGAGCTCCCACGAGTGCATGGTGTCCTGCCCGGCCGGCCACACCGCCCGGAGGTCGTCGACGATCGTTGTCCGCTCGCCCTCGTTGACCGTCTCCCCGGCCGCCTCGCCGGTCAGGGTCCCGGCACCGATCCGCAGCGCCAGGGCGCGGCGCCCGATCTCCTCCGCTTCGGTCTGCTTGATGAACGCCGCGCGGACGGTGACGCCGTCCCGGCCGCGGGCAAGGATGCCGGTCCCCTGCTCACTGGCAGAGATATCGGTCGCCCGCATCCCGCGTTCGTGCGCGCCCGTCCCGAGGACATTGTTGTTGGCCCGCCAGTCCATCACCGCGAGGCACAGACGCGTCCCGACGCTGGACGCAACCGACGTCGGCAGCGACGCCGCGTCCGGGTTCTGCGTCAACAGGATCAGGATCACCCCGTACGCGCGGCCCTTCTTGATGAGCCGGGTAGCGAGGTCGGTTGCCTCGTCCTTGTGCTCGGCGCTGGTGAACAGCTCTTGCGCCTCGTCGACGACGATGACGCGCGGCCCGAGGTCAGCCTCCGGGTACTTCTCGACCAGGGCGCGGGTGACGCGCCGCCCCTCCGCCGTCTCGGACGCCGGCAGACCCTTGATGAACTCCGCCCGCCGCTTCTGCTCGGCGATCCCCGCGCGGAGCCCGTCCAGCGCGGCCGTCAGGTCGTCGTCATCGTCCCCGGACACGTAGCGGTGGCAGACCCGCCGGACGCTGTCCAAGTCACCGGAGCCTTTGAGCTCGTACACCTCGAGGCGGGCGGTCGGGTCGAGCGCGACGCCCAGCACGATCGCCAGCGCACACGACGTCTTCCCGGACCCGGGGATGCCACCGACCAGCAGGTTGGAGTACATGAGCGTGATCTCGACCAGGTTCCCGCGCGGGTCGAACCCGAACGGAAGCGGCCCGAACACGTCAGCCTGGCCCTCGCGCATGAGCGGCCACAGCCGCCGCGGGGCCTTCGCCGGGTCCTCGCGCGCGACCCAGATCCGCAGGCGCCCCGGGTGCGCGGACCGGTCGCCTTCGGGCCACACGGTGGAGATCGGGCGCCGCATCGCCGCGGCGAGCTTCTCGCGCTTCTCCAGCACCATCGCCGCGGTGGTGGCGCCGGGGAGGTCGAGCTCGGCGAGCCACCCCGGCCCGTCCACTTGGATCGGCGCGGCCCAGTCGACCGATCCCTTGACGCCGATCGCCTCGAGCGCCGTCTCGACCTCGTTGGAGTCGAGCTTGCGTTGCAGCCGGACGGCGACGTACCGGGACACGATCGGGCGGTCCGGGTCTTTGCCGACCCACCCGAGCACCGACAGCACGGCCGCGCCGCCGGCGGTCAGTACCCACGTCGGGAGCAGCACCGCGGCGAGCGTGACCAGCAGCACCACCGGCACGCCGACGACCAGGGTCAGACGGCGCCGCGGACCGGTCCGCCGGGACTGCGTGACCACGAACCGCGACCACGTGTCCGGGTCGGACAGCGCCGCTTTCGCCTCCACCGGTCGCGCTTCCGCGTCAGTGACCCACCGGAACCAGCGGCGGCCCGCCTTGACCGCGCCGCGCGGCGCCCCGGACCACAGACGCCCGACATACAGCGGCGCCCGGACCCCGTGAAAGGCAGCCTCGCGGCCATACCAGCCAGCGACGAACGCGACGTTATCGGCGAACTGGTCGCGGTCGCGGAGCCACAGCGGGACCACCCGCGGCGCCGCGTCCATGCGTGCGCGCCGCTCGGCGATCCACCCGGCGTCCGGGCCGGTGTCGGGCTGGTCGACGGGTTCGGCGAGCACCTCGCCCTCGATCTCGTCGACGTCGACGAGCTCCACCGGGTCGACCAAGCGGGCGCCCGCCGGCGGCTTGTCGAGCGAGATGACCGGCTGATCCGCGGCCGGGGTGAACCGGCGCGGCGTGTGGCCGTTGACGGTGTGCGTCATGCTTGTAGTTCCTCCTGAGAGAGGAACCGGGCCCCGGGGTGCTGTAGGAGGCTGTCCCGGGGCCCGGCTCGGTCTACTTGGTCGCGACCGCGTCGAGCGCGGCGCGGATCTGTACGGCCCGCGGGTACCCGACCCGCATCTCTCGGCGGACCGCCCGCACGGACGGGAGACCACCGGTCGCGATCACGTCGGCGAACCGGTCCCGGGCGGTCGCGATCACCGGCTCAAGAACCGGGTCGGTCTCGTCCGACTCGGGACCACCGGTCTCGCCGGTCGCGACCGCTTCCGGATCGGTCTCGTCCTGGTCGCGACCACCGGTCTCCGACTCGGGGGCAGGCTCGGGAACCCCATTCGAATCTGATGGGATTTCCGCCACGGACTCCGGCTCGGTCTCGTCGTACCAGTCGTCCAGGGGATCGGTGGTCGCGACCGGTTCGACGGCCGCCGGGGGCGTGTCCTCCAGCGCCGCCCACATCGCATACCCGTTCGCGACGCCCTCCGGGCTGTCCGCGTCGGCGACGGTCGCCCGCACGGACACGGACGCGTCCAGCTCATCGGCCGGCCGGGTGACGAGCCGGTGAAGCGTCCGCAGCAGGACCAGCAACCCCAGCATCGACGCGACCGGCGGGACCGCGGCCGTCGCCTGGTCGGAGAACCGGTGCCCGACCGACCCGACGTTGAAGACCAGCGAGACGCCCCACCCGGCCGCGGCGATCCCGAACGGCAACGCCACGTCCGCCCACGACATCACCGACTTCCGCAGCCGGTGGCCCTCGAGCGCCAACGCGAACATGCCGAGCTCACCGACCGCAACGAAAAGGTCGACCAGCAGGGGGAACGTGTCGGCCTTCCACGTCTTGAGGTGGTGCTCGGTCGCCCAGTGGTACAGACCCGCGTACGACTGCGCGAACCCGTCGCCGGTCGCGACCAGGACCACGACGGCCATCAGGACGATGGTCGCGCGGTGCGCGAAGAAGGTGGGGCGCGTCATTGGTCGATCCCTTCATTGGGCATGTCGGCGACCAGGCGCCGCAGCTCCCCGAGCGTCTTCGCCGCCAGCGCCCGCGTGACGCGCTCCTCCATCTCGGCCTGGTCGAGACGGCCGGCCTCGAAGTGCGCATGCAGGACCGTCACGACGACGTCCCGCTCGGCGTCGCCGATCCGGCGCCAGTCGATGTCCGACTCGTGCGGCCCGCGGTACAGGATGAGCGTCACGGCCTGCTCGTCCCGCTGCGGGTGGAGCGCCTCGCGCCGCTCCCGCAACTGCCGCTCGTGCCGCTCGATGCCCTCACGGCGCCGCTGCGTCCACCAGTCGACCTCGCGCCATCCCAGCCACAGCGTGGCGGCGCCGGTCGTCAGCGGCAGCAGCAGCGGCACCGACACGTCGGTGACGGCGGACTCGTACAGCGCCCACCCGAGCAGCGCGACCGCGGCGAGGACGAGCACACCGCCGATCGCGTTCCACAGTTCGGTGTCCCGGCGGTTCACGCGGTCACCTCCGGGCCGTTGGCGCCGACACGGACCCGGCCGGGGCCCTCGATGAAGATGTGCGCCCACGCCTCGAGCGGCAGGGAGTAGATGAGCTGTCCGGTCTCGTCCGCCTGCTCCAGGGTCATCCCGCACCCCAGCCCGGTCACGGTCACGGGCACGCCCCGCACCGTCACGTGCGCCACGTACACCTCCGCCGACCGCATCGCGTTCAGCAGGTGGGAGTGGTACCGGGCGACGATGTGCGCGTCCGCGAAGAACGGCTCGAGCGCCGCCATCACCCGGTCGTGGAGCGTCGGACGCTCCGGCATGATCGCGGTCACTGGTCCGCCTCCTGGTCCCGGTAGTCGAGTGAGACGGCTTCCAGCCACGTGGCGCCGGCCTTGAGACGCCGGTGCGCCCGCTTCTGCGTGATGTAACCGACCGGCGGGTGCTCGGCGAGCTTCTCCTGCAGGTACGACACGGCGTCGTCGACGTCCGGGCGCGCCGCCCCGAGCAGGCTCTCCAGCATCACCACGACGTGCATGAGCCGGTCGTGAAGGATGCGGGTGCGGGTCTCGTCGTGGGCGACGGTCGCCGCGTGTGGGATCGCGATTCCCTCGAGGACCGCGAGGATCACCTTTACGGTCTCGTCGTGCAGGTCCGGGCGGTTCATCACTTGCCGCCCTTGCGGTCGGCAGCGTCCCGGACGGACTTCGGCTCACCGGCCGGCCACGTCGACGACTTCCCGTCCGTGGAGGACTTGTCGACGGTGGCGATGTGGATCTCTGCGAAACTACCCATGGGTCGGAACTCCTGTTTCCGATCAAGGCCCCGGCCGGTGTTCCAGCACCGCGGTTCCGGGGCCGCCTTATGTCTGGCGGCTGCGTGACCTTCCAATTCAGTTGGAAGGTCGAGCCTTGATCGGGGGAGCGCGGGCATGCGCGTCCGCCGCGCCCTCTTTACACCCGCAATATGGCTTGAGGCGGCCGATGATGTTCAACGACAACCAACGGCCGCAGGGTGCTGTCAGGGAGGTCAGAGCAACTCTCGCCAACGGTGCCAAACGAGAGCCAACGGCAGCGTTGGAAGGACGCGGGTTCGATTCCCGCCACCTCCACCAGCGAGTACAGAACGGCCCGACCGGGAAACCGGCCGGGCCGTTCTGCTGTGCGCTCTGTGTCCTGGGCTAGCGGCGGACCTTGAACCTCAGGTGCAGGACGCCCTCGCCCTGGATGACCACGTGGGGGTCCTCCAGGAGGTGCTGGCCGTCGATGGCGCCGAAGTAGCGTTTGCCCGAGCCGAACACCACCGGCACCACGTCGATCGCCACCTCGTCCACGAGACCGGCCGCGAGGATCTGGGCGCCCACGTCCCCGGCGTTCACGGCGACGGTCCGGTCCCCGGCGAGGGCGCGGGCCTTGTCGATCGCGGCCTTCACGTCGTCGACGAAGTGGTACGACGCCTCCGGATGCCAGCCCTCGGGCTTCGGCCGGTGGGACACCACGACCACGTGGTCACCTGCGGGCGGCCGTCCCTCCCAGCCGTTCACCAGGTCGAACAGGGTGCGGCCCATCACGATCGTGCCGATCGTCCGCCACGTCGACCGGACGTACTCCGCCGACGCGCTGGAGACCTTGAACGGGCTGCCCGAGCCGGAATGGTCGTACTGCTCGTCGACGCCTCCGACGATCGGGTCGTCGCCGTTGAAGTACCAGTCGTGGAGCGGTCCGACCTCGTCGTTCGCGTCGGCGATGAAGCCGTCGACCGACATCACGTTGTGCATGATCACTGCGCCCACGGGTTCTCCTCCGGTGTCCTCGGGCCTCGCCTCACGATCCTGTCGTCCGGGGGAGCGACCGGGCATGTAAGAAATCAATCGGCGGGCATCGGGCCGTCGTCCGGCGGGAACCCCGGCTCGGCGGGGAACCGGCGCCGCAGGGCCAGGTACTCCGTGGGGGTGTGGCCGGTGAAGTCCTTGAACTCCCTGGTGAAGTGGGCCCGGTCGAAGTAGCCCGCCGCGTGGGCGAGGTCCGACCAGTCGACGGGGCGCGGGGCGTCCACGGACAGGATCAGCCGCGCGAAGCGGTAGATCCGCGCCACCCGCTTCGGAGTGACCCCGACATGGGACTTGAACTGCGCGGCCAGGTGGTTGCCGCTCACCCCGGCGCCGTCGGCCAGCGCGCCGACCGGGACCGCGCCGTAGGAGGTCTCCAACCGCAGGCCGGTATGCCGGACCAGGCCGAGGCCGCGCGGGGGCGCCTCAGCAAGTCGCGACCGCAGTTCCTCCTCCACGACCCGAATCGCCTCCGAGGCCGACGGGACGTCGCCGACCCGGTTGCGGATCCGGTCGATGGACCGACGCCAGACGGCGTCGACGGGCACCCACCGGTTCGGCAGTTCGGCCGCCGGCACGTCGACGAACGGCGAGAGCCCCCACGGCTTGAAGTGGACCCCGACCAGACGCACCCGTGCCGGGTACTCGAAGAGGAAACGCCTGGTCCACACGCCCATGAACCACCCGTCGCCGAACAGCGCCGGCGGCACCGAAGGATCGGAGTCCCACAGGCGGGCCGGTTCGCCCAGGTTGACGAACAGGTGCGCCGACGGCATCGGCGGCACGTTCATCCGGCGGTGGCGCGGCACCCCGGTCAGGCAGTAGATGTCGTCGATGAGCCTGTCGAGCGGCGGCGCGGGCACCCGGCCGACGTATTCCATGGCCCAAGTCTGTCCCTTCGGCACCGCGCGCGTCGCCTCCCTCCCAGGTCCGGGGTGCCGGTTCCCCATGGAGGGCGATGCGCGGCCGATCGGCCGCCTTCCAGACTCCGAGCATGAAGTCGATCTCGAAGAGGGCGGGAAGCGCGGCGGCCGCCGTCGCCGCCGTCGCCTGCGGTGCCGCGCTCACCGCACCGGCGGGACACGCCGAGAAGCCGGCGCGGGAGCCGGCCGGCTGCGTGCCGGTCTCCGGCGCGGTGTGCGGTTCGGTGCGGGTGCCGCTGGTGCGGGACCGTCCCGGTCTGGGGGACACCACGGTGGCCTACGCCCTGATCAGGCACCGCGACACCTCCCGGCCCGCCACGGGCACGGTGGCGCTCAACCCCGGAGGTCCGGGGGATTCCGCGATCGCGTCCGCGTCCCAGTACGCCCGGATGTTCGCCGGCCTGCTGCAGGACCACGACCTGCTGCTCGTCGACCCGCGCGGCGTCAACCGCTCCGATCCCGTCCGGTGCGGGGCCCTGGCCTCGCTGCCCGCGACCCGCGACGGCTTCGTGCGGGCGGTCGGTGAATGCGGCCGGACGCTCGGAACCCGCGCCCGCGGCTACACCTCGGCCGAGATCGCCGACGACATCGACGCCATCCGGGCCAAGCTGGGCGTCGAGCGGCTCGACCTGCTCGGGGAGTCCTACGGCACCTACCTCATGACGGTCTACGCCCAGCGCCATCCCGGACATGTCCGCTCGATGGTGCTCTCCAGCGCCTATCCGCTCGACTTCGACATGTGGGCGCGTCCCAACGCGCGGGCCGCGCGCCGAACGCTGCGACTGGTGTGCGAACGCAGTGCGGGCGCCTGCGACGGCGACGAGGTCCTGCGCGACGTCGCGCGGCTCGCCCAGAGGCTGCGGACGCGGCCGATCACCTACACGCTGGGGGAGGAGCAGCGGCGGCTCGATGACACCGCGCTGGCCTCGATCGTCTACGGCCTGGCGGGTTCGGCCCCCGAGGGAATCGGTGGCGTGCCCGCGATGGTCCGCAGGGCCCTCCACGCCGACAACGCGCCGCTGATCGAGGCCGCCCGTCAGGTGGCGCCGCTGAGCGGGTCGGCGCTCCGTCAGGACGAGCAGCAGCTCTTCAACCCCGAGCAGGCCGCGGCGGTGATGTGCAACGACTACCCGACGGCCTGGAACCGCACAGCGCCGGTCGCGGCCCGGCTCCGGCAGTTCTCGTCCGGGCTCGCGGCGATTCCCGAGCGGACGTACTGGCCGTTCGGTAAACGAGCCTGGACCGGCGTGAGCTACAGCTGGGGCAACGCGTGCGTGCGCTGGCCCGACCGGCACGGCCCGGTCCAGCCGACCAGCGGCCCCCTCCCCGACGTCCCGGTGCTGGTGGTGTCGGGCGACCTGGACGCCAACACCCCGACCGAGCAAGGCCGGCAGGCCGCCCGCCGGTTCCAGCGGTCCACGGTCGTAGAGGTACCCAATGTCGGTCACGTGGCCGAACACGAACCCAGCGGCTGCGCGGCCGCGATCGAGTCCGGTTTCGTCCGCCGCCTTCGGGTGGGCGACACCTCCTGCCTGGCCGGCATCCCACCTGCGCCAGTGGAGCCCCTCCCGCGGTGAACCGTCCGGTCATGCCGGGAACTGAAGGCCGAGGACCGCTCTCTCGTTCCCGACGAAGAGCCGGTTCCCGCTGGAGACCGCGAAGTCGTTCAGGCCGGTGAGGGACGGAACGGGAGCCAGGCCGGCGACTTGACGGACTCCGCCATGGCGCGGGCCGCGTGCCAATGCCTGACCTCGGTCGCCGTCTCTGCTGCCTTGCCTGCGCATGGCGATCGGCGGCTCGGTCGCGACGTGGGAAATCCGTCTCACAAATCAGATTTACGTACTGATATGAAGCCAACGACGGTCATCTGTCTTTGGAGAACCTGACGTTCGAAATAGAACGTGCAGCTCTATCTCCTCTGCGGGCAGCGATCATCGGTTGAGATGAATGAGGACATGGAAACCCGCGGGGAGGGCGGATCTCCGCGAATTCCGTTCCGTTGCGGTCGGGCCGTTCGCGCGTTCGCGGAGTCAGGACACATGAAGTTCACAGGGGAGCACTCTGCCCGAAACGTTCCAAAATGAAGATCGTCGGCGCATCGACGGAACGATCTTCATGTGGGGAGATCGCCTTGGCACAGATCCAGCGGACGCGGCACGGGCAGACGCGCAGGAGCTTCCTGCGCGCGGTGGGGCTGACCGGCGGTGCAGGCACGATGTTCGCGGCCATGGGGGCGCTCGGCCTCGCACCGGCCGAGGCCACCGCGGCCGCGCCGCCCTTCCGGCCCCTCAGCCCCGCCGACTTCCACCTCACCGGGCGCAGCGCCGCCAGCGTCGTCATCCTCGGCGGCGGCATCGCCGGCCTCGTCTCCGCCTACGAACTCGGCAAGGCCGGATACCGCTGCACGATCCTGGAGCCGCGCGACCGGACGGGCGGCCGCAACTTCACGGTGCGCGGCGGCACCGAGCAGACCGACCTGCTCGGCAACAAGCAGGTCGCCCGCTTCGGCGAAGGGCAGTACCTCAACGCGGGACCCGCGAGGCTCGCCCAGTGGATGGTCACGCTCGACTACTGCAGGGAACTCGGCGTCCCGATCGAGGTGTTCACCAACGTCAACGCCGATGCCTACATCTACAACGAGTCCTCCGGCATGAAGCCCGGGCACCCCATGCGCTACCGGACGGCCAAGGCGGACGTCTACGGTTACGTGAGCGAGCTGCTCGCCAAGGCCACCGGCAGCGGCGCCCTGGACGCCGAGCTGACCGGCGACGACCGCTCCGCGCTGCTGTCGTTCCTGGAGGACTGGGGCCAGATCGGCGGCAAGTCCGACGGCTTCGCCTACAAGGGCGGCACCAACCGCGGCTTCGGCGTCTACCCCGGCGCGGCCGGTCAGCCCGGCACGCCGCTGGGCGCCGTTCCCGGCGTCTCCGACGTATTCGCGTCGGCCGTCGGACGCTACTTCTCCTTCGAGTTCGAGTACGACCAGGCGATGCTGATGTTCCAGCCGGTCGGCGGCATGGACCAGATCCCCAGGGCGCTGACGCGCGCCATCGGCCCCGGCAAGGTCAAGCTGGGCTGCGCCGCCTCCCGTCTCGTGCAGCGGCCGGACGGCGTGACCGTCCACTACACCGACGCCGCGGGCCGCCAGAAGACCCTGGACGCCGACTACTGCGTCGCCGCGATGCCTCCGCACCTGCTGGCCGGGCTCCCGCACAACCTCGGCGACGACGTCCAGGCGGCCCTGCGGGCCATCACCCCCGCCTCCGCCAGCAAGATCGGACTGGAGTACCGCAGCCGGTGGTGGGAGACCGACCACCGCATCTACGGCGGCATCACCGAGACCGACCTCGACCTCACGCATGTCTGGCACCCCTCGCACGGCTTCCACGAGAGGCGGGGTGTCATCGTCGGCTACTACAACTACGACGAGACCGCCGACAAGTACGGCAAGATGACCCCGCGACAGCGCCAGGAACGTGCCGTCACCCTCGGCGAACGCATCTACGGCGCCAAGTACCGGACAGAACTCGCCTCGTCCTTCTCCCAGTCGTGGCGCTACATCCCGCACATCGAAGGCGCCTGGCACAACCTCCCCGGCTGGACCCCCGACGCCCCCGTCCTCAAGCCGCTGACCGCGCCCACCGGCCGCGTCCTCTACGCGGGCGACTGGCTCTCCTACATGGACGCCTGGCAGCACGGCGCCATCCTCTCCGCCCGCCAGGCCGTCACCGCCCTCCACACCCGCGCGTTGACGCACTGACCTTCTCGGAACCGCAGAGCGTCGGCGGGCCCGGCTCGGATGCTTCCCGGCCGGGCTTGCGCCGGTCCCGGCCGCCCTGCCCCGGGTTCCGGGGGAGGGTAAGGGCGAAGTGCCCGGGGTGGCGTAGATTTCGCGGGTGAGCGTGGAGCTGACGGTGGGCACCCGGGTCCTGCTGCGGCGGGTGCGAGCGGACGACGAGGCCCGGTTCCTCGAACTTGCTGAGGCGAGCGAGGGGCTGCACCGGCCGTGGGTGGCGCTGCCCCGGTCCGCGGCGGAGTTCGCGGCCTACCTCGCGCGGTTCGACCAGGTGACCGCGGTGGGGATGGTGGTCTGCCTGCGCGACGGCGGGGACCTCGCGGGCATGGTGAACATCAACGAGATCGTCCGCGGGTCGTACCAGCGCGGGGTGCTGGGCTACGCGGCGTTCCTGCCGCACGCCGGCCGGGGCTACATGACCGAGGGGGTGGCCCTGGCCGTCCGGTACGCCTTCGAGCGGCTGGGGCTGCACCGGGTGGAGGCCGACATCCAGCCGGGGAACGCGGAGTCCCTGCGGCTGGCCGCGCGCCTCGGCTTCCGCCGGGAGGGGTTCTCGCCCGCGTACATCAAGATCGACGGAACGTGGCGGGACCATGAGCGGTGGGCCTTGACGAACGAGAGTTGATCGCGTTTATTGATCATGTAAGCCCGATATACCAGTACAAAATACAAGCGCAGCGCCGCGTCTTGGTCTCACCTAGGAGGTCGGCAAGCGTGGGCGTCCGCAGGGACGAACCCGGCCAGGAGATCGAGTGGCCGGGCGCCTTGGACGTGCGCGCCCTCCTCGAACGCGGCTGGCGGCCCACCCCGATCCGCGACTTCATCCTCAAGGTGCACAGCAGGTGCAACCTGGCCTGCGATTACTGCTATATGTACGAGATGGCCGACCAGGGCTGGCGCCGGCAGCCCCGGCGGATGTCGCGGCAGGTCGTCGGGTGGGCGGCGGAGCGCATCGCCGAGCACGCCCGGATGAACCTGCTGCCCGAGGTCGAGGTCGTCCTGCACGGCGGCGAACCGCTGCTGGCGGGCGTAGAGCACCTGCGGCACGCCGTCGAGACGATCCGCGCCGCCTGCGAGCCCGACGTGCGCGTCGGGTTCAGCGTGCAGACCAACGGCGTCCTGCTCGACGAGCTGTTCCTCGACCTGTTCGCCGAGCACGGCGTCAGCGTGGGCGTGAGCGTGGACGGCGATGAGGAGGGCCACGACCGGCACCGGCGGCGCGCGAACGGGCGGGGCAGCTACCAGGACGTGCGGACGGGCCTGGAGCGCCTGACCGGCACCCCGTACCGGCACCTGTTCGGCGGCCTGCTCAGCACGATCGAACTGCGCAACGACCCGCTCGCGACCTACGAGGCCCTCCTGGCGTTCGAGCCGCCGGAGATGGACTTCCTGCTGCCCCACGGGAACTGGGACACGCCGCCGCCCGGCCGTCCGCCCGACGAGTCGACGCCGTACGGCGACTGGCTCATCGCCATCTTCGACCGCTGGTACGGGCGCGACGCCGACCAGGTGCGGATCCGGCTGTTCAGCGAGATCATCCGGCTGCTGTTCGGCCGGATGTCCGCCAGCGAGGCCGTGGGCCTGTCCCCGGTGGCCATCGCCGTGGTGGAGACCAACGGCGAGATCGAGCAGGTCGACTCGCTGAAGTCGGCCTACGACGGGGCCGCCGGAACCCGGCTGCACGTGTCCCGCGACCCGTTCGACACCGTGCTGTCGCTGCCGTCCGTCGCCGCGCGGCAGATCGGCCGGCAGGCGCTGTCGGCCCAGTGCCTCGCCTGCGAGGCGCACGAGGTGTGCGGCGCGGGCCTCTACCCGCACCGGTACAAGTCGGGCACCGGTTTCCGGAACCCGTCGGTGTACTGCCGCGACCTGCTGAAGCTGATCACGCACATCCGCGACGTGCTGAGCCGCGACCTGGACGGCTCGCCCGCGCGGCCCGCGGCCGCCGTCGGCTAGATCGGCGGCGGGTCGAAGTCCGCGTCCAGCCGCCGCCCCTCCAGGAAGACCTTGGCGTCGGGGTGCTCAAGCGTGAGCGTCCGGCGGTAGCGCTGCTCCGTGTCGGCGAACAGCGCCTCGGCCTCCTCGTCACGGCCCAGGGTGCGCAGATCGGCGACGGTGTTGGCCGCGGCCGAGAGCGTCACGGGGTGGTCCTCGCCCATCAGGGCGCTCAGTCGGCGCAGCGTGCCCGAGCAGAGGCGGTACGCCGACTCGTTCTCGCCCAGCGCGGCCAGGTCGCTGGCCAGGTTGAGGGCGACGGTCAACGAGTAGTGGTGGTCGCGGCCCAGCTTGAGCTCCAGCCCGGCGAGCGCGTCCTCGTTGGTCTTCCGCGCCGCCTGCGGGTCGCCGGTGACCCGCTGCAGGATGGCCAGGTTCCCCGCGCAGGCGTGGTTGTACGGGTGGTCGGCGCCGTAGACGCGCGGGTAGCGGCGGACGGTGTCCTCGGCGAGGTTCATGGCCTCCTCGAACTTGCCGAGCGTCCGGCGGATGTTCGCCAGGCAGGTCGCCGCCGCCAGCGTGTCGGGATGGTCGATGCCGAAGGCGCGCACGTACCGCTGGTGGATGTCCTCGGCGATCTCCTGAGCGCGCTCGTAGTCGCCCGCGCGCCGCCGCGCGATCGACAGGTCCTTGCCGGTGCGCAGCGTCCAGGGATGGTCGGGGGTCAACTCCTCGATCCCGAACGCGTAGGCGTCCTCCCCGAGGTCGCACGCCTCGGAGAAGTCCCCGCCGAGCCGCACCGCCCGCGCCAGCCCGGTGTAGATGTTCAGATAGGAGGCGGGGTCGCCCGCCGCCTTCCCCGTTTCGAGTACCTCGAGGTACACCTGCTCAAGAAGGAGACGGGCGTTCGTATAGTCGCTCTTGAGACCGTGGTCGAGCGCGACGCTGTTCTTGGCGCGCCAGATGCTCCACTCGTCGTCAGGGAATTTCGACTCGAAGCGGCGGAGCACGTCGTCGTCGATCTGATGCGCCTGCTGGAAGTCGCCGCTCGCCCTCAGGTCCGTCGCGCGCCCACGGAGCGCGCGCAGCGTGGTGTCGTGATCGAGGCCGAGCGCTTTCTCGGCCATGGCGAGAGTCTGCGCCCCGAGCGTGGCGGCTTCCTCGTACAGCCCCAGTTCGCGGGTGATGTTGCACATTTCCACGCGCAGTTTCAGGACGTCCTCGTGGTCGGTCCCCGACGAGGCCGTCCACACTTCGAGGAACGACTCCGCGAACGACTGAGCGGAGGAGACGTCTCCCGAGGCGTACAGGTACGTGATCATCTGGAGGCAGAAGTCGCGGACCGAGGGCTCGGAGCATTCGGCGACGCCCGCCGGCTCCATGTGCCCGAGCGCGTTCAGGAACTTGCCCCAGTTGCTCGAGTCGTTCGGATTCGGCGGCGTGTAGGCGGCCAGCAGCAGGTGGACTTCGTGCCGGAGGCGCTCCTGGTCCGCTTCCGAGACCTCGTCCCGGACGAGAGCCTGGATCAGCCGGTGGACCTGGATCGTCCGGGCCGGAATGTCGAGCCTCGCCAGAGCGAAGCGCCCCAGTTCGCCGATGGCCCGGCTCAGCTTGATGGGGTCCCTGATCAGGGTCGTGAGCCCTGGGCTGAGACCGGGAACGACCTTGCTGAAGCTGTCGCGCGGAATCGGCTCCGGACCGAAGAACGCGCAATAGCGCAGGAGGTCCAGCGCCTCGGGCATCTTCTCTTCCAGGCTGGCGACGGAGAGCGCCCAGGCGGCCGTCATCGACACCGGATACTCGGTCGGTTTGCCCTGGGAGAGCAATTGGCTGGTGTGCTCTTCGAGGAGCTGCAGATACTGCTCCACCTGGATGCCGGTCTCCGCGTGGAGCGCCCCGGCCTGCTCCAAGGCGAGCGGGAGGTCGCCCAATTCCTCCGCGAGCCTGTCGGCATTCTCCTCGCTGATGCCGCGCGGAACCCGCCTCGTGAGGAACTCGATGCTCTCCTCGCGGGTGAAGACGTCGATCGGGACCGCGTCGACCACGCCCGCCCAGCGGTGGTTCCGCGAAGTGATCAGGACGTGCCCGGGGCCCTGCGGGAGGGTCTCGGTCAGTTCCTCGGGCTCGTCGGCGTTGTCGAAGATCAGCAGCCAGTTGGTATAGGGCTCGCCGCGGCGCAGCGCGTCGAGGACGGCGTTGGCGGCGTCCTCGACGCCGCTCACGGAGGCCGAGGGAAGGCCGAGGGGCTGCGCGAGGCTCGCGAGGGAGGAGCGGACCAGGACGGGCTGGTCGGCCGGGATCCACCAGACGAGGTCGTACGCCGATCTGTACCGGTAGGCGTACTCGACCGCCATCTGGGTCTTTCCGACGCCGCCGAGACCGTGCAACGCGTGCGGGACCACTGCGGTGACCCTGTTGGCCAGGCCTCCGCGTAGTCGCTCGAGAAGGTCCGTCCGGCCGGTGAAGTTCTTGTTCCTGGGAGGGACCTTGCCCCAGATCTGGGGTACGCGATCCGTGGCGAACGATGAATCCGGCTGTGCGTTGGTCACTCGATCCCCCTGCGCCATGCCGGCGCCCCCACCGGACACACCGCATCACGTCGTGGTCAAGTAATTCCGTCAATGAAGATAGTGTATTGAAGCTGCTCGTACCAGTCTGTGTCAGGTGACACGTTGATCGGCCTCCCTTTTTCGGACGCCGTTATACGGCGTTCACAGGCTGTCCGAATAGAGAGGGGCGCAGGTGGCGCCGCTCTGGTGCCCAGGGCCGCTTTTTGAGACCATGGTCCTGATCACCTTGCGGTGTCCGGGAGAAACGCACTGGCGGGACCTCTGTGGCACCGGTACAGAGGAGGTACGGATGCAGAACCGCTCATTCGGCTTCGCCCGTGAGACCCTCGAGGCCGCCACCGCTTCCGGCTTCTCTCCAGGGATGCGGCGAGTCGGATTGGAGCTGTTGAAGCCGGGTACCGCAAGGGCCGGGTTCGACAACAAGATGTCACGGCGGCCGAGCGGGAAGACGGCGGCGACCAGGGCATAGGGGCGAGGCGACGGCGTCCGTTCTTCGGGGCGTTACCGGGACCATTCGGTCGGCCGTGCGCTACGCTCGGGTGAGCTTGCCGGCACATCTTTCCACGGGTGCCTGCTCATGGGACGGAATGATGATCGCGCAGTCTCCCTTCGGCTCTCCGGGTCCGCATGCGGGCGGGCGCGCGCTCGATGAAACGCATCGGGACCTCTTCCGCGGCAGGACCACGGAGACGCGCGAGGTTCTGCGGAATTGGGAGGAGAACCGGCTCACCGTGCTGCACGGCGGCGCCGGTGTCGGCAAGACCTCGCTGTTGCGCGCGGGCGTCGTCCCGCGGTTGCGGGACCAGGACGCGAATGTGCTGCCCGTCGCGCATATCGCGTACCGGCCCTCGTTCCCGGTGGCGGCCCTGCCGGAGCACAACCATTTCCGGCTGGCCCTGCTGGCCTCGTGGTACACGCGCGCGTCGCCCGTGCAGATCTCCGAACTGCCGATCGGCGCGTTCCTGCGCAAGCACCGCCGGGTCGACCGGTTCGGGACGCAGCTCCCCACACTCGCCGCCATCGACGGGGCGGAAGGTCTCCTGCGGACCTCGCCCCGGCACGAACGGCACCGCCGGGAGCTCCTCGACGACCTGGCGGCCGTCATGAAAGAGGAGCCGGACCTGCACCTGCTCCTGGTCGTCCGCGACGACGCCCTCGACGAGGTCCTCGAACTCGCCGGCCGGCTGGGCCAGGAGTCGCCCGCGACGTGTTCGCTGGAGCCGTTGACGCCCGAGGCGGCGTGCGAGGCGGCGGAGGCGCTGATGCGCGGCGCCGGCCGAAGCGACGGCGACCTCGCCGAGGCGCTGGTGCGGGAATTGCGGACGGTCCGGATGGCGGGCGCCGTCCAGACCACCTCACGGGTCGAGCCGGTGCTGCTGCAACTCGTCTGCGCGCGCCTGTGGGAGGACCTGCCCGGCGACACAGAGGTCTCCGCGGACCGGTTGCGCGGCGAGGTGAACCGGGTGCTGGGGGAGTTCTGCGCGCACGGTCTCGCCACGATCGCGGCCGACCAGAGCATCCGGGCGGCGAACGTCCTGTCCTGGTTCCGCGGCGTGTTCGGCGGGCCTTGGGGGCGCGCCGGGGTGCCCGAGTCGCGCCTGTACGACGACGTCCCCAAGGCGGTCGTCGACGCGGTGCAGGACCATCACCTCGTCCGGGCGCGCCTGCGCGACGGGGCGCGGTACTTCGAGCTGCAGCATCCCCGGCTGATCGAGCCGATCGGTAAGCTCGGCGGCGGGGCGGTCCCGATCAGGCGCCCGGGACCTTCGATACGACTGCACCAGGCGCGGCTGGCGCTTCTGGACGGTGACGCGGAACTCGCGCGGCGCCATGCGGAGGCGGCCGTCCGCGCCTGCGGCGAAGGCGGCGACATGAAGGTCCTCGCCACCGCGACCACCTTCCTCGGCGACATCGCCTACGAACAGGGGGACTCCCCGACGGCGATCATGCGCTACCGGAAGGCCGCCACGATCTGCGAGGCCATTCCGGACAACGCCGCGGTCGGCTGGCTCCTGGCCGGCATCGGCCGGATCCTGCTGGCGAGCGACGCCGGAGAGGCCGTCCGGCAGCTCCAGGCGGCGGCGAGCCGGCTGCCGCACGAGCTGTCGATTCAGACCGCGCTGGGCCAGGCGCTCTGGCGGTCCGGGAGGACGCGCGCCGCCCGCGCGGTCTTCGAGGACGTCCTCGGCCACGACAGCCGGAACCGCGAGGCCCTCATCGCCAAGCGCGCCCTGACCGGCACCGCGTAGGCACCGGGGGCCTCCGGCCCTTCGTGGCCCGTGTTCTCCGTGAACAGTCGTGCCCTCGTGTGACGAACGCTGGATTTTGAAGTCCAAGCTCCTGTTCGTCCGGTTTAGTGGCGAAATAGAAGTATGGCGCCCATGGCGTATTCGCTGATCTATTGTCCGCTTCTTGGCGACCGCTCCCCTCTACGGGGACGCATATGTCTGCTGCTAGGATCCGTGCGCGACTGAATCCGGTTGCCGGGAAAGCGGATGAACCGGGTTTCTTTGGCGAGTCCTGGCGAAATTTTATGCTCAGCTTTGACTTTAGCTCGTAATCCTGCTGGGCAATATGATAAGACGTCGGAGCTGCGGAGCGCTCGGACGGTGACCACGGTCGGAGCAAGGAGAGTCAGAGGTGAGCACCGCCCCACCCGAACCGGACGTGCGGGGCGGCGGCGGGGCCGAGGACTCACGGACCGGGGAGTCCGCAGAAGCGCAGGACCGGGTGTGGCGCCGCGATTTCACCTTGCTGATGGGCGGATCGGCGTTCTCGCAACTCGGCACGCTCGGGGCGGCCGCGGCCAATCCTCTGCTGGCGCTCGCGCTGACGGACTCGCCGATCGTCGCCGGCTGGGTCGCGGCCGCGAGCACCCTGCCCGGACTGTTCCTGCACCTGCCCGCCGGGCTGATCGCCGATCGCTGCGACCGGCGCCGGATCATGCTGCGCAGCCAGCTGATCCGGGTGCTGAACTCCATCGTGCTGTTCGTCGGCCTCTTCACCGTCCCCGAACCCTGGCCGTTCCTCGTCGTGGCCGCGGTGGTGGACGGCTCCTGCGCGGTCTTCTTCCGGATAGCGGAGATGGCGGCCGTCCGGCACGTGGTGCCGGACGGCGAAGCCGAGAACGCGATGGGCAAAAGCGAGGCCCGGCACCATCTGGCCCTGGTCCTCGGGCGGCCGGTCGGCGGACTGCTCTTCTCCTTGGGCCATGCGTTTCCCTATGTGCTCGACGCATTGACGTCCTTCGTCTCCGTTGTTTCCCTTCGCTTTCTGCGGACGAAGCATCTCCAGTCCTTTGAACCAACACGGGGCTCGGGCCTCAGGGGGCCGATGCGGAAGATGACCCCCTATTTCAAGGAAGGATTCGGCTGGATAAGCCGCGACCGCTTCCTCTGCTCGTCGATCGTCGCGTGCGCGGTCGCGAACATCGGCTTCCAGATCATCATTCTGCTGCTCGTCGTCGAGGCCGAGCGGAATCACCTCTCCGGGTCGCTCATCGGCACGCTTCTCGCGACGTCGGGGGTCAGCGGTTTCCTGGGGGCCATGACCGCGCCCGGAATCGTGCGGCGCTTCCGGCCGCAGGCGACGGTCAAGTGGTGTGTGGCGGCCTGGCTGCCGTTCGTGGTGATCGTGGCGATGGCGGGCGATCCGGTGATCGGAATGTGCGCCTGGGGGGCCTGCAGTTTCATGGGGGCCTACATCAACGTCGCCCTGGCGGTGCACCAGAGCAAGGCCATTCCGAAAGACGTCCTGGGCCGGGTGGAGGGGGTCCTCCAGTTCCTGACGACGGGCGCCGTGACGCTCGGGGCCTCCGCCAGCGGTTATGTGATCAAGTTCTTCGGCCCCCGTCCGACGGCCTTTCTCGTGGCCGGAACGTTCCTGGGCATCGTCGCCGCCGTCTTATGCCTGGTGCGCAGGCCGAATCCGGCCGGGGAGCCCACCCTCGTGACGCTCCTGTTCTTTCTCGCCCTGGTCGCCGTATGGTCGCTTCCGAGGCCGGATTTCCGGTGGCGGAGGCAGCGCGCGAGGTGGGGCGGGCGTGCGGCGGCCGGAACGGCGCTGCCCGTGCACGGCGCGGCGGTGCCGGCGGGCGAGGACGGTTAGCGGCGAGCCCGCCGGGCGGACATCACCTCCGGGCCGTTCGGATTGTGCTGGGTGACGCATTGCGGACGGCCTGTTCCGGCCGCTTCAGAGTTGCCGGAACGGCATCCATCCGATGGGCGCGGCGGAGGTAGGCTTCCGGCATCGGAAACGGCGGGCGTTCTTTTCGGCACCCTTCGGTCGGAGGCGGAGCGTTTGATCACGTCGCTGAACGTCGATGATCAGCATCGGCTCGTCGAGGCGATCCTGCGCATCGACGGGATGAGGGTCCGGCGGGGGCGTGAGGTGCTTCTGGCGGCCCTGGAGCGCGATCTCGGGCACCGGCTCCCCTTCGAGCACCACGACCAGGACCGGCTCGACGTGTGGGCGCTGGTCGACGTCCTGCTCAACTACCCGGGCGCGGCGCACGCGCTGGTGCGGAACCTGGAGCGGTTCTACAAGGGCAGCCTTTCCGTTGCGGCGCTGCGCGACCTCGTCCGCGAGCTGATCCCGGAACCGTGGCTCGGCCAGGACGCGCGGCGGGAGCTGCACCAGCTGATCACCTCGCTGGAGCAGTTCGACCCGGGGCTGACCCATCTCAGCCGGTTCCCCATGCTGTACCGGCGGGCCGTCGGGCCCGCGTGGCCGCTGCTGGACCGGGAGATGCGCAGCCTCCACGACGTCGTCGCCCTGCTCGAGGAGATCCCGGCGGGCCGCGACGGGGTGCCGCCGCTGCTGATCTTCGCCGACGACCTGGCCCGGTACGCCGCCCAGCCGACGGCGCCCGCCATCCGCGACTGGGTGCGCCGGCAGGCGGTGTTCCAGGGCGTGGACGACGCGCTGTTCCAGCGGCAGAACGCCGAGGTCGAGACGCGGGCGCGGGCCGAGCCGTCCGAGACCTACCTGATCATCGCGTGCACGCCGGACGCGCTGGAGCCGGACCGCTACCTCGTCACGGCGTGGCTGCAGGTGGACCGCGAACCCGGCAGCACCCTGCAGTGCAGCGACGAGGCGCTGCCGCTCAGCCGGATCCCCGAGCTGCTGGAGCGGCTGCTGACGGCGGAGAGCTCGGTGGTCGGCCGGCCCACGCCCGACCTCACCGTCGAGTTCGTGCTGCCGCGCCCGCTGCTCGGCCACCCGGTCGAGGACTCCAAGATCAAGATCGCGGGGTTCGAGCACCGCATCGGGATCAAGTACCCGGTGGTCGTGCGCAGCCTCGACCGGATGCGGCTGGCCGCCGTCCACCACGACTGGCGGCGCAAGTGGACGGTGCTGCGCGGCAACTCGGTCGACACGCCCGTCTGCCTGGTCACCCGGCGCGGCGAGTACGACCAGGAGGAGCTGTTCTCCAAGCTGTCGGAGTCCCCGGCCGTCCTCGCGCTGGCGTTCCCGCCGTGGGCGGCGAGCGACGAGCCGGACGAGCACTGGGTCGGGCTGCTGTCCGGGACCCCGGTGATCGCCTGGTGCCGGGACGGCCGCGACCCGGCCCGGTTCGCCCGCGAGGTCAAGGACCTGCTGGCCGCCGACCTGATGAAGCTGCCCCGGCGGGCGATGGAGCTGCGCCGCCAGGCGCTGTCCGCCGGAGCCGAGGAGGCGGGAACGGGCCATCTCGGCCTCCACCTGACGCTGGTGTTCGACGACGCCGACCGCATTCCCGAGCCGTACGTCCGGCTCCGACCCCCCGCATAGCACCGGAAGGCCCCGCCATGACGACAGGACCGGAATCCAGCGACCCGCTCGGGGACTGGCGCATCTACCGCGGCGACGGCCTGCCGCACGATCGCGCGCGCCGGTTGCCGCCGCCCCCGCCGTGGCGCCGGTTCAGCCCGGAGGACGCGGTCCGGGGGCGTGGGCGGCGGGAGCAGCAGGCCATCTCGTACCGGCCCGACGAGTCGGTGATCGACAAGGTGAACGCGGCGGTGCTGCTGCGGCGCCCCCTGTTGGTGACGGGCAAGCCCGGGTCGGGGAAGTCGACCCTGGCCTACAACGTCGCGTACGAGCTCGGTCTCGGCTCGGTCCTGTACTGGTCGATCACCAGCAACACCACGCTGGAGTCCGGGCTGTACCACTACGACGCGATCGGCCGCCTGCACGAGGCGAGCCTGCGCGGCGTGGGCGGACGCACCGACACGGCCGATCCGCCCGACATCGGCCGGTACATCCGCCTCGGTCCGCTCGGCACCGCGCTGCTGCCCGGCGACGCCCCCCGCGTCCTGCTCATCGACGAGCTCGACAAGAGCAACATCGACCTGCCGAACGACCTGCTCAACGTGTTCGAGGAGGGCCGGTTCCCCATCCCCGAGCTGCAGCGGCTGCCCGAGGAGCAGGCCCGGATCCACGTGATGACCGAGGACGGCGGCCCGCGCGTGCCGATCGAGCACGGCGAGGTGCAGTGCGCGAGCTTCCCGATCGTGATCATCACGAGCAACGGGGAACGGGAGTTCCCGCCCGCGTTCCTGCGCCGCTGCGTCCGGCTGGTGATCGAGCCGCCCGGCCGGGACCGGCTCGCGGAGATCATCGAGGCGCATCTCGGCGCGGACGCCCGGGCGGAGAGCGAGGAGCTCATCGAGCGGTTCCTCGCGCGCCGCGCCGACGGCGCCCTCGCCACCGACCAGCTGCTGAACGCCGTCTACCTGGCGACGTCCGGCAGCCGGCCGCCGGACGGCAGGCTGGACGAGATCCTCGACGCGGTGCTCCGCCCGATCGAGATGCCCGGCGCGGGATGATCGGCCGGCTCGTCGAGGCGCTGCGGGCGCTCGACCCGCCGCCGACGGCGGAGGAGATCGCCGACGCGCTCTGGCTCGCCGCCTGGTTCCGGACGCACGAGGGCCCGGCCCACCACGTCCCGGCCGGTGCCGCCGGGCCGGACGGCGGCACCGCCGGTCCGCCGCCGTCGCGGCGTCCGAGCGAGCCGTCCACGCCGTCCCCGCCGGAGCCACCGCCGCCGCGCCCCGCGGAGGCGGGCCTGTACATGGCGGGGCAGGAGGTTCCGGCGGCGTCGTTCCCCGTCCGCATGCCCGCGGTGCCGGCCATCTCCCGGACGCTGCCGCTGGCGCGGGCGCTGCGCCCGCTGCGCGCGACCGTCCCGTCGCTGACCCGCGAGATCCTCGACGAGACCGCGACCGCGCAGCGGATCGCCGAGACCGGCGTGTGCGAGCCCGTCATGGTCCCGGCGCGGGACCGCAGGCACGACCTGGCCCTCGTCGCGGACGTCGGGCCGTCCATGGTGGTGTGGCGGCAGACGATCGAGGAACTGCGGGCGCTGCTGCAGCAGCTCGGCGCGTTCCGCGACCTGCGCACCTGGTACCTGGACACGGGCGGCGAGCGGCTGTCGCTGCGCACCGGGTCGGCGTTCGGGGTCAGCGCCGACCGCGACCCCGACGAACTCGTCGACCCGAGCCACCGGCGCGTCATCCTGGTCGTCAGCGACTGTATCGGCGCGGCGTGGCGGGACGGCCGCGCGGCCGCGCTGCTCGGCCGCTGGGGCCGGACGGGCACCGTCGCGATCGCGCAGCCGCTGCCGCAGCGGTTGTGGTGGCGGACCCCGGCGGCCATCGAGCCGGTGCGGTTCGGAGCGTCCGGACCCGCCCTGCCCAACGAGCGGCTCACCGTGACGCGTGCGCCGCTCCAGCCCTCGGACGGCCGCCCGCTCGGCGTCCCGGTCCCGGTGGTCGAGCTGAACGAGCGCTGGCTGCGCTCGTGGGCGAACATGGTCGCGCACGGCGGCCGGGACATCATGGGCGCCGCGCTGTTCACCGGCCGGCCCGTGGCCGACGCGCCGCCGCCCGACGGCGAGCCGATGTCGGCGGAGACGCGCGTCAAGCAGTTCCGGGCGTCGTCGTCGCCGGCGGCGTTCAAGCTCGCCACCTACCTGGCGGCCGCGCCGCTGCGGCTGCCCGTCATGCGCCTCGTCCAGCAGGCGATGCTCCCGTCCTCCTCGTCCTCCGTCCTCGCCGAGGTCTTCCTCAGCGGGCTGCTGCGGATGGTCGGCCGCCCGGCGGACGGCGGCGAGGAGGAGATCGCCTACGAGTTCCACGACGGCGTCCGGGAGATCCTGCTGCAGGGGATGCGCAGGCGCGAGGTCCAGCAGGTGCTGCGCGCCGTGTGGGACGTCGTCCGCGAGCGCATCGGCTCGTCGCTGGACTTCCCGGCGCTGCTCGCGGCGGTGGGCCGCGGCGAGGTGCGGCTCCCGCCCGACCTGCCGTTCGCGCAGGTGGCGGCGCAGGCGCTGGCCGGCCTCGGCGGCCAGTACCGGGAGGTGGCGCGGCAGCTGGCGACCGGTGCGGTGGCCGGTGCGGGCGGCACCGGGGGCGGGGCGGGCGACGAGGCGGCGGACGGGCTTCCGGCCGCGGGCGCGGGGCCGGAGGGCCCCGCGCCCGCGCCCGCGGTCCGCAGCGGCCTGCCCGCCCGCAACCCCGACTTCACCGGACGGGACCGGCTCCTCACCGCGGTCCGGGCGGCGCTGCAGGACGGGATGGCGGCGCTCCTGCCGGAGTCGGAGTTCGGCATGGGCGGGGAGGGGAAGTCCAACCTCGCGGTCGAGTACGCCTACCGCCACGCGGACGACTACGACCTGGTCTGGTGGATCCCGGCCGAGCAGACGACCTCGGCGCGCGCGGCCCTCGCCGTGCTGGCCCGCCAGCTCGGCATGCCGATGAGCGACGACATCAAGGACACCGTGGACGGCGTCCTGCGCGCGCTCCGCGACGGCCGCCCCTATGGCCGCTGGCTGCTCATCTACGACAACGCGCAGGATCCGGACCAGGTCGTCCGGCTGACCCCGCTCTCGGTCGACGGGGGCGGGAAAGGGCTGGGGCCCGGACGGCACGTCCTGGTGACGTCCCGCGACCGCGGCTGGGAACGGCACGCGTCGGTCGTCGACGTCGGCGTCTTCGAGCGGAGCGAGAGCATCGCGCTGCTCCGCCGCCTGGTGCCGGAGCTGTCGGAGGCCGAGGCCGACCTGCTGTCGGAACGCGTCGGGGACCTCCCGCTCGCGGTCGGCCAGGCGGCCGCGTGGCAGGCCGTCACCGGAGGCACCGTCGAGGAGTACCTCCGGCTGTTCGACCGCCGCCTGACCGAGTTCAACGGGAACGGCGGGTCCGAGGAGCTCCCCGGGCCGCTGGCGGCGGGCGTGAGCCTCAACCTCGACCTCCTCCGCGAGGAGAACCCCGTCGCGGGCCTGCTGCTGGAGCTGTGGGCCGTCTTCGACCCGGAACCGGTGCCCTGCGGGCTGCTGACCGCCGGGCGCTCGGCGGAGCTGCCCGCCGAGTTGACCGCGCTGCTCGCCGACGAGGCCCGGCTGCGCGGCGCGATGCGCGACATCTCCCGCTTCTCCCTCGCCCGCTTCGACGAGGAGGCGGGCAGCCTCCAGGTCCACCGGCTCGTCCGCGCGATCCTCGACGATCGCCTCGGCGACGACGGCCGCCGCCGCGTCCGGGCGCAGGTGCACGCGATCCTCGCCGCGGCGACGCCCGGCGCGAAGCCGGAGGAGGAGTCCACCTGGGAGATCCGCTCCGAGATCACCCCGCACGTCGTCCCCTCCGGGGTCTTCGAGGCGGACGATCCCGGGATCCGCTACGTGGGCATCGACCAGGCCAAGTTCCTCTACCAGTCGGGGGAGTACGAGGGGAGCCGGCGGCTGGCGGAGATCGCGCTGCACCGGTGGCGCGACCGGTACGGGCCCGACGACGACGACGTCCTGGACATCTCCCGTGTCCTGGCGAACGCCCTGCGCGGCCTCGGCGACAACCGGGCGGCCGCCGACCTCAGCGAGGACAACCTCGCCCGGACGCGCCGCAAGTACGGCGCCGACAACCTCCAGACCCTGTTCGCCGCGAACGGCTTCGGCGCGGACCTGCGGTTCCTCGGCGAGTTCCGCAGGGCGCACGAGATCGACCTGGACGCCTGGCGGCGCCTGCGCCGGATCCACGGGGACGCCGACACCGACACCCGGCTCGCGGCCAGCAACCTCGCCATCGACCTGCGGATCCTGGGCGAGTTCCAGCGGGCGCACGAGATCGACCGGGAGGTCTGGAGCGGCGAGGGCCAGGCCTACCGGCAGCGGTTCCGCGCCACCCACAACCTCGCGCGCGACCTGCACGCGCTGGGAAGGTACGGCGAGGCGTACCGGATCCAGGCGGAGAGCCTGGCCAATCTGCGGCCCGTCCTCGCACCGGGCCACGCGCACGTCCTGCAGGCGAAGATGAGCCACGCGGGGACGCTGCGGAAGCTCGGGCGGTCGGTGGAGGCGCACCGGCTGGCCACCGAGACGTTCGCCGCCCACGTCCGGCGGTTCGGCGAGGAGCATCCGAACACGCTCGCGAGCCGGGTCTGCCTGGCGCTCGCCACCTGCGCGATCGGGCGTCCGGAGGAGGCGCTGCCGCTCATCGACCGGGCGCTGGACGGCTACCGCCGGGTGATGGGGGACGGGCATCCCTTCGTCCAGGTCTGCGCGATCGACCGCGGCGTCGTGCTGCGGCGGCTGGCGGAGGTGTACGCGGCTCAGGAGACGGACCAGGCGGCTCTGGCGGATCTCGAGGCGGGGGTCCTCGGCCCGAACCACTACTACGCGTTCTGCGCCACGGTCGGCCTGGCCAACGACTACTACCTGCTCGGTGAGTTGGAGGCCGCGGCCCGGCTGCTGTCCGGCGTCCAGGAGAAGATGATCGGCTGCCTCGGCGAGCGGCACCCCTACTCGCTCGCCGTCGAGTTGAACCTGGCGCGCGCCCGCGCCGCCATGGGCGCGGAGGGCGACGCCACCGGTCCTGCGCTGGCCGCGCTGAGGCAGGTGCTGGGCGCGGATCATCCCGATGTGTGGGCGGCGGAGCGGGGCGAACCCCTCGAATGCGACATCGAACCCACCGCGCTGTGAGCGCCCCGCGAGCCCTGCCGCGAGCCCGCCCGGTCAGCGGCCGGGCGCGGCCGTCGCGAGGGCCAGGTCGTGCTGGACCGTGCGCCCGATGTGGCTGATCAGCGCCATCAGGTCGGGGCAGTACACCGACGGGTTCAGGTAGCCCTCGCCCTCCCGGTACCGGTGCGCGTAGGCGCCGCCGCCGCAGATGTCGCGCACCGCGCACGTCCTGCACGTCTGGGACAGGGCGGCGACGCCGATCTGGCGGGCGACGACGCCGGGGTGCGTCAGCGCGTCGTCGAAACTGTTCCCGAACACCGTGAGACCCGTCTCCGGCGCACCGGCGTACGCGGCCTTCAACGTGTCGACCTGCTGCAACGTCCCGTCGGTGTCGACGACGACCATCGCGACCGGGGACAGGCCGATGTTCTCGCTGCGGCTCTGCCCGCCGAGCAGCAGGTTGAGGATCTCCTCGAACAGCCGGACGCCCGTCTCCTTGTGCGGCGCGTGGTACCAGCGGTCGAAGATCGGGACGAGCCAGTCCGCGTAGGGGGTGCCCTGGCCGTCGGCGGGACGGCGCGGCGGCGGGGTGCTCCAGGTCCCGTGCGGAAGGAGGAAGTCGATGCGCGGCGGCCGTGTCTCGAGAAGGGCCTCGTAGGTCCGGATCGGGTCGTTGTCGAGGTCGACCGTGCAGAGCAGCCCCCGGTAGAGCCGCCGGTGCGAGGCGGCGAGCCGGTTCAGCCCGCGCATGACGTCGGCGTGGCTTCCCCGCCCGTCGGCGCGGCGCCGGTGCCGGTCGTGCCCCTCGCGGTCGCCGTCGAGGCTGACGGCCACGCCCACGTCGTTGTCGTCGAGCATGGCCAGCATCTCGTCGGTGAGCAGTACGCCGTTCGTCTGCATGGTCACTTCGAGGTCGCAGGACGCGGGCAGCGCCGCGCGGAACCGGTCCACGGCCGAGGCGATCGCCGTCCTCCCCGCGAGCAGCGGCTCGCCGCCGTGCAGGACGACCGACACGTCCGTCAGGGCGTGCTTCCGGACGTGCTCGCCCAGCCGTGCCGCCGTCTTCGCGATGACGTCCGGGGCCATGACGCGCGGGCGGGACCGCCACGTCTGGTCCGCGCCCTCGTAGACGTAGCAGTAGTCACACGCCAGGTTGCAGCGACCGTGGATCTTGAGGACGACCTCGGAGAACGGGACGGGCCGCCATCCTTCGCCGATCAGCCGCGCGACGTCGAGGCCGTTGGACGGCCATTCGGGGGACACCGCCGCGCACATGTGAGGCGATCGTCACAAGAGGCGGTTGTCGAAGCCCGCGGAGATCCGGGCGGCTTCGCGGCGCTCGGTGCCGGCGCGGCGGACGGCCTCGCCGAAGACCGTGCCCTGGGCCGCCGCGGAGCGGGCGAGGGCGGCGTCGAGGGCGGCGCGGTCGGGGCGGACCCAGGCGAAGGCAATCGCGCCATCGACGGACTGCGATGTGCTGCCATGAGTACCCGGCACGGCCGTCCCCCTCGTGTCCCGCGAAATCGGAAAGGCGTCGCTTCCTCTGTGGGCCCAAAGGCACCAGCCTAAGCCCGCGGCTCAGGCGGACGGCACCTCCGGGACGAGACGATCATAGAGCGGGGCGCCCCCGCAAGGCGGTGATCGGGGCAAGACGCGCCGGTGATTTTCCCGGTGGTCTTGCCGGTCGCGAGGGCGGTCGAGGACGCTGAGGGGGTGGAAGGGAGGGCGCGTGGGCGACGCGGCGCGGACGGGTGGGTGGCGGCCCGGGGGGTTGTCCTCGTTCCTGGTGTGCGACATCGCCGGGTTCAGTTCGGCCGAGCGGGACGATCCGGTGCGGGTGCGGGTGCGGAGGTCGATGTACGAGGGGCTCGACCGGAGCCTGGCGGACGGCGCCGGGGTGCGGCTGGACGACTGCTACCACGAGGACCGCGGCGACGGGGTGATGGTCGTCCTTCCGGCGGAGGTCGGGGCGGAGCGGCTGCTGACGACCGTGGTGGACCGGCTGCGCGCGGAGGTGCGGCACCACAACCGTGCGGCGAGCGAGGCGGCGCAGATGCGGCTGCGGGTGGCCGTCAACGTGGGGGAGGCGCGGGCGGACGAGCGCGGTGTGGTGGGGACGGAGCTGACGCACACGTTCCGGCTGCTGGACGCCGCGCCGCTGAAGGAGGCGGTGGCCGCGGCGGAGACGGCGATCGCGGTGATCGTGTCGCGGCGGGTGTACGAGGACGTGGTGCGCCACGGCCGGGGGCTCGTCGATCCGGACGACTACTACCGGGTCGAGGTGGAGGTGAAGGAGACCGAGGGCGAGGCCTGGATCATGGTGCCGGGGATGCGGCCCGGCCCGGCGGCGGGCGGCGCTCCGGCGCCGCGCGGCGGATCGGTCGCGGTGCGCGAGGACGGCCCGGGGGAGGACGACCGGATCGATGACGGCGGGGGCTTCGCGCCGCCCGCGGAGGTTCCGGTGCCGGTGCTCTTCCAGATGGTGGACGACCTGCTCGGCATCCCGCAGATGCGGAACGAGCGGGGCCGCGAGCGGCTGGTCGGGGCGCTGTCGCCGGTCATCGCGGGCGTCATCCCGCGGTCGCCGGAGGCGAAGGCGGACCTGTTCGCGATCCTGCAGACGTGCCTCGACTATCCCGGCGGCCTGCAGCAGTTCCTGCAGGCCGTCCGGGGGTTCGTGGGCGAGTCGATGGCGGTGCGGCGGCTGGAGCAGACCACCGCCCGGCTGCTGCTGCCGCCGGGCGACGGCTGATCTCAGGCCGAGGGCCTGGTGACGGTGGCCATGGCGCGGTCCGGTTCCCAGTGGGCGCGCAGGGAGGTGATGAGGCCGGACTCGTCGACGGTGTAGATGAGGACGCAGTCGATGGTCATGGTGGAGCCGTCGCCCATGGTGGTGGTGATGGTGGCGACGTTGGCGCAGCAGGGGCCGTTGGCGAACGAGTCCTTGATCTCGAAGCGGAACCCGCTGATGGTGGCGATGAACGAGTCCCAGAAGGCGGCGATGCCGTCGGCGCCGCGGTGGCCCTCGCCGGAGGGGTCGAGGAAGGACGGGCCGACGGGGTCCTCGACGAGGGCGCCGGGGGCGAACAGGGCCAGCCACTCCTCCCGGCGCCCGGCGCCGACGGCGGTCATGGAGGCGCGGGCGGCCCGGCGGGCGGGGTGGTCGGCGTCGGGGGCGTGCCAGATGAGGGCGTCCATGACCGAACTGTAACGTGTTCTCGTTTTATGGTCAGCCGGTCACCTTCGCGATCACGGTCTCGGCGAACCGCTCCAGGTTCGCGATCTTCTTGTCCAGCGGCTGGGTGTCGGGGCCCTTGGCGTAGGGCATCCGGAAGCCGACGATCACGTCGGTGACGCCCTTGTCCTCCAGCCGCTTCACGCCGTCGGGGGTGTAGGCGTCGGGGGAGATGACGTGCACCTCGAAGGGCTCGCCGGCCTTGCCCTCGGCCTCGCGGATCCGGTGCAGCCGGGCGAGCAGCTCGTCGAGGTCGTCGGGGCCGCCGCCGTGCATCCAGCCGTCGCCGCGGACGGCGGCGCGCCGCAGCGCGGGCTCGCTGTGCCCGCCGACCAGGATCGGGATCGGCTCGGCCGGCGCCGGGCACAGCTTGATCGCGGGGATGTCGAAGAACTCGCCGTGGAACTCGAAGTAGTCGCCGCCGGCGAGGCCGCGGACGATGTCGATGGCCTCGTCCATCCGCTTCCCGCGCCGCTCCCACGGCACGCCCATGACCTGGAAGTCCTCGCGCCACGGGCTGACGCCGACGCCGAGGCCGAGGCGCCCGCCGGTGAGGCAGGCGATCGAGGTGGCCTGCTTGGCGACGAGCACCGGCGGCCGGACGGGCAGCTTGAGGACGAACGGGGTGAACCGGAGGGTGCTCGTCACCGCGCCCATGGCCGCGATCAGCGTGAACGTCTCGATGAACGCCTTGTCCTCGAGGAACTCGCGGTTCCCGTCGGCGGTGTAGGGGTAGGTCGAGTCGGACTCGCGCGGGTAGGCGAGCGAGTCGGCGACCGACATGCTCGTGTAGCCGGCCGCCTCGGCGGCGCGGGCCAGCGGCAGGTAGAACGACGGGTCGGTCATCGCCTCGGCGTAGGTGAACCTCATGGCGACCGATAGTAGAACCGGTTTCAGTTCGAGGCCAGGGGTCGTCCCGGTGGCCGGGGCCGCCCGCGGCCGCGCATCACGGCTTGTGCAAGAAATCACATCCACCCCTTGCTCGCGCGTTCGGCGCGGTGGTTCGGTGGGGGGATGAGGGACAAGATCGCGATCGTGACCGGGGGCACCTCCGGGATCGGTAAGGAGATCGCTCGCGGGCTGGCGCGCGCCGGGTTCCTCGTCGGGATCGTGGCCCGCAGCGAGATGCGGGCGAAGGCGACGGTGGACGAGCTGACGCGGGACGTGCCGGGCGCGCGGATCGAGACGTTCCTCGCCGACCTGTCCGCGCAGCAGGACGTGCGGCGGGTCGCGGCGTCGCTGGAGGAGCGGTTCGACCGGCTGCACGTGCTGGTCGACAACGCGGGCGTGCACCTGATGCGGGCGAAGGAGAGCGCCGACGGGTTCGACCGGATGGTCGCCACGAACCACCTGGGCCCGTTCCTGCTGACGAACCTGCTGCTCGGTCCGCTGAAGAAGGGCGCGCCGTCGCGGATCGTGGTCGTCGCGTCCGAGGCGCACCGGTTCGCCGGCCGGCTGGAGCCCGCGCGGATGGCGGAGCCGGGCACCTACCGGGCGGCCGGGTCCCTGCGGGTGTACGGGCGGTCGAAGCTGATGAACATCCTGTTCGCGCAGGAGCTGGCTCGGCGGCTCGATGGCACCGGCGTGACGGTGAACGCGATGTGCCCGGGGTTCGTCGCGACGGGGCTCGCCCGCGACCTGCCGGGCAGCGCGCGGATCGGCGGTCTGCTGTCGCACACGCCCGTGATGCGGACGCCGGCGCAGGGCGCGCGGATGGCGCTGCGGCTCGCGCTGGACGAGGAGTTCGAGGGGCGCACCGGCGGCTTCTACAGCTCGACGCCGGGCGCGGGGCTGATCCCGGAGGCGGGCCCGCTCAAGGACGAGGTGCTCCGCCGCGCGGTGTGGGACCAGTCGGCCCGTCTCGTCGGGCTGCCGGTGCGCTGAGGCGGCACCGGCCGGGGCGCGCTTCGCCCGTCCGCTTGGGCGCTCTGTAGGAAGGCCCTAGGCTCTGAGCGTGTGAGCCACCCCCCGAATCAGCCCGCTCCGTGGAACCCGCAGCCGGGAGCGCAGCCGCCCGGAGCGCCGGCGCCGATCCCCGGTCGCCCGCAGCCGCCCGCCCCGCCGGGTCCGCCCGGCATGCCGGGCCGGCCCGCCTCGGGGGAGGGCGAGGCCAGGCCGTCGGCGGTCAAGGACCTGTTCACCGGGGTCGGCTACCTGCTGCGCGGCATCGGCTGGACGGCGCGCCACCCCGCGCAGTGGCTGTTCGGCCTGATCCCGGCGCTGATCGTGCTGGCCGCCTACGCGGCGGCGCTGGTGGCGCTGGCGTTCTACCTGGGCGACCTGGCGGGCTGGGTGACCCCGTTCGCGGACGGCTGGTCGGACGCGGCGCGGGCGGCCACGCGCGTCGTCGCCGGCATCGCGATCTACGGCGCGGCGGTGTTCCTCGCCGTGCTCACGTTCACGGCGGTCACGCTGCTGGTCGGCGACCCCTTCTACGAGGCGATCGCGGTGCGGGTCGAGGAGTCGCAGGGCGGCGCGCCGCCGGACCCGGACGTCCCGCTGATGGTGCAGATCGGGCGGGCCGTCAAGGACGCGCTGGCGCTCGGGCTCGTCGCCGTGCTCTTCGCGGTGGTGTTCTTCGCGGCCGGGTTCCTGCCGGTGGTGGGGCAGACGGTGGTGCCGGTGATCGCGGCCCTGGTGTCCGGGTACTACCTGGCGGGGGAGCTGACGTCGATCGCGCTGGAGCGCCGCGGGCTGCTGCGCAAGGAGCGGTTCGCGCGGCTCAAGGCGAACCGGTCGCTGTCCGTCGGGTTCGGCGCGGCGACGTTCGTGGTCTTCCTCATACCGCTGGGCGCGGTGTTCGCGATGCCGGGCGCCGTGGCGGGCGCGACGCTGCTGGCCAGGGAGCGGCTCGCGGACGGCCCGGGGATCACGGGCGGCCGTACCGGCGTCGCGACCCCGACCTGAGGCGATAGGAAGATGTGTCCTCAGCGTGATGACCTGCCGAACGAAATGAATGATCTTCGCGTACCGTGTTCCGCATGTCCGATCAGGGGGAGCGCGGTGTGCGCTGGACCGACATGAGCGAGAGCGACGCGGCCGGCCGGCCGCCGGCGCCCGACGCGGGGCGCGCGACCGGCCCGCAGGTGGTCTCCTCCGAGCCCAAGGTGCCGGAGGTCTTCATGCCCGCACCGCACGGCCGTACGGATTTCTCCGACGCCGGCGAGGAGCGGCCGCACGACATCTGGGGCAAGGTCGAGAGCTCGGCCGCCCCGGGAGCGCCCGAGACCGGCGCCGAGCAGGAGGCCGCGCCCGGGCACGAGCCCGCGTCCGCGCGGAAGGCCGCGTCCGAGCAGGAGACCATGTCCGAGCAGGAGGCCGCGTTCGAGCAGAAGGGCGCGTTCGAGCAGGAGACCGCGTTCGAGCAGAAGGGCGCGTACGAGCAGGAGGCCGCGGGCCGGCAGGGCCCCACCGCCTGGGAGGAGCCGGCCCACGCGGACCGGCCCGGACCCTGGGGACGGCCGGAGGCCGGGGAGCCCGCCGCATGGGCGGAGCCGGCCGCCGAGCCGGAGCGCGAGCGCGAAGCCGGGGCCGTGTACGGGAGCGGCGCGCTGCCCGACGCCGAGGACGTGCGCGTCGCGCCCGTCCCGGCGGAGGGGCAGGAGCCGCCCGGCTGGGAGGGCTCGCTGTTCGAGGACGGGCCCGGCGCGGCGTCCGAGGACGAGACGCCCGCGGTGCAGGTCGGGCTGGCGGGCCCGGCGAAGGCCGGCAAGCCGAGCAGCGGCAACTGGCAGATGCCGGACTGGATGGCCGACGAGGCGGCCGCGGACGCCAAGCTCGGCGGTTCGCCCGGGACGTCCGGCGACGTGTTCGACGAGGGCGGCGGCCGGTCCCGGCTGGTGCTGATCGGCGGCGTGGGCCTGCTGGTGGTCGCGCTCCTCGCGGCCGGCGGCGTCTACTACATGACGCACAAGACCGACGATCCGCCGGCGGACCCGGCCGTCAAGACGGGAGGGGCGGGCACCGGCGCGCAGCCCGAGGAGCCGCAGGTGACGGTCCCCGCCGACCGGCCGCTGAAGCGGTTCCCGGGCAAGCCGACCAAGGTCCTCGGCCGGCTGACGGACGCGGCGTCCGGGCTGTCGTACCCGCGCCTCGGCCCGCCGTGGCAGCTGCCGACCAAGAAGAACAAGCTGAGCACGCCGGGCTGGTCGGGGCAGCAGATCGTGGTCACCGAGCGGCACGGGCAGCGGCTCTGGTACGGCCAGCTGCTCACGGGCGCGCTGCCGCCGACGCTGCTGGGCGCCTACAAGGGGCCGGGGAGCGTCAAGAAGACGACCGCGCTCGCGGAGCAGGGCTACGAGTCGCAGTACTACGCGTTCCCGCACAAGTCGGCGCCGCTGGCGTCGCAGGCGCTGAACGTGGACGGGCACAAGGGCTGGCTGATCGCCTCGTACCTGACCTACAAGCGGGCCGGGGTGCGGGCGACCGGCGAGATCGTGGCGACCGCGGTCATCGACACGGGGCACCGGACGCCGGCGGCGGTGTTCGCGTCGCTGCCGAACACGCACCGGAAGATGTGGCCGGACCTCAACGAGTTCCTCGGCCAGCTGAAGGTCGCGGCCTGACCCCTCTTAAGTACCGAATGCCGTTCTAATAGGCTGGCTCCGATCCCCGACGGAGAGGTGCGGTCATGGCGATCGGGTTGACGGAGGAGCACGAGGCGCTGGCGGCGTCGGTGCGCGGGTTCGCCGAGCGGAACGTCCCGCCGGAGGCGGCGCGCGAGGCCGACGCCGGGTTCTGGCCCGCGCTCGCGGCGCAGGGGCTACTCGGCCTGCACCTGCCCGAGGACGCGGGCGGCCAGGGCTTCGGCCTGCTGGAGCAGGCCGTCGCGCTGGAGGAGCTCGGCCGGGCCCTCGCGCCCGGCGCGTACACCCCGACCGTCCTGGCGTCGGCGATCCTGCACGCCGCCGGGGCGGGCGGCGACCTGCTCGCCGGCCTCGCGGACGGCTCGCGCAAGGCGGCGGTCGGCCTCTCCGGCGGCCTGGCCGTCGACGGCGGCACGGTGTCCGGGACGGTGCGGCCGGTCCTGGGCGCACCGCTCGCCGACGTGTTCCTGCTGCCCGCCGGAGACCGCTGGGTGGTCGCCGGACGCGACGAGGTCGCGGTCGGCGACCTGGAGTCGCTCGACGTCACCCGCCCGGTCGGCGCGGTGACGGCCGACGGCCTGGACGTCCCGGACGACCGCTTCCTCGACGCGCCCGACGCCCGCGCCCTCGCGGTCGTCCTGCTGGGCGCCGAGGCGTGCGGCGTCGCCGGACGCGCGCTCGACGACGCCGTCTCCTACGCCAAGCTCCGCGAGCAGTTCGGGCGTCCGATCGGCCAGTTCCAGGGCGTCAAGCACAAGTGCTCGCGGATGCTCATCGCGGTGGAGCGCGCGCGGGCGGCGGTCTGGGACGCGGCGCGGTCGTTCGGCGACGCCCCCGAGCAGCGCGCCTACGCGGTCGGGGTGGCGGGGGCGCTCGCCGCCGACGCGGCCGTCCTGTGCGCCGAGGGCAACATCCAGATCCACGGCGGGATCGGTTACACCTACGAGCACGACGCGCACCTCTACTACCGGCGCGCCCTCACCCTGCGCGCGCTCCTCGGGAGGGCGAGCGGCCACCGTGCGGACGTCGCGGCGCTGGCGGTCGAGGGCGTCCGCCGCCCGATGGGCATCGAGCTGGGCGAGGACGCGGCGCCGCTGCGCGAGGAGATCCGCGGGCGCGTCGCCGAGATGGCCGCGATGGAACCGCTCGCGCAGCGCGCCGCGATGGCGGAGGGCGGCTGGGTGACGCCGCACCTGCCGAAGCCGTGGGGGCGCGACGCCGGGCCGCTGGAGCAGATCGTCATCCAGCAGGAGCTGAAGGCGGCGAAGGTCCGGCCGGTCCCGCTGATGATCGCCGCGTGGGTCGTCCCGTCGCTGGTCCAGTACGGCACGCCGGAGCAGCAGGAGCGGTTCCTGCCGCCGACGCTGCGCGGCGAGATCATCTGGTGCCAGCTGTTCTCCGAGCCGGGCGCGGGCTCCGACCTCGCCGGGCTGCGGACCCGCGCGGAGCGGGTCGAGGGCGGCTGGCGGATCAGCGGGCAGAAGATCTGGACGTCCCTGGCCCGGGACGCGCAGTGGGGCGTCTGCGTCGCCCGCACCGACCCGGACCGGCCCAAGCACGACGGCATCACCTACTTCATCGTGGACATGGCGGGCGAGGGCATCGACGTCCGGCCGCTGCGCGAGTGCACCGGCGACGCGGTGTTCAACGAGGTGTTCCTGGACGGCGTGTTCGTCCCGGACGACCGGGTCGTCGGCCCCGTCAACGAGGGCTGGCGGGTCGCCCGCAACACCCTCGCCAACGAGCGCGTCGGGCTGACCAGCTCGTTCCAGCTCGGCGGGGACGTCCCGAAGCTGCTCGCCCTCGCCGCCGAGCTGGGCCTGGACGGCGACCCGGTCGTCCGCGACGGCATCGGCCGGCTCGCCTGCGACGAGCACGCGTTCAACCTGCTCGGCCTGCGCGCGACGCTCAAGCAGCTGTCGGGCACCGACCCGGGCGCGACGGCGAACGTCCGGAAGCTGGTCGCGATGGAGCACGGGCAGCAGGTGACCGAGTTCGGGTTCACGCTCCTCGGCGAGGAGGGCGCGCTGACCGGCGGCTGGAAGGACGGCCTGCGCCCGCGCTGGACCCGCTACTTGCTGGCGTCCCGCGCGATGTCGATCGGCGGCGGCACCACCGAGGTCAACCTCAACGTGATCGGCGAGCGCATCCTCGGCCTCCCCCGCGACCCCGAGCCCGCCGCGCGGCGGGCGACTTGACCGTGCCCGTATAAAGAGAGCGCGATGGGGGAGAGACGGCGGCGGCTCGTGGCCGCGCTGACCGGGCTGGGGCTCGGGCTCGCGGCGCTCGGGCCGGGGCTCGCGCCCGGGTTCGTGCTGTCGTACGACATGGTGTTCACGCCGGATCCGGCGTTCACGCCGATGACGTTCGGGCTGACGGGGACGGTCCCGCGGCAGGTGCCGAGCGACGCGTTCGTGACGGCGCTGGCGACGGTGGTCCCCGCCGACGCCGTGCAGAAGCTGATCCTGCTCGCGATCTTCGTGATGGCGTGCATGTCGGCGGCGTCGCTGGTGCCGACGCCGCGGCTGCTGCCGCGCCTGGCGGCCGGGGTCTGCTACGCCTGGAACCCGTTCGTCGCCGAGCGGCTGCTGCTCGGCCAGTGGGCGCTGCTGCTCGGGTACGCGGCGCTGCCGTGGGTGGTCGCGTCCGCGGCCCGGACGACCGGGAAGGGCGGGACGCGGCGTCTCGCCCGCGCGCTGGTGCCCGCCGCGATCGGCGGGTTCGCCGCGCTGACCGTGTCGGGGCTGGCGGCGCTGGTCGTCGCGCTGGTGTCGGCGCGGCTGCGGGGCGCGGTGCGGGTGGCCGGGGTCGTGGCCGCCCTGAGCCTGCCGTGGCTGGTGCCGGCCGTGCTGCGCCCGGCGGGCGTGCCGGGGAACGGGACGGCCGTCGACGTCTTCGCGGCGCGGGCCGACACCCCCTTCGGTGTGCTCGGCAGCCTCCTGACGCTCGGCGGCATCTGGAACGGCGAGACGGTGCCGCGCGGCTACGGGACGCCGGTCCTGGCCGGGTTCTGGCTGGCCGTGGTGCTCGGCTCCCTCTTCGCGTACTGGCGCTGGTGCCGGGAGCCGGAGTGGCGGCGGGGCGCGGCGGTCGCGGCGGCGGCGGGGTTCGTCGTGGCGGCGCTCGGGGCGGTGGCGGCGCCGGTGCTCCGCGGCGCGGTCGGGCTGTGGTCCGGCTTCGCGGTGCTGCGCGACGGACAGCAATACGTGGCGCCGCTGGCCGTCGTGGTCGCCGTGGGGCTCGGCGTCGCCGCCGACCGGGCGATCGGCGCGCGGTACGCGATGGTGGCGGTGGGCGCCGTCGCGGCTCCGGTCCTGCTGCTGCCGACGCTGGCGTGGGGCGCGGCGGGCGACCTGCGCGCCGTCCGATACCCGGACGACTGGGCGCGCGCCCGGGGGATCATCGCCGCCGACTCCGCGCCCGGGGACGTGCTCGTGCTGCCGTGGGCGCTCTACCGCGGCTACTCCTGGAACCACGGGCGGCGCGTCCTCGATCCGCTGCCCCGCTACCTGCACCGCCGGGTCGTGGTGAACGACGCGCTGATCGTCGGCCGGACGACCATCGCCGCCGAGGACCCGCGGGCGATCGCGCTCGCCCCGGCCGCCGCGCGCCCCGACGCGGCCACGCTGCGTGACCAAGGCGTCCGGTACGTCGTCGTCGACTCGGAGGCCGGCCGCTACCGGCCCACCGGGGCCGTCTCCGTGGTGACGGGTCCTGACCTGGCCGTTTACCGGATCGACGGGGCCGCGGCGGGCCACGAGGACCGCGTTCCGGCGGCGCCGGTGATCATTGCCTGGATAGCGGCGAGTGTGGTGGTTTTCTGGTCATTCCTGGCCTCAGGCACTACTCTGGGGCTTCCGTTACTCGGGAGTATCCGTAGCCGCAGCCCCGACCGCCTCCCTCACCACAGTCGAAGGGCCCCCTGATGCGCATCGCCATCGCCGCACTCGTCGGCGTCCTCCTCGCCGCCGGAGCCTCGTTCGGCGTCGTGCAGCTCGCGAACTCCTCGCAGAAGGACCCGGTCATCAAGCCGATGTACAACTACGGCGCCCCCTGACCAGCGTGACCTGATGGGGAACCGGCGTCCCGGTCCCGCCCTGCTCGAGGTCGTCGTGCCGGCCCGCAACGAGGCCGGCCGGCTCCCCGCCGGGCTGGACCTGCTGAGCGACAGGCTCGCCGCGCTGCCGGCGCGCGCCGAGGTGATCGTGGTCGACAACGCCAGCACGGACGGGACGGCGGAGATCGTCCGATCCTGGCGGGGGCCCGTCCCGGTGCGGCTGCTGACCTGCGACCGGCCCGGCAAGGGCGCCGCGGTCCGCACCGGCCTGCTCGCCACCCGCGCCCCCTACATCGGGTTCATGGACGCCGACATGGCCACCGACCTCGCCGCGCTGGACGACGCGCTCGCCCTGCTGCGCGAGGGCCGCACCGTCGTGGTCGGGTCGCGGCGGCACGCGGCGTCCGTCGTCGAGGGGTACGCGCTGCCGGTCCGCCGGCTCGGCGCGATCACCTTCAACCGGATCGTCCGCGACCTGGTCGGCGGCATCCAGGACACCCAGTGCGGGTTCAAGTTCTTCGCCGGGCCGCTCGGCCGCGCCGCGGCGCGCGACCTGCGCACCACCGGGTTCTCCTTCGACGTCGAGCTGCTCGCGCACTGCGTGCGGCGCGGCGCGCCGGTCACCGCCATCCCGGTCGTCTGGCGCGACCGCCCCGGCTCGACGTTCTCGGTGCGCCGGCATTCGCTGCAGTGCCTCATCGACCTCGCCCGGATCCGCGCGCGCGTCGCGGGCCCGCTGATCCCCGCCCCGGCGCCGGCGCCCGAGGCCGTCCTCGGCCCGCTGCCCGCCCTGCCGGACCGGGGCCTGCCGTCGGCGTCGAGCGCCGGACAAGGATGAACGGACCCTTGCGGCTGGCGGTCGTCAACTGGCGCGATCCCTGGCACCCGGCCGCCGGCGGCGCCGAGCGGTACGCCTGGGAGATCGCCCGCCGGACGGCGGAGCGCGGCGCCCGCGTCCACTACGTGACGTCCCGGGCACCGGGGCAGCCGCGCCGCGACCGGGTCGACGGCGTCGACTTCGTCCGGCTCGGCGGCCGGTTCACCGTGTACCCGCTCGTCCTGCTGTGGCTGCTGCGGCGGCGGTTCAGGCGCGGCGGCCGCTTCGACGCCGTGATCGACTGCCAGAACGGCATCCCTTTCTTCACGCCGTGGGCGCTGCCGCGCCGCGTCCCGGTGTTCTGCGTGATCCACCACGTGCACGACGCCCAGTTCGGCGTCCACTTCCCGCCGTGGATGGCGTGGATCGGGCGGATACTCGAAGGGCCCGTGAGCCGCTGGGCGTACCGGAGGCACGCGTACGTGGTCGTGTCGCCGTCCACGCTGCGCGCGGTGCGGGAGCGCCTGGCCTGGACGGGCCCGGTGTACGTGGTGCCGAACGGCTGCGACGCGCCGCCGGACGTCCACGGCGCCGTGGCCACCGGGCATCCGCAGCTGGCGTGCGTGACGCGGCTCGTCCCGCACAAGCGGCTCGGCCTGCTCCTCGACCTGGCCCGCGGCCTCGCCGACCGGCACCCCGGGCTCCGCCTGCACATCATCGGCACGGGTCCGGAGGCGGACGCGCTCGCCGCCGGGATCGCCGAGCGCGGCCTGCAGGGCGTCGCGGTCGCCCACGGCTACGTGACCGAGCACGTCAAGGCCGCTCTCGTCGCCACCGCCGACCTGCACCTGAGCACCTCGCAGGGCGAGGGCTGGGGGCTCAGCGTCATCGAGGCCGCCGCGCTCGGCGTCCCGTCCGTCGCCTTCGACGTGGACGGGCTGCGCGACGCCGTCCGCGACCGCGTCACCGGCTGGCTCATCGGACCGGACGACGTGCCCGCCGAGGTGGTGGAACGGGCGCTCAAGGAGCTCGCCGAGCCGGGCCGCCGCGAGGAGGTCGCCGCGCGCTGCCGGGCCTGGGCGGCCGAGTTCGACTGGGCGCGGACCGCCGACCGGATGCGCGAGCTGGTCGAGGCGGCCGTGCGGGCCGGAACGTCGTCCACCGCCGATGACCGGGCACAGGTCGTGCACCGGTACGGTGACGTGCACCTGCGCGTGGTGGAGGGCCCGGTGCGGGACGAGCTGCTCGCCGGATCCGGCGAGGTCCGCGAGGTCCGCGAGGCGACCGCCGTCGAGCGGCTGCTCGGTCGGCCGCGCTCCACCGGCGAGGCCGCCCGCGGCGACCTGGAGTAGGGCCGGCCGGGCGGGGCCGAGCGGCGAAGGGCGGAGGAGAAAGGGCGAGCATGGCAGTGGGAGAGGCGAGCCCGCCGCGCGCCGGCGCGCCGCGCCCGCCCGCCCCCGGCCCGCGC
>NZ_JABMCA010000043.1:0-81696 GCF_014706005.1 Actinomadura sp. RB99 | reverse complement strand
CCGCGCGGCCCGGTCCGGCTGCCGCTGCGCCGCGCCCGAACCGCCCTCGCGGGCGACCCCGTCCGCCCCGCCGTCGCGCCGCTCCTCGCCGTCCACCGGTCCGCCTGCCCGGGCGGCGACGAGGCGGAGCTGCTGCGCGGCTACGCGGTCGCCGAGCGCCTGCACCGGGGGCAGCTCCGCAAGTCGGGCGCGCCCTACATCACCCACCCGCTGGCCGTCGCGATGATCCTCGCCGGGATGGGGATGGACACCACCACGCTCGTCGCCGCGCTGCTGCACGACACCGTCGAGGACACCCCCTACACGCTCGGCGAGCTCCGCGCCGACTTCGGCGAGGAGGTGGCCGTCCTCGTCGACGGCGTGACGAAGCTGGACGGCAGCCGTTGGGGCGAGCGCGCCGAGGCCGAGACGTTCCGCAAGATCGTGCTCGCGGCGGCGGCCGACCTGCGCGTCCTCGTCATCAAGCTGTCGGACCGGCTGCACAACCTGCGGACGCTGCGCTACCGGCCCGCGCACAAGCGGGCCCCGTACGCCAAGGCGTCGCAGGAACTGCTCGTCCCGTTCGCCGAGCGGCTCGGCATCCACGTGCTGAAGCGCGAGATGGACGACCTGGCGTTCGCCGCGCGCGCCCCCGAGGAGCACGCCGCGACCGGGCGCGCCGTCCGGGCCGCGCTGCGGCGGGCCGACGCAGCGTTCGCGCCCGCCGTCGCGCGCATCCGCGACGCGCTCGCCGAGCACGGCGTCCGCGCGCGCGTGCAGATCCGGCCGTCGCACCTGTACGCGGTGCACGAGACGTTCGGCGGTCATCTCGCAGGGCTGCGGCCCTGCGAGGCGGCGCGGCTCCTGCTGCTGGTCGACGGCGAGGAGCGCGACTGCTACATCGCGCTCGGCGCGGTGCACGCCGCGCTGCACCCGGTCGCCGGGCAGGTCCGCGACCACATCGCGATGCCGAAGGACAACATGTACCGGTCGCTGCACACGCGCGTCATCAGCCCGGACGGCGACCCGTTCGACGTGATCGTGCGGAGCGAGGCAATGCACCCGGTCGCCGAGTACGGCATCGTCGCGCACATCCGGCAGGCCCGCGACGACGCCGCCACCGCCGACGCCGTGGCGGGCCGCCGCGACCTGGCGTGGCTGAGCCGGCTGCTGGCCTGGCAGTCCAACGCGCCGTCCGCCGACTTCCTGGACGGCCTGCGCGCCGACCTCGCCGCCGGGCACCTCGCCGCGTTCGCCCCGGACGGCCGCGCCGTGCCGCTACCGGAGGGCGCGACCGCGCTCGACTTCGCCTACGCGCTGGACCCCGGCACCGGCGACCGCTGCATCGGCGCCGTCGTCAACGGCCGGCTCGCGCCGATGTCGGTGCAGGTCCGCAGCGGCAACGTGGTGGAGGTGCTCACCGACCCGGCCGGCTCCCCGTCCGAGGACTGGCTGGACTTCGCCGTGACGGTCCCGGCGCGCATGCACATCCGGCGGAGCCTCGCGCTGCGGCGCGCGGAGGAGGCGGCGGACGCGGGGCGCCGCACCCTCGTGCGGGCGCTGGCGCAGCGGCGGCTCGACCTGCTCGCCGCGGAGGCGCGCGGCGACTCGCTGGCCGTCGCCCGCGACCTCGGCTACGGCGAGATCGAGCAGATGTACGGGGCGCTGGCGGCCGGCGCGCTCGGCCTCGACGACCTGGTGGCCCGCTTCACCCGACTCTGACATTCCCGACTACCCTGGTCCGCGTGATGATCGCATGAGCGGCGAAGGGCCGTTCGAATACGGCGTGGACGGGCCGAAGGTGATCGTGGCCGGCGTCGACGGGTCGGAGACCTCGCTGCACGCCGGCGCGTACGCGTGGGGCCTGGCGCGCCGCGGCGGCGCGCGGCTGATCCTCGTGCACGTGGAGCGCATCGCCGCGCTGTCCACCCTCACCGCCGGCGGCGCCGCGGTGATGCGGGAGGCCGGCGAGGCCGTCGCCGAGGACCTGCGCCGCGAGCTGGAGCGCGCCGCCGAGCGCGCCGACGTCCGGTACGAGTTCGTCACCGAGCAGGGCGACCCGTTCACCGTGATCTCCCGCATCGCCGACGAGGCCCGCGCGGACGCGGTGATCGTCGGCGCGTCCGCGCAGGCCGGGCACCGGCTGATCGGGTCCGTCGCGGTCCGGCTGGTCCGCACGGGCCGCTGGCCGGTGACCGTCGTCCCGTGACCTGGCCTCTGTCGGTGGCGCGGCGGCCAGGTTGGACGGTGGCGCCAGGGGAAGTGGTCGGGTGAACCGTGCGGAGGACGAGGCGGGGGCGGCGATGTCGGAGCCTTACCTGACGGAGGTCGGCTGGGCGGGGTCCGCGCTCCGCGTCGCCGGCGCGATCAGGCGCGACGACGACCTGCCGGCGGCGCCGGAGATGGAGCTGCTGCTGCGCGAGCGCGACGGCGACGGGCTGCTGCGGCTCCCCGCGTCCGTCGGCGCGGAGGACGGCCTCGTCACCTTCGAGGCGCTGGTGGACGTCGCGGCCGTCGAGCGCGGCGAACCGCTGCCCGGCGGGCTCTGGGACGTCGACCTGGCGATCGGCACGCCGCCCGAGGGCCGCGTCGTCGCGCTCGGGCCCGAGCGCGCGCCCGGCCTCGACACCGCGCCGCAGCGGCGGTTCCTGCCGGGCGCGGTCACCGTCGCCGCCTACTTCGGGGGGCGCGGGACGCTGTCCATCGACGTCGGCGGCCGCTCGCACGTCGCCGGCACGACCGCCGCCGACGGGGTCGCCTGGGACGGGCGCCGCGGGGAGGTCGTCGTCACCGGGCACATCGACCGGCGGTGGATCAGCATGCCGATCTCCGGGACGCTGGTCCTCACCGAGCGGAGCAGCCGCCGGACGTTCGAGGTCATCGCCGCGCTCGACGAGACCGACGACCGGCTCGGCTACCGCGCCGCGCTGCCCGTCACGCGGGCGTTCATCGACGACCCGCTGCCGCGCGGCACCTGGGACGTCTCGCTCTGCCTCGGCTTCTCCGGCATGCACCGCGAACTCGGCGTCCTCGCGCCCGGGGACGCGGTGGACGTCCAGGTGTGGCGGCGGCTCCGGCACGTGCGCGTGTCGTCGTCGTCCGCGCCGGACCCGCTGGCCATCACAGTCGGCCGCGCCTGAACGGCCGGTCCGGCCAGAACGGCCGGGAGCTCGCCGCCACCACTCCCGCGAGCAGCACGACGACCGACGTCCCGCCGACGAGGTTGACGCACGCGGTCGCCACCGCCGCGTCGAGCGGGCCGTTCAGCAGCAGCGGCAGGATCGTCAGCAGCGCCACCGCGAACCCGCCGATCCACGCGAACGCCCGGACGGGGCGCGCCGCCGTCGCGAGCAGCAGGTGCATCAGCGCGGTCGCCTGGATCGTCCCGGCCACCGCGATCAGCGCGTAGCTCGTCGCCGCCGGTCCCGCCGCGGTGTGCCCGCCCGCGAACACCGGCACGTCCAGCCCGAACACGCCGCGCAGCCCCATCACCGCCGCGAACGCGGTGCCGCCGGCGGCCAGCGCCGCCGCCGTCCCCGCCCACCACAGGGGGCGGAGCGGGAGCCCCGACCCCGCCGAGATCTCCTCGTGCAGGGCGACGAACTCCTGGTACCTCCTCGCCGGAGCCTCCACCCGGCGCCGCCGCGCCGCGGAGGGGCACCGGAACGACCGCTCGTACGGCCGTGGCGCAGGACGGCCGGCGTGCCTGCCCGGCAGGCCGCCGGGGTACCGCCCGAATGGCGTGTCGGGCATGTTCCCTCCCCCCGGTGCGAACGATGTAGGTGCTACCCGGCACCGATAGGGGGAACTCTCCCAAGCACAACAATTTGCAGATGTTTGGCCCCGTCACCGGTCATAGCGGCGTTAGTCGCGGAACGCGAAAGGGCCCCGGGAAGCGCGCTTCCCAGGGCCCTTGGCGTCGTGCGTCGGGTCGTGCTCCGGTCAGACCTGGCCGGCCTTCTCCAGCGCCGCGCAGCAGGTGCCGGTGATCAGCCGGGCCACCACGTACGGGTCGACGTTGGCGTTCGGGCGGCGGTCCTCGATGTAGCCCTTCTTGTCCACCTCGACCTGCCACGGGATGCGGACGGACGCGCCGCGGTTCGACACGCCGTAGCTGAACTCGCTCCACGGCGCCGTCTCGTGCATGCCGGTCAGGCGGCGCTCGATGTCGGCGCCGTAGCCCTGGACGTGCTCCTGCGCGCGCTCGGCGAGCGCCTCGCAGGCGGTGATGATGGCGTCGTAGTTCTCGCGCATCGCCTTCGTGGAGAAGTTGGTGTGCGCTCCGGCACCGTTCCAGTCGCCCTCGACCGGCTTCGGGTCGAGTGTCGCGGACACGTCGAACTCCTCGGCGATGCGGTAGAGCAGCCACCGCGCGATCCACATGTGGTCGCCGACCTCCAGCGGCCCGGCCGGGCCGATCTGGAACTCCCACTGCCCGGGCATGACCTCGGCGTTGATGCCGGAGATCTTCAGGCCGGCGTCGAGGCAGGCGTCCATGTGCCGCTCGACGATCTCGCGGCCGAACACCTCGTCGGCGCCGACACCGCAGTAGTAGAAGCCCTGCGGCGCCGGGAAGCCGCGCTCGGGGAAGCCGAGCGGGCGGCCGTCCTTGAAGAACGTGTACTCCTGCTCGATGCCGTACCAGGAGTCCTGCGCGGCGTACTGCTCGGCGACCGGGCGCAGCTCGGCGCGCGTGTTCGTCTTGTGCGGCGTCCCGTCGACGAGGAACACCTCGCACAGGACGAGCTTGTGGTCGCCGCCGCGGAGCGGGTCGGGGCAGGAGAACACCGGCTTGAGCACGCAGTCCGAGCGGTCCCCGGGGGCCTGGTTCGTGCTGGAGCCGTCGAAGCCCCAGTCCGGCAGGTCGGCGCCGTCGGGGAGGATCCTGGTCTTGGACCGCAGCCGAGCGGTGGGCTCGGTGCCGTCGATCCAGATGTACTCGGCCTTGTAGCTCAACGTCGGTCCCTTCGGTACTGCCCGGCCTTGTGGGTTCTGCGGCAGCCACCACACTGCCGACCAGCCATTTCGCACCTGTTGCCCAAATGTGAACGGCATGTAACACACCCGACCCATTCGCGAGACCCGCACCACATCCCGCGATGACGACGTCGGTGCCCGAGCGCCTGAGCGGCGTCCACGTCGGTTACCGGGGCACCTGGGCCGCGAGTTCGTCCGCCGTCATCGAGCCGGGCTCCCGCCCTGTGCGCGCGAAGTCGTTCGCCACGCGCAGCAGCGTCTCGTTCACCGGTGTCGCGATGCCGTGGAGCCGCCCGAGCAGCACGATCTCGCCGTTGAGGTAGTCCGCCTCGACCGACGTGCTGCCGCGCCGCAGGCTCTGCCAGGTCGAGCCGCCGGCGGGGGCGCCGCCCTCGACCGGCCGCACCTCGATCCGCCCGGACCGCAGCTCGCGCTGCTCCTCGTCGCCGGCCCGGTCGATCCCCGCCGCGTCCAGGACCTCGGCGGCCTCCGCGCGCGCCCGCGCGACCAGCGCCTTCGCGGCGTCGCCGGCCTGCGAACCGCACACCGCCTCGACCGCGTTCGCGAGGTTCCCGAGCAGCTTCGCGTACTTCCAGCGCATCACCTCGGACGTGACGGGCACGAGGAAGTTCGCCTTCTCCAGTCCCTCGGCGATCCGGTGGGCCGTCTCGTCGGCGCCCGACGGGTAGCGGCCGAGGTTGAGCGCACCGGTGTACGGCGCGCAGCGGACGGTGACGGCCCCCGGCTCCAGGTAGCTCGCCGGGAGGAACACGCACATCCCGTAGACGCGGCGGAAGCGGCGCAACGCCAGCCGTTCGGCCTCCACGCCGTTCTGCGCGCAGACCAGCGGCAGGCGCTCCGCCGCCGTCCCGCCGCCGGCGACCGGGCGCGGCGCCCACGCGTCCAGGGCCGCGATCGCGTCCTGGGTCTTCACCGCCAGCACGAGCACGTCGTCCGGGGGTGAGTTCGAGCGCCTCGGGACCGTCGACGACCGGGACCGGCAGGTCGAAGACGCCGTCCGGGCCGGTGAGCCGCAGCCCCCGGTCGCGCAGCGCCGCGTACTGCGCCCCGCGCGCGACGAGCACCGCGTCCTGCCCCGCCTGCCGCAACCGGCCGCCGACCGCCCCGCCGATCGCCCCCGCGCCGATGATGACGTAACGCATGCGAGCCCCGTTCCACCTGGACGTTCCGTGACCTGCACACCTTATGCGGCAAGATCAACGGTTTTGCCCCCGGCCACGGGGTCCGGCGTCACGAGGTCCCGGCGGGCCAGTCCCAGTGGGGGACCTCGCGGAGGGGGTGCAGCTCGTCGTCGGTCTCGGCGTGCGAGTTCTGCATGGCGACCCGTGTGCCGAACTCGACGTGCTCCAGCAGCGCCTGCCGGAACGGCGCGTCGCCGGGCATCCCCACGGTGTCGGCCGCCGCCATGTACAGCTCGACGAACCTGCGCCGCTGCTCCTCGGTGATCTTCAGGTGCCGGTGCACGTCGATGAGGTGGGCGAAGCCGCCCATCTCCCGCGAGAAGGCGTCGGGGCCGCCGAACGTCTCGGCGGTGAAGGCCGTCAGGTGGTCGACGTGCGTCGGGCGCCCCTCGCCGAACAGCGGCCCCACGAGCGGGTCGGCCAGCAGCGACGCGTAGAAGACGTCCATGAACCGGTGCAGTCCTTCGTGACCGCCTGCATGCTCGTACAGCGTCCGCATGATCCCGCCCGGGCTCGCCGTGTCACGTACAAGGCGTTTATCGCAGCCTCCGGACGCCGTGTCCACCGCCTCGCCGCATCCGGCCTCCGGGCGGGGACCATCACAATTCGCCCGGCCGTCTCGTCATAGGAGCGACGAACGAGGTGAGGAGAGGACCATGACCGATATGCAGGCCGTCGCCGACCGGGTCGAGATCGAGGCGCTGCGCGGCGAGTTCAGCGACGCGGCGATGATGCGCGACCGCGCCCGGCTCGCGTCGCTGTTCACCGAGGACGGGGTGCTGCGGATGCCCGACGTCCCCGTCGAGCTGGCGGGCCGCGAGGAGATCCGCGCCGGGGGCGAGGCGCTCCAGGCCCGGTGGGACTTCTTCGTGCAGACCACGCACCCGGGGGTGATCGAGCTCGACGGCGACACCGCGACCGGCCGCGCCTACATCCAGGAGCTCGTCCGCACCCTCGACGGCATCGAGGGCGTGAACTTCGCCGTCTACCACGACCGCTACCGGCGCACCCCGGACGGCTGGAAGTTCGCCGAGCGCGTCTACGAGGTCAGGTACCTGGACACCACTCCGCTGGCCGGCTCGGCGCCCCGGCCCTCCGACCGGGCCCACTAGGAGCTCCGAGCCGGCGCCTCCGTGCCGATGCTTTCGTGCGGGCGCCTCCGTGACGCAGGTCACAGCGTCGCCCCGTCGGATTCTCCTCCGGCGCACGGTCTTGATATCGACCGTCCCGCCCGGAGGAACCCGCGATGCGATCTGACACGGAATTCGCCGCCCTGGCCGAGCCGTTCCGGCCGGAGCTGCTCGCCCACTGCTACCGGATGCTCGGCTCGATCCACGAGGCCGAGGACCTCGTCCAGGAGACCTACCTGCGCGCGTGGCGCGCCTTCGACCGGTTCGAGGGCCGCTCCTCGCTGCGCCGCTGGCTGTACGCGATCGCCACCCGGACCTGCCTGACGGCGCTGGAGACGCGGCCGCGGCGGCCGGTGCCGTCCGGGCTGGGCGCCCCGTCCGACGACCACCGCGTGGCACTTGCGCCCGACGAGACGGCGGTGCCGTGGCTCCAGCCCGCGCCGGACGCGCTGCTGGGCGGCGACGACCCGGCGGCCGTCGTCGCCGCGCGGGCCGGGGTGCGGCTCGCCCTCATCGCCGCGCTCCAGCTCCTGCCCGCCCGGCAGCGGGCCGTGCTGACGCTGCGCGACGTCCTGGCGTTCCGGACCGCCGAGGTCGCGGAGATGCTGGACACCACGGCCGCCGCGGTCGACGGCGCCCTCCGCCGCGCCCGCACGCGCCTCGCCGAGGCCGGGCCGGTCGAGGAGGACCTCGCTGAGCCCGACGAGGACGCCCGCCGCGCCCTGCTCGACGACTACGTCGCGGCGTTCGCGCGGGCCGACCCGGCCGCGCTGATCGAGCTGCTGCGCGCCGACGTCGAGCTGGAGATGCCGCCGACCCCGACCTGGTTCACCGGGCGGGACGCGGTGCTGGGCTTCCTGGCCGGGCGCGTCATCCGGCCGGGCCTGTGGCGCATGGTCCCGAGCCGCGCCAACGGCCAGCCCGCCTGCGTCGTCTACCGCCGCTCCGGCACCGGCCGCTACGAGGCGTACGGCGTGCAGGTCCTCACCCTGATCGGGGCCCGCGTCGCCCGGATCACGTCCTTCAACGACCCGGGCCTCGTCCCGACGTTCGGGCTCACCCCCGCCCTCACCAGCTGACCGGCCGCGCCCGCGGCCGGGAACACCCGAGAACACCCAAGGAGAGCGGCAGCATGCCGACGATCACCGACAAGGCAGTACTGATCACAGGGTCCAACCGCGGAATCGGGCGGGCGCTGCTCGACGAGGCGCTGCGCAGGGGCGCGCGGCGCGTGTACGCCGGCGCGCGCGTCCCCCAGCGGCACCCCGACGAGCGGGTCACGCCGCTGGCGCTGGACGTGACGGACCCGGACCAGGTCCGGCGGGCGGCCGAGGCCGTCGACTCGCTCGACCTCCTCATCAACAACGCGGGGATCGCGATCTACGACGACCTGACCGACCCGGCCGTCCTGGAGCGGCACTTCGCGGTCAACCTCTACGGCGTCCACCGCGTCATCGAGGCGTTCCTGCCCCTGCTGACCGACGCCAAGGGGGCCATCGCCAACAACCTGTCGGTGAACGGCCTCGCCGCGTTCCCGCTGATCCCGGCCTACTCCATTTCCAAGGCCGCCGCGTTCTCCATGACGCAGTCGCTGCGGACCCTCCTGGCCCCGCGGGGGGTGACGGTGCACGCCGTCCTGACGGGGATCGTGGACACCGACATGACGCGCGGGGTGGAGATGCCCAAGGCGTCGCCGGAATCGGTCGCGCGCGCCGTCTTCGACGGCCTGGAGAAGGACGAGGAGGACATCTTCCCCGACCCGATGGCGGAAGCCCTCGCCGCGGGCTGGCGCGGCGGCCCCGTCAAGGCCCTCGAACTGCAATACGCCGACTTCGCGCAGGGGGTGGCCGCCGGCTCGTGACCCCGGGGGACCGATGAATTCGCCGGCCGGGCCCGGTCTGTACCTACGACGTCGAATCGAACCTCGGAGGGACCATGACCAGCAAGGCACTGCCGCCCGTCGTCGACGCGGAGACGTGGCGACGCCACCTCGGCGACCTGCGCGCGCGGGAGAAGGCCGCGACCCGGGAACTCGACGCGATCGCCGCGCAGCGCCGCCGGATGCCGATGGTCGAGATGCCCGAGTACACCCTTGAGGGCGAGGAGGGCCCGGTCCGGCTGGCCGACGTCTTCGACGGCCGGTCCCAGCTGATCGTCTACAACCACATGTGGTTCCCCGGCAAGACCTGGCAGTGCCCGGGCTGCACGGGGTTCACGTCGCAGTTCACGCGGCTGGAGTTCCTGGACGCCTACGACGCCCGGTTCGTCATCGTCACCCAGGGCCCGCTCGACGAGGCCCTCGCGTACAGGCGGCGGGTCGGCAACAAGATGACCTGGTACTCCACGGCGAACAGCCCGTTCGGCGCGGACGTCGGCGCCCCGCCCGGGGGCGGCTTCGCGGTCAACGTCTTCCTGCGCGACGGCGACACCGTCTACCGGACCTGGCACACCGACGGCCGCGGCGTCGAGCAGCTCGGCCACACCTTCCCGCTGATCGACCTGCTGCCGTACGGGCGCCAGGAGGAGTGGCAGGACGTGCCCGAGGGCTGGCCGCAGTCCCCCACCTACAGCCGCTGGCCCGGCAGCAAGGACATAGCCGCCCTCTACGGCGAGGAGGGCTGAAACGGGGCCGGTCCCGGCCGCGCAGGCGGCCGGGACCGGTGACGGTCAGTCGGCGCAGATCGCGTACACGCTGATGCCGACGTCGTTGTAGCCGATCTGGCGGCCGAGCGCGATCCAGCCGCGCCCGTCCTGCGTCGGGAACGACCCGACCAGGATGGCGCCGTTGCCCTGGGCTTCGGCGCCTCCCCCGAGAACGTGCTTGGTCCCGGGGCAGTAGAGGGTCCTGCGCTGGAAGTTGGGAACGTTGGCGTTCGGGAGGGACACGATCTGGTAGCCCGCCGGGAGCTCGGCGACCCGCGCCGGGGCCCGGCTGGCGTCGGTGCTCTGCGCACTGGCGACGCCGGCGGACGCCAGGCAGGTCGCCGCCGCGGCCACGGCCAGGGCCACGGAGGTGGTCTTCAGGGACGGCATGTGCTCTCCTTCTATGTTGATCTCCCGCACCGCCCGCACCCGCTACGCGAGACGGCGGGGAGCCGAGAATCTCGAACACGTTGAGTGTCACTGGAAATACGCGGAGTATCCATAGCCGTGCGCACACATTCGATAACGGAGAGTATCGGAAGGCGATTACGGAGGGTTTTTATCGCCGCCGGAACCCCGCCACCTGCCGTAATGGCCCGCCGAGGCGAAAGCGCCTGGCCTCGTCCGGCCATCGGGTTGCGCCACCCGACCATCGACCCGAGGCCCCGCCGCGGATGGCGCGCTAATGGCAGAGACCCCGTTTCCACCACCGGAAAACGGGGTCCTCGTCCTGGCGGGCAAGCCCGGCGGTAGCCGGACTACCGGGAGCCCGCCACAGGCTGCCGCTTGTAGAAGGACTCCTGCAGGTAGGCGGCCTCGTGCGGCTGGTAGGGCTCCTCCAAGTAGGCGGATTCGTCGTCGTCGAGTTCGACGTCCACCGCGGCGACCGCGTCGGCCAGCTGTGCCGGCTTGGTGACCCCCACGATCGGCGAGGTCACCACCGGGTTGCGCATGACCCAGGCCAGGGCGACCTGCGCCGGGGGCAGACCCCGCTCGCCCGCGATCTCTTGGACGCGCTCGGCCACGGCCTGGTCCTCGTCCCGATAGAGGATCTTGCCGCCCGGGTCGGTCTCGGCACGCGCCGTGGCGGTGTCCCTGCCCCGCGTCAGCCTTCCCCGCGCCAGCGGGCTCCACGGGATCACGCCGATGCCCTGGTCGGCGCAGAGCGGGAGCATCTCCCGCTCTGCTTCTCGGTGGATGAGGTTGTAGTGGTCCTGCATCGACACGAACCGCGTCCAGCCGTTCAGGTCGGCCAGGAACAGCGCCTTGGTGAACTGCCAGGCGTGCATGGACGAGGCTCCGATGTAGCGGACCTTCCCGGACTTGACCGCGTCGTGCAGCGCCTCGAGGGTCTCCTCGATCGGGGTGTCGTAGTCCCAGCGGTGGATCTGGTACAGGTCGATGTAGTCGGTCCCCAGCCGCTTCAGGGAGGCGTCGAGCTCGGCGAAGATCGCCTTGCGGGACAGCCCGGCGCCGTTCGGGCCTTGGCGCATCCGCATCCAGACCTTGGTGGCGAGAACGACCTCCTCGCGCCGGGCGAAGTCCTTGACCGCCTGGCCGACGATCTCCTCGCTGCTTCCGGCGCTGTACCCGTTGGCCGTGTCGAAGAAGTTGACGCCGCTTTCCAGTGCCTGCTTGATGATGTCTCGACTGGCGTCCGCACCCAGCGACCAGGGCTCGCCGCCCCGATCCGGCTCGCCGAAGCTCATGCAGCCGAGCGTGATGGCGGAGACTTCCAGCCCGGTCGTTCCGAGTTTGATGTATCGCACGCTTCCGAAAACTAGGAGCTGGAGTGCACTCCAACGCAAATTCGAAGGCACAGCGGAATATCGCGACGCTGACGATGGCGCCCCCACCCGCGGAATCTCTTCGTCGCTCACTTTGTCACTCGAATGAGTCAGGGCCATGATCCAGCTTGCTGGATCATGGCCCTGACCTTGGTGGGCGCGGACGGTTTCGAACCGCCGACTCCTCGCTTGTAAGGCGAGTGCTCTACCCCTGAGCTACGCGCCCGCGTGCTCGTGACCGGGAAAGCGTACCCGGTTCGGCGGGACGATCGCGAAACGGTGCGGCGGATGCGGACGCCCGTGACCTCGGGGTGGGCGCCGGGGCCGGGGCGGCGCGGTTCAGGAGGCGGGGGCGAGGCGGGTGAGGGCGGCGGCGAGGCGGTCGGCGGACGGGTCGGCGAGGTTGCCGAGGAGCTTGAGCGCGAAGCGCATCAGCGCCGGGTTGCCGAGGCCGGCGCGGGTGGCGGCGCGCATGACGCGGGGATTCTCGATCGCGCGGGCGAAGGCGCGGCCGAGGGTGAAGGGGCGGCCGTTGGCCTGGCGGATCGCGGACGGGTAGGTGTACAGGATCCGTTCGCGCCGGCCGGGGGTGGGGGCGGCGAGGGCGGTCGTGATGGTCTCGGCGGCGATGCGGGCGGCTTCGAGGGCGTAGGCGATGCCCTCGCCGTTGGACGGGTTGATCATGCCTCCGGAGTCGCCGGTGAGCAGGAGGCCGGGGAGGTAGTGGGGGCGGCGGGTGTAGCCCATGGGGAGGGCGGCGCCGCGGAGGGGGGACGTGGCGTTCTGTTCGGTGAAGCCCCAGTCGGGCGGTGTGCGGGCGAGCCAGTCGTCCAGGAGGCGGCGGTAGTCGGCGTGCGCGGTGCGGAGGAGGGCGACGCCGACGTTGCAGGTGCCGTCCCCCATTCCGAAGACCCACCCGTATCCGGCGGGGACGAGGTCGAGCCACGCTTCGAGGTACGGGTCGTCGTGGCGGGGGCTGCGGTAGTAGCGGCGGGCGGCGGTGCCGATGGGGCGGTCGCGGCGGGGGTGCAGGCCGAGGGCGACGGAGAGGCGGGAGGACGCGCCGTCGGCGGCGACGACGACCGGCGCGCGGTGGTCGCCGGCGTCGGTGCGGACGCCGGTGACGCGGCCCGTCCGGTCCCGGAGCGGGGCGGTGACCTTGGTGTTCTGCGACAGGGTCGCTCCGGCGGTGACCGCGCGGCGGGCCAGGATCTCGTCGAAGTCGTGGCGGGTGCGGGTCAGGCCGAAGGGCGGGTAGGCGCCGTCGGACGGCCACGGCAGTTCGAGGAGGCGGTCGCCGGCGATCAGCCGCAGGCCCCTGTTGCGGAACCAGCCGGGGGCGTCGATGTCGACGCCGAGGTCCAGGAGTTCCCGGACGGCCCGCGGCGTCAGGCCGTCGCCGCAGACCTTCTCGCGGGGGAACGCGGACTTCTCCAGCACGTGGACGTCGAGTCCGGAGCGGGCGAGGTGGCAGGCGGCGGCCGAGCCGGCCGGCCCGGCTCCGACCACGATGACGTCGGGCATGCCGACATCGTGCCCCGGCGGCCGGTTCCGAATCAGGCCCCGTGGTCGAGGTGGCGGTTGAACCAGTCGGCGGCCCGCATGGTGACCTCCTCCAGCGCGCCCGGCTCCTCGAACAGGTGGGTCGCGCCGGACACCACGTGCAGTTCGGCCGCCTCCAGCCGCGTGCGGGCCTGCTCGTTGAGCGCCAGCACCTCGGGGTCCGCGCCGCCGACGATCAGCAGGACGGGCGCCCGCACCCGCGGCAGAGACGGGCCGGCGAGGTCGGGCCTGCCGCCCCGCGACACCACGGCGCCGACGTCGGGCCGGGCCGCCGCGGCCGCGAGCGCCGCCGCCGCGCCCGTGCTGGCGCCGAACAGCCCGATCCGCAGCCCCGCGGTGTGCGGTGCGGACTCCAGGCCCTCGGCCAGCGCGTCGACGGTGCCGATCAGCCGCGACGTCAGCAGCTCGATGTCGAAGCGGAGCGCGGCGGTGACCCGGTCGACCTGCTCCTCCTCCTCTGTCAGCAGGTCCAGCAGCAGCGTGCCGATCCCGGCGGCGTTCAGGCCCTCGGCGACCGCGCGGTTGCGGGGGCTGAGCCGGGAGCTGCCGGTGCCGTGCGCGAACACCACCATGCCCGCCGGGTCGTCCGGGATCGCCAGGTCGCCGTTCAGCTCGGCGTCCGGGAGCCGCAGCGTGATCATGTGTTGGGGGGTTCCGCGCTGATGTCGGCGAGCGCCGAGCGCTCGTCGCGCTGGACCGCGAGATCGCCGATGGACACCATCCCGATCGGGCGGTCGCCGTCGACGACGGGGAGCCGCCGGACGGCGTGCCGGCGCATCAGCCGGACGGCCGCGTCGGCGTCCTCCTCCGGCGCCACCGTGACCATGTTGGTGCTGCAGATGTCGCCGACCGTGGTGGCGCCGACGTCCTTCTGGACGGCGACGGCGCGGACGACGATGTCGCGGTCGGTGACCAGCCCCCGCAGGCGTCCCTCGTGGACCACCAGCACGTCGCCGATGCCGTGCCGGCGCATCAGGTCGCTCACCGTGACCAGGGTGGTGTCCGGGGACACCGCCACCGGCACCGGCGTCATCACTTCGTTCACTCTCTGGGCCATGGGCGAGCCTCCCCCCTCCGGGGCTCGCCTACCCAGCGCCCGCGCGGATATGTCCGACACTTCCGAGCGGACGCCCCGCCGGGGTCAGGACGAGGAGTCCGGGCCCTCCTGCTCGGCCAGGAACCGCTCGAACTGCGCGCCGAGCTCGTCGGCGGTCGGCATGTCCTGCGACTCGGCGAGCAGGCTGTCGCGCTCGGCGGCGCCGGCGAACGCGTCGTACTGCTGCTCCAGCGCCCGCACGACCTTCTCGACCTCGGCGTTGCCGTCGACCTGCTCGGCGATGTCGGCGTCGGTGGCCGCGGCGGCCTCGCGGAGCCGCTCGGTCGGCAGCACCAGCCCGGTCGCGGCGACGACCTGCTCCAGGGCGGCGACCGCGGCGGCCGGGTAGGCGGACTGGGCCAGGTAGTGCGGGACGTGCACGGCGAGGCCGAGCGCGTCGTGCCCCGCCTCGCCGAGCCGCAGCTCCAGCAGCCCGGCGGCGCTGCCGGGCACCTGCACCTTGTCGAACCAGGTGTTGCGGGTGATCAGTTCGGGGCGGGTGGCGTGCGAGGTGACGCCGACCGGGCGGGTGTGCGGCACGCCCATCGGGATGCCGTGGAAGCCGACGACGAGCCCCACGTCCAGCCGCTTCACCAGGTGCACCACGGACTGCGTGAAGCCCTCCCAGAGCCGGTCGGGCTCTGGACCGGACAGCATCAGGAACGGGCTCCCGACGTCGTCGCGGAGCAGCCGCACCACCAGTTCGGGCGCGTCGTAGGACGCCCAGTGGTCGCGGTCGAAGGTCATCGTCGGGCGGCGGGCCCGGTAGTCGATCAGCGAGTCGACGTCGAAGCGGGCGATGACGCGGTGCTCCAAGGCCTCCAGGAGGTGCTCGCGCACGAGCTGCCCGGTGGATCCGGCGTCCACGAAGCCGTCGAGGCTGTGCAGCAGCACCGGGCCGGTCATCTCCGGCAGGTCGGTGTCCAGCTCGTACAGATCCTCAGGGTTCAGCAACTTCTCCCCCACATCTCCATGTCGATGGTCTCAACACTAGGACATGCGGAGGCGAATCCCTTGATTCACTGTGATCGGCGTCTCACCCGCCGTCCGCCGTCACTGGAACACCCGGCTGGTGAGGAAGTCGTCCGGTTCCAAGGTGGTCAGGGCGGCGCGGTCCACCTCTCCTGCGGCGGCCAGGAGGCGGTTGGCGTGGCGGAGGCGCGCGCGCTCGATCGCGTTGCGGACGGACCGGGCGTTGGCGAAGCGCGGCTGGACGCGGCGCCGGTCGAGGTAGTCGCGGAAGACGGGTTGGGTCTCCGGCGCCAGGACGTACCCTTCGCGCTCCATCATCAGGTGCCCGATCGCCTCCAGCTCGTCCGGCTTGTAGTCGGGGAAGTCGATGTGGTGGGCGATGCGGGAGCTCATGCCGGGGTTGGACGAGAAGAAGGAGTCCATGCGGTCCTTGTAGCCGGCCAAGACGACGACGAGGTCGTCCCGCTGGTTCTCCATGACCTGGAGCAGGATCTCGATGGCCTCCTGCCCGTAGTCGCGCTCGTTCTCGGCCCGATACAGGTAGTACGCCTCGTCGATGAACAGGACGCCGCCCATCGCCCGCTTGAGGACCTCCTTCGTCTTCGGCGCGGTGTGGCCGACGTACTGGCCGACGAGGTCGTCGCGGGTGACGGAGACGAGGTGGCCCTTGCGGATGTAGCCGAGCCGGTGGAGCAGCTCGGCGAGCCGGACCGCGACGGTCGTCTTCCCGGTTCCGGGGCTGCCGGTGAAGCACATGTGCAGGTTCGGGCGTCCGGAGTCGATGCCGAAGCGCGCGCGGACGCGGTCCACCAGCAGCAGCGCGGCGATCTCCCGGATGCGGGTCTTCACCGGGGCGAGGCCGACGAGTTCGGCGTCGAGGGCGTCCAGGACCTCGTCGGCGTGCGAGTCGGCGCGCTCCTTGGCGAGGTCGACGCGGGCGCCGGGGGGCAGCGTCGGCGGCGGGGCGGACGGGGCCGGCGGGGCCGGCTCCCCGGCGGCGGGAGCCTGGGGTGGGGCCGCCGGGGAGCCGTTTTCGGAGGGTCGCATGCCGAATCCGGGACGGTCGCTCAACGCGGGTCCCCGTAGCGCTCGCCTTCGGGCCGGTCCGTCGCGTAGGAGTGCAGCGTGTACCGGATGCGCCGGTCGGAGGTCTCCTCGCGGTCCAGGCGGAAGCCGGGCTCCACGGGCGGCCGCTGCACGATGAACGACAGCGCGGTGGTCTGGCGCCCGTAGTTCGCGTCGTAGGCGTTCAGCCGGACGTAGTGGTTCGGGTACGCCTTGCGGCATTCCTTCACCTCGTACAGGACGCCGGCGGGGTCGGCGAGGTCGAACATGGGCAGCCCCCACATCTCCCAGTAGGAGTTGCGCGGGTGCGGGTCGTCGGTGAACTCCACCGAGCAGGGCCAGCCCTGGTCCAGGGCGTAGGCGACCTGCTTGGTGATCTCCTCGTCGGTCAGCTCGGGCAGGTAGGAGAAGGTGCCTTGGGTGATCCGCATGTCACACGCTCCGAGGTTGGGGGTGGGTCCCGTCAGGGGGTCGGCGAGAACACAGCGGTCTCGACGGCGTCGGGGGTGTCGGTGGAGGCGTAGGTGAAGGTGATGTCGCCCCAGGTGGACAGGGCGATGTCCAGCTCGCGGCTGTTCTTGGCGGCGGCGCGCAGGATGTCGGGGCCCTCGGTGAGGTAGTCGCGGCCCTCGTTCCGCGCCTTGATCATCGCTTCGAGCGCGACGCGGTTGGCGGTGGCGCCGGCGGCGATGCCCATCGGGTGGCCGATCGTCCCGCCGCCGAACTGCAGGATCGAGTCCTCGCCGAGGTAGTGCAGGAGCTGGTGCATCTGCCCGGCGTGGATGCCGCCGGACGCGACCGGCATGCAGCCCGGCAGCGACGCCCAGTCCTGGTCGAAGTACAGGCCCTTCACGGGGTCGGCGGGCACGTGGTCGAGGCGGAGGGTGTCGTAGTAGCCGCGGACGCTGTTGGGGTCGCCCTCCAGCTTCCCGACGACCGTCCCGGCGTGGATGTGGTCGACGCCGGCGAGCCGCATCCACTTGGCGATGACGCGGAAGTTCACGCCGTGGTTCTTCTGCCGCGTGTAGGTGGAGTGCCCGGCGCGGTGCAGGTGCAGGATGACGCCGTTGCGGCGCGCCCACTTCGCCATCGATTGGATCGCCGTGTACCCGATAGTGAGGTCGATCATCACGATGACGCTGCCGAGGTCCTTGGCGAACTCGGCGCGCTCGTACATGTCCTCCATCGTCGCGGCGGTGACGTTGAGGTAGTGGCCCTTGACCTCGCCCGTCGCGGCCTGCGCGCGGTTGACGCCCTCCATGCAGTACAGGAACCGGTCGCGCCAGCGCATGAACGGCTGGGAGTTGATGTTCTCGTCGTCCTTGGTGAAGTCGAGGCCGCCGCGCAGCGCCTCGTAGACGACGCGCCCGTAGTTGCGGGCCGACAGGCCGAGCTTCGGCTTGACGGTCGCGCCGAGCAGCGGGCGCCCGAACTTGCCCAGGTACTCGCGCTCCATGACGATGCCGTGCGCGGGGCCCTGGAACGTCTTCACGTAGTGGGTCGGGATCCGCATGTCCTCCAGGCGCAGCGCCTTCAGCGCCTTGAACCCGAAGACGTTCCCGATGATGGACGACGTCAGGTTCGCGATCGACCCCTCCTCGAACAGGTCGAGGTCGTAGGCGATGTAGGCGATGAACTGGTTCTCCTGCCCCGGGACCGGCTCCACCTTGTAGCACTTGGCCTGGTAGTTCTCGTAGGAGGTGAGCCGGTCGGTCCACACGACCGTCCAGGTGGCGGTGGACGACTCGCCCGCGACGGCGGCGCCGGCCTCCTCCGGCGGGACGCCCGGCTGCGGCGTGATCCGGAAGGCGGCGAGCACGTCGCTGTCCTTCGGCTCGTAGTCGGGCTTCCAGTAGCCCATCTCCGCATAGGGGATCACGCCCGCCGACCATCTGCCCGAACTCATCGCCGATCTCCTTCGCGTGCTGGGCGGGACGCGGCGGCTCCGTCCCGCGAAAGGACGGCATGCCCAGGGGAATGGGGGCGGAGCGCCGCGTTCCGGCCACGTGGAACCGTGACGCGTCGAGCTTCGCCTCCCGACACTTGCGCTGTCCATCAAGTGTTCTATGGTGACCATCAAGCATTCACTTGAACGAGGAGGCGGGACGTGACGGAGGCGCGGCTGCGGACGTTCGTCGCGCTCGCCGACACCGGGTCCGTGCGGGCGGCGGCGCTCCGGCTGTACGTGACGGAGTCGGCGGTGTCGGCGGCGGTGTCCGCGCTCACCCGCGACCTCGGCGTCCCGCTCGTCCGGCGGGTGGGGCGCGGTGTCCGGCTCACCCCGGCCGGGACCGTGTACGCCGGGTACGCGCGGCAGGTGCTCGGCCTGCTGGAGGAGGGGCGGGCGGCGGCGCGGGGCGCGGCCGATCCAGGGCGCGGGCCGCTGCGGCTGGCGGCGGTGACGACCGCCGCCGACCAGGTCCTGCCTGAGCTGCTCGCCTCGTTCCGGACGCGCTGGCCCGACGTCGAGCTGGCGCTGGAGGTGGGGCCGCGGCGGCAGGTGTGGAGCAGCCTCGCCGCGCACCAGGCCGACCTCGTCCTCGCGGGCCGCCCGCCGGCCGACGCCGCCGCGACGGTGCTGGCGACGCGTCCGAACGAGCTGGTGGTGGTCGGCGCCCCGGCGGTCGCCGACGGCTTCTCCCTGGCCCGGACGCCGTGGGTGATGCGCGAGCCGGGGTCGGGGACGCGGGCGTCGGCGGACGCCTACCTGGCCGAGCGGGAGGTCGCGCCGCCCCGGCTCGTCCTCGGCTCGAACGGCGCGGTGATCGCGGGCGCGGCGGCCGGGCTGGGGGTGGCGCTGGTGTCGCGGGACGCGGTCGGCGCGGAGCTGGCCGCGGGGCGGCTCGTGGTGGTCGGCGCGCCGGGGATGCCCCTCGACCGCCCGTGGCACGCCGTCGCGGGCGCGGCGCCGACCCCGACGACGCTGCTGTTCGTCCGGCACCTGCTGGACGCGCCCGGATGGGCGGCCCCGGCTAGGGCAGGCTCCACAGGGGCACCGACAGCAGGATGAGGCTCACGCCGATCAGCGCGACGGCCACGGACCGCCCGCCGTCCCCGCCGCCGGGCACCGCCGCCGGACGCAGGACGCCGAGGAGGGACCAGCAGAGGCAGAGCACGGCGCCGGCGTCCATCGCCACGGCCAGCCCGATCACGCCACCATCCCCCTCTTTTCGTAGGGGCCAACACTAGGGCATACACGGCATGGGTCGCGCACGCGAAGAATCCGAGTGCAGTCGCTCACACCGGCGGCACGAGGCGCCATGGCGGGGAGGTGACACGACAGAATCATGTTCGGTACAGATCCACGCTCGGTACCGGGAGAGGTGCGGCCATGACCACCGACCGTCCGTACGACATCGTGCTGTTCGGCGCCACCGGCTTCACCGGCGCCCTGACCGCCGAGTACCTGGCCGGGCACGCCGACCCGGGCACGCGCTGGGCGCTGGCCGGACGCAACCAGGCCAAGCTCGCCGCCGTCCGCGACCGGGCCGCCGCGATCGACCCGGCCTGCGCGGACCTGCCGCTGCTGCACGCCGACACCACGGACCCGTCCTCCATCGAGGAGATCGCGAGGTCGGCCAAGGTCGTCATCACGACGGTCGGCCCGTACGTCCAGTACGGCGAGCCTCTGGTCGCGGCGTGCGCGCGCGCCGGGACCGACTACGTCGACCTCACCGGCGAGCCCACGTTCGTCGACCGCATGTACCTCAAGTACCACGACGAGGCGGTCCGCTCCGGCGCCCGCATCATCCACGCCTGCGGGTTCGACTCGATCCCGCACGACCTCGGCGCCTACTTCACCGTGAAGCAGCTGCCCGAGGGCGTCCCGCTGCACGTCGAGGGGTTCCTGCGCGTGCACGGCGACGCGTCGGGCGGCACGATCGCCTCCGCGGTCGGCATCTTCGCCGACGTGACCGGCATGGTGCGCGCCGAGCGCGAGCGGCGCCGCGCCGAGGGGCGGCCGGAAGGCCGGCGGGTCAGGATCTCCCGGCGGCCCGCGCCGCGGGCCCGCGTCGGCGGCGGCTGGACGCTCCCGCTGCCGACCATCGACCCGCAGATCGTCACGCGGTCCGCCGCCGCGCTCGACCGGTACGGCCCGGACTTCTCCTACGGCCACTACCTGGCGGTCAAGCGGCTGCCCGTCGCCGCCGGGATGGCGGTGGGCTCCGGCGCCCTGCTCGCGCTCGCGCAGCTCCCGCCCACCCGGTCGCTGCTGCTGCGGCTCCGCGCGCCGGGCGAGGGTCCGTCCCCGGAGCGCCGCGCCCGCAACTGGTTCAGCGTGAAGTTCGTCGGCGAGGGCGGCGGGAGGCGGGTCGTCACCGAGGTCGCGGGCGGCGACCCCGGCTACGGCGAGACCGCGAAGATGCTCGCGCAGTCCGCGCTGTGCCTCGCCCACGACGACCTGCCGAAGACGGCCGGGCAGGTGACCACGGCCACCGCGATGGGCGACGCGCTGATCGCGCGGCTCACCGCCGCCGGCATCGCCTTCCGGGTGCTCAGCCGGAAGTAGCGCGCCCGGTGCGGCCGCGGCCCGGGACGGGGATGACCGCCTCGACGGTCGTGCCGACCCCGGGGCGGCTGGTGACGGTGACGCGGCCGCCCAGCAGCTCGGCGCGCTCGCGCATGCCGCGCAGCCCGTAGGAGTCGGTGCGCCGGGTCCGCTCCGCGCGCGCGCCCTGCGCGAACACCTCGCGCACCGCGAACCCCGTGCCGTCGTCGGTGACCTTCAGCCGGACCCGGTCGCTCGCGTGCTCCAGCAGCAGGTCCACGCACGTCGCCGACGCGTGCCGCAGGCTGTTGCCGACCGCCTCCTGCGCGATCCGGTACAGCGCGGTCTGCACGTGGTCGGGCAGCTCCTCCTCCAGCTCGCCCTCCACTGTCACGCTGACGTCGATCACGCCGGACGGTCCCGGGCCGTCCCCCGCCTCGCGGGCGAGCGTCGCCAGCGCCGCGGACAGGCCGAGGTCGTCCAGCACGGGCGGCCGCAGCCCGCCGATCGCGGCGCGCGTCTCCGCCGCCGCCAGCTCGCACAGCTTCCGCGCGACCATGATCTGCGCGAGCCCCTCCGGATGGTGCTCGGGCAGCGCCCGCTCGGCCGCCGACAGGTGGAAGCCGAGGCTGGCCAGCCGCTGCGCGATGCCGTCGTGGATCTCCCGGCTCAGCCGGGACCGCTCGGCCTCCTGCGCCTCGACGGCCCGCTCGGCGAACCGCTCGGCGGCGTGCTCGCGCTCGCGGGCCGCCCGCAGCCGCCGGCACGAGCACAGCACCGGGGCGAACAGCTCCGCCAGCGCGGTGACGAGCGCGACGTCGTCATCCGGGCACGGGCCTGCGGAGCGGACGTCCACCACCGCGATCGTGGTGTTCCCGCTGCGGACGGGGATCGCGACGCCTCGTCCGTCCGTGTGTGCGCGGGCACGACCGTGCGCGGCCACCCAGCCGACGTCGCCCTCCCCCAGCGGGACGGCCGGGCCCGCCGACCATTCCAGCGCCCGCTCCTCGTCGTCCAGTACGTAGACGTCGCAGAACGTCAGCGCGCGCGCCGAGCGGACGACCAGCCCGGCCAGTTCCTCGGCCATCCGCGGCAGCTCGCGGTCCGAGCAGGCCACCGCCACGATCCGGATGAGCAGGTCGTTGCCGCGCCCGGCGAGCAGTTCCGCCGGTGAGGCCGGCGACGCGGGTGAGGCCGGCGACGGCGGCGTCACCGGAACAGCCCCTCGCGCAGCGCGACCGCGATCGCCGCGGACCGGTCGGTGACCTCGAGCTTGCGGTACAGCGCCCGCAGGTGGCTCTTCACCGTCTCCTCGCTGAGCACCAGCCGGGCCGCGATCGCCTTGTTGGACAGCCCGCCGACCAGCAGCGACAGCACCTCGCTCTCGCGCTGCGTCAGCCCCCGGTTCGCGCCGGGCCAGAACTCGCCGCGGGTCAGCCGGGCCGCCGTCACCGCCATCCGCCCGGCGAGCGTCGGGTCGACGACGGTCTCGCCCTGCGCGACCTCCTCCAGGCGGCGCACCAGCTCCGGGCCGTCCACCCGTTTCAGCAGGTAGCCGCCCGCCCCGGCGCGCAGCGCCTCGAAGACGTACTGCTCGTCGTCGTAGACCGACAGGAACACCACCCGCGCCTCGGGGACGCGGCCGGTGAGCAGCCGGCACAGGTCGAGGCCGCTCTCGGGGCCGAGCCGCACGTCCAGCAGGACGACGTCGGGGCGCAGCGTGGTGACCAGGCGGGTGGCCTCCTCCCCCGTCCCCGCCTGCCCGACGACGCGCACCCGCCCGGCGAATCCGGCCAGCATCGCCTGGAGTCCGGCGAGGATCATCTCGTGGTCGTCCACCAGGACGACGCGTACGGGGGCGCCCATTCCGGCACGATAACAACCCGAAGCTACTCACCAGTAGCCCCGCTGCGGCCGGGCCTCCCGCCATCTCACCCCCGCTCTCACCCGACCGGGGGACGCACCCGCGCCGCGACCGCCGTACTCTCCCTGTCGAAAACGGGATTCCGCAGGACGGAGGAGCAAGGTGCCCCATCGGATCGTGCATATGCTCCGGGCGCGCGGGTCGGGCCGCCGCCCCGTCATGCTCGCCATCGCCGGAGACAGCGCCGCGGGCAAGACCACACTGACCAGGGGGCTTGTACGGTGCCTGGGGGCCGAGCGGATGACGGCCGTCTGCGTCGACGACTACCACCGCTACGACCGGGCCGAGCGCGCCGGGAAGCCGTTCACGGCGCTGCACCCCGACTGCAACCACATCGACATCATGGAGCAGCACCTGCAGCTGCTCTCGATGGGCGAGCCGATCCTCAAGCCCGTCTACGACCACGCCACCGGCGAGCTCGTCCGGCCGGAACTGGTCGAGCCGCGCGACTTCGTGATCGTCGAGGGCCTGCTCCCCCTGCACACCCGGCTCGCCCGCGCCTGCTTCGACATCACCGTCTACCTGGACCCGCCCGAGCCGCTCCGGCACTCCTGGAAGGTCCGCCGCGACTGCGACAAGCGCGGCTACAGCCCCGAGCAGGTCATGGCCGAGCTCGCCCGCCGCGAGCCGGAGAGCGCCGCCTACATCCGGCCGCAGCGCAAGTACGCCGACATCGTCGTGCGGTTCGCGCCGGTCGAGGGCCGGCTCGACCCGCCCGGCACCCCGCTGTCCGCCGAGCTGCTGCTGCGCCCCACGATCGACCACCCCGAGCTCGCCGACGTGCTGGACGGCGCGTCCGGCGACGCCGACAAGCTGCTGCACCTGCGCCTGCACCGCGACGACGACGGGCGTCCCGTCGACGCCCTGCACGTGCACGGCTACGTCTCGCCCGAGGAGTCCCAAGTGGTGAAGAAGGCCATCTGGGAGCGCCTAGGCGCCCGCGCGGGAGCCGGCCTGCCCGACCCCGACGCCCTGGGCCGCCTGGGCGACGCCGGCACCAGCGACCCCCTGGCCATCACCCAGCTCCTCCTGCTCTACCACCTGCTCGACGCCGACCACCGCCAGGCGGCGTGAGACCCCGCGGGCGCGCGGGGAGGCCCCGGGGCTTGACCTGTGCCTCGGGCCGCGCGCACCGCGGCGGCCGGGAGAGCGCCCCCAGCGGGCGCGAGGGGCGCTCTCCTGGTCCTTTGCATTGCCCTTGGCGTCAGGCGCTGGGCGCCTTCCTTCGGCGGGCAATGCGTGCGATCGCTGCATCGCTCCGACTCGCCCTGGGGGCTCGCTGCGCGATCAAGTTCTCGCACGCTCGAACTCGGCTTCGCACGCGATCGCCAGGTTCCGGTCCGCGACGGCTGAGGTCAGGGACGGTCCAGTGCGGGCGGGTGCGGGGCTGAGGACGCAATCGCCGGAGGCTAAAGCTCGTGCCAGGGGATCTGGGGGCGGTCGGGGGCGACGACCGCCAGGGACTGGCCGCCGCGGACCAGCTCGCCCGGGTCGGACGTCAGCCGGAACCGGGCGTTCGGACGGTGCGACTCGCCGACGGCGAGCAGGGTGCTGCCGCGGCGCAACAGGAAGATCGCCACGTCCAGGCGCGGCCACTCGCCGGCGCCCTCGGGGACGTCCACGCGGTACAGGGTGCCGTCGGCGTCGAGCGTGCTGGCGAGGTTGTGGTAGATCGCGGCGACGCCCGGGTTGCGGATCGCGACGGCGACCACGGCGGGGTCGTCGATGTCGACCGGCTCGATGTCCGGGCCGACGAGGGCGAGCGCCTCGGTGATCTCGGCGCGGCGGCCGCCGTCGTGCACGCCCGCCAGCAGGTGGACGGGCGGCTCCCCGTGCCGCCGCAGGTAGGCCGAGACGCCCAGCATCACCCGGACGGTCTCGTCGTCGGTGCGGCCGACCACCACGACCGTCCGCGCCGCCTCCAGGCAGGCCCTCTGGTAGGCGGTGTCGTCGAAGGCGACCACGTCGTACAGCTCAGGGTCGGGGTTCTCGCCGGTCAGCTCGCCTGGCCAGAAGACCGTGACAACCGGGGTACGCGCGAACGCCGGGTCGGCGCGCAGCTGGGTGATGATGGCGCGCAGCCCGTCCCGCTCGTACCCGACGACCACGATGTGCCGCTTGACGTGCAACTGCGCCTGGCCGTTGGCCCGCATCGTCCTGCCCCTCGCCATCCAGAGCGTCAGCTCGGCGAACAGCACGAGCCCCGCGGTGAGCCCGGCCACGATCACGAGCACGCCGCCGATCCGGCCGCCCGTCGAGGACGGGTAGAGGTCGCCGTAACCGGTGGAGGTGCCGCTGACGACGAAGTACCAGATGTAGTTCCAGGGCCGCTTGATCTCGGCGCCGGGCTTCTCGAACACCGCGATCAGCAGCCAGCCGACCCCGAACGCCGCCAGCAGCACCAGGGCGGGCGCGCGCCAGGACCGCGCCGCCACGCGGTGCGCCAGCCGCAGCAGGATGATCGGCATTCGCGCAGCGTGCCAGCAGGCGAAATACCGCGTCAAGCCCGGAAATGCCCTGGAATGCTCTGGGAGGCGACCACGGTGTGTGACCGGACCGCGCGGATGGCCGGAGGCGGCCATCCGCAGGGCTCCCGCCAGTCGGCCTCGGGTCGGCCCGCCGGACGCTCGCCGGAGACCCGCCGGTCAGCCGGTCGGCCGCTCACCGGAGGCCCGCCGGTCAGCCGGCCGGGCCGCGCCGCAGGACGCGGCTCAGCGCCGCCGCGACCTCCTCCGACAGCCCGCGGTCGTCCCGGCGTCCCGCGCTCGACGGCACCAGGTCGGCCGGGCGGGGATCGTCGCGGACCGCCTCCCGGGTGTGGCCGCAGTCGCGGCACTCGACCTCGCCGAGCCGGCAGACCAGCGCGGCGGAGCCGCAGACCGCGCAGCGGTCGAGATCGTCCGCCCAGTCGTGGGCGGTCTGGCAGCCGGGGCAGACCAGCACCTGGTGGTCCGCCCGGACACCGCGCCTCCACGGGCTCGCCCCGCGCACGGGGTCGGTCTGCCGCGCCCCGCAGCGGAAGCAGGGCATCACACCTCCAGGGGTGCGGGGACCGGAACCGGCCGCGGGACGCCGCCGCACGGCCGGGACCGGCCCGTTTCGCTCAGAGTCCGGCGAGCGCCTTGCGGTACTCGTCCAGGTCGCGTGCGTCCGGGATGGCGTTCACGACCTTCCAGCGGACCACGCCCTGCGCGTCGATGATGAAGGTGCCGCGCAGCGCGAGCCCCTTCTCCTCGTCGAACACGCCGTAACGCTGCGCCGTCCCGCCGTGCGGCCAGAAGTCCGACAGCAGCGGGAACTGGTACTTCTCCTGCTCGGCCCAGGCGCGCAGCGCGAACACCGAGTCGACCGACACGGCCAGCACCTGCACGTCGTCGCCGCCGAGGGTGGGCAGCTCGTCCCTGATCTGGCAGAGCTCGCCCGTGCACACGCCGCTGAACGCCAGCGGATAGAACACCAGGACGACGGTCTTCTCGCCCCGGAAGTCCGACAGCTTCACCGGTGTGCCGTGCTGGTCCTTCAGCTCGAAGTCCGGTGCGCTGTCGCCTACCTCAACCGACAAAGCCTCTCCCGCGGATCGTCCCCGCCCGGGCGGGGGTGTGGGCGCCCCCACGGGCGTGGGGACGGGCCCAGTCTGCCACCCGCCGCCGGAGCCGGACGGCCCGGTCGCCCGCCGCCTCGGCGGACGCCCGGGGCCGCGCGGCTACTTGCGGACCTTGGGCGCGACCAGCCGCGTTCCGGACCACTCCTTCGCGGCGCTGACGCTGCTCGTCTGCGACAGCCCGGCCGTCTGCGCGGCCTCGCCGATGTCGCTGGGCTCCACGTGCCCGTCCCGGCCCGCCTTCGGCGTCAGCAGCCAGATGTTGCCGCCGCCGGTGAGCGGGATCATCGCGTCGGTCAGGCCCTCGAACAGGTCGCCGTCCTCCTCGCGCCACCACAGCAGCACGATGTCGACCACGTCCTCGTAGTCCTCGTCGACCAGCTCGGTCCCCGTGACGGCCTCGACGGAGCGGCGAAGCTCCTCGTCGACGTCGTCGTCGTAGCCGATCTCCTGCACCACCTGGCCCGGCTTGAGGCCGAGCCGTTCGGCCAGGCTGCGCTCAGACTGCGCCTGACCCGCGGTCGCGCTCACGAAAGTCCTCCCATTGTCGTCAGTCCGCACGGTGTCCCGCGCATGTCTCGTATCCAGGCGCCATCTCGGGCGGCCCGTCCGCACCCGTGCGGTGTTTGCGGGACAGTCCACACAAGTGAGGGCCCCTAGCGCAAGTGTCTTCCCGGCTTTTGGTGGGCTCATTGGCCCGATCACGGCGACCGTCGTCACAGGATCTCCACAGAGGGTGACAAGAGACGGTCATCCCGGGCCCTCGGGAGGGGGCTATCCCCCCGTTCGCCCCGGTCATCCCCGGAGAAAGGACAGCCGGACCTGCCGATCCGGGTTGTCCACGTTCAGGTCGACCAGCGCCACCGACTGCCAGGTGCCGAGGGCGAGCCGGCCGCCCACCACCGGCAGCGTCGCGTACGGCGGGACGAGCGCGGGCATGACGTGCGAGCGGCCGTGGCCCCGCGACCCGTGCCGGTGCCGCCACCGGTCGTCGGCCGGGAGCAGGTCGCCGAGCGCGGCGAGCAGGTCGTCGTCGCTGCCCGACCCCAGCTCGATGATCGCGATGCCCGCGGTGGCGTGCGGCACGAACACGTGCAGCAGGCCGTCGCCGCCGGCCTCGCCGGCGAACCGCTCGCACTCGGCCGTGATGTCGTGCACGACCTCCTGTGTACCGGTGGCCACCCGGACCACGGTGCTCTCCATGATCGCAGGTCTACCCGATCCGCGGCGCCGGACGCATCCCGGCGCGCGCGGATCCGGGCGGGCGTATCCCTGTCCGCTACCGGACGGGGTGCCCCGCGGCCTCGCGGGACTCGACGACGGCGTCCGGCCCCGGGTAGACGAGCGTCTGGTGGCCGTCCTCGAACCGGACCACGTACGGCGGGCCCCCGCCGTCGCCGCGGATCTCGATGATCTCGCCGACGCGGTCGTGCTGGCCCACGACGGTGCCGTGGACGTGCAGCCGGTCCCCGATTCGCGCCTTCATGGCTCCCCTCCGTTCCTGTCGAAAAACGGCTCCTCGAAAGGTGCGTACCCCGGTTGACCGGGGAGAATGGTTACCGGTTGGTAGAGATGCGTTAGCCGTCACGAACGACGACGATGGATCACGAGACCAGGCGGTGAGACACCTCCGCCGGGGACCGCGGGACCGCCGAACGGCGGCCGGGTCCCCACCAGCAAAGACGGCAAGCACAGAGGGGATCCCGTGGCTTCCGGACGTCAACGCTTTTCGATCATCAGCGACGGCCTGCCGAGCCAGCTGCCGGACATCAACCCGGACGAGACCCGGGAGTGGCTGGAATCGCTGGACACGGTCATCAAGACCGAGGGCCGCGGCAGGGCCCGCTACGTGATGCTCCGCCTCCTGGAAAGGGCACGGGAACTGCAGGTCGGGGTCCCCGGGCTGCGGAGCACCGACTTCATCAACACCATCCCGCCCGAGTCGGAGCCCTGGTTCCCCGGCGACGAGCACGTCGAGCGCCGCATCCGCGCCTACATCCGGTGGAACGCGGCGATCATGGTGTCGCGGGCGAACCGCCCCGAGCTCGGCGTCGGCGGCCACATCGCCACCTACGCCTCGGCCGCGTCCCTGTACGAGGTCGGCTTCAACCACTTCTTCCGCGGCAAGGACCACGGCGAGTCCGGCGACCAGGTGTTCATCCAGGGCCACGCGGCGCCCGGCATCTACGCGCGCGCGTTCCTGGAGGGGCGGCTGCCCGAGGAGAAGCTCGACGGGTTCCGGCAGGAGCAGTCGCACCCCGGCGGCGGCCTGTCGTCCTACCCGCACCCGCGGCTGATGCCGGACTTCTGGGAGTTCCCCACCGTCTCCATGGGGCTCACCGCGATCGACTCGGTGTACCAGGCGCGGTTCAACCGCTACCTCTACAACCGCAAGATCAAGGACACCTCCCGCTCGCACGTGTGGGCGTTCCTCGGCGACGGCGAGATGGGCGAGCCGGAGTCGCTCGGCGCGATCGGCCTGGCCGCCCGCGAGGAGCTGGACAACCTCACCTTCGTCGTCAACTGCAACCTCCAGCAGCTCGACGGCCCGGTGCGCGGCAACGGCAAGATCATCCAGGAGCTGGAGTCGTTCTTCCGCGGCGCCGGCTGGAACGTCATCAAGGTCATCTGGGGCCGCGACTGGGACCCGCTGCTCGCCCAGGACGTCGACGGCGTGCTGGTCAACCAGATGAACACCACCCCCGACGGGCAGTTCCAGACCTTCTCGGTGGAGACCGGCGACTACATCCGGGAGAAGTTCTTCGGCGCCGACCCCCGGCTCCGCAAGATCGTCCAGCACCTGTCGGACGACGACCTGCGCAAGCTGTCGCGCGGCGGGCACGACTACCGCAAGGTGTACGCGGCGTTCAAGGCGGCCCGCGAGCACGTCGGCCAGCCGACCGTGATCCTCGCGCACACCATCAAGGGCTGGACGCTCGGGTCCGACTTCGAGGCCCGCAACGCCACCCACCAGATGAAGAAGCTCACCAAGGCCGAGCTGAAGGAGTTCCGGGACCGCCTGTACCTCGACATCCCGGACTCGGCCCTGGAGGCGCCGCTGCCGCCCTACTACCACCCGGGCGAGGACTCCGACGAGATCCAGTACATGCGCGAGCGCCGCGCCGCTCTCGGCGGGTTCCTGCCGAAGCGCGTCGTGCGCGCCAAGCCGCTCAAGCTGCCCGGCGACCCGGTCTACAGCGAGCTGCGCAAGGGCTCCGGCAAGCAGAACGTCGCGACCACGATGGCGTTCGTCCGGCTGCTCAAGGACCTGATCAAGGACGAGAACATCGGCGCCCGGTTCGTCCCGATCGCCCCGGACGAGTACCGGACGTTCGGCATGGACTCGCTGTTCCCCACGTCCAAGATCTACTCGCCGCACGGGCAGACCTACGACGCGGTGGACCGCAAGCTGCTGCTCTCCTACAAGGAGGCCGAAAGCGGCCAGATGCTCCACGAGGGCATCAGCGAGGCCGGGTCGATGGCCTCCGCGATCGCCGCGGGCACCGCGTACGCCACGCACGGCGAGCACATGATCCCCGTCTACATCTTCTACTCGATGTTCGGGTTCCAGCGGACCGGCGACCAGATGTGGGCGCTCGGCGACCAGATGGGCCGCGGGTTCCTGCTCGGCGCCACCGCGGGCCGCACCACCCTCACCGGTGAGGGCCTCCAGCACGCCGACGGCCACTCCCCCCTGCTCGCCGCCGCGAACCCCGCCTGCGTCCACTACGACCCGACCTGGGCGTTCGAGCTGGCGCACATCACCAAGGACGCGCTGCGCCGCATGTACGGCTCGTCCGACGAGCACCCGCAGGGCGAGAACGTCTTCTACTACCTGACGGTCTACAACGAGCCCTACCAGCAGCCCGCCGAGCCCGAGGGCCTCGACGTCGACGGCCTGCTCAAGGGCCTGTACCGGTTCCGGAGCGCGCCGGAGGTCTCCACCGGCAACGGGGAGCCGCCCCGGGCGCAGATCCTCGCGTCCGGCGTCGGCGGCCGGTGGGCCCTGGAGGCCCAGCGGATGCTCGCCGAGGACTGGGGCGTCGCCGCGGACGTCTGGTCGGCCACGTCGTGGAACGAGCTGGCCCGCGAGGCCCGCGAGTGCGACGAGCAGAACCTCCTCAACCCCGACGCCGAGCAGCGCGTCCCCTACGTCACCCGGACGCTCGACAACGTCGCCGGGCCGATCGTCGCGGTATCGGACTTCATGCGCGCCGTACCCGACCAGATCGCGCCCTGGGTGAACGGGGACTTCACCTCCCTCGGCACCGACGGGTTCGGGTTCTCCGACACCCGCGCCGCCGCCCGCCGGTTCTTCCACGTGGACGCCGCGTCGATCGTCCTCGCGGTGCTCACCCGGCTGGCCCGGCACGGCGAGATCAAGCCGGAGGCGCTGCCTGAGGCGATCCGCCGCTACCGGCTCGACGCCGCCGTCAGCGACGTCTTCGCCGGCGGCGTCGGCAGCGCCGAGAGCAACACCGGCGGAGACGCGTGATTTCCCAGGGGAGCGACCCCCTGGAACCCCCGTCACGGCCGCCAGGCCGTTTCCCCGCTCCGCTGGCGCTCCGCGGCGAAACGGCCTCCCGGCCGCCGGGCGTGCCCGCCCGTGAGCGGTGGCTGAGGTTCGGGCCTCGCGGGTGATCGCGGAGGTGTAGGCCGCGATCACCGCCGAGGCCGCCGGACGGCCGTCAGCGGGCAGGGCGAAAGGGCCCCGGGTGCTCCCGGGGCCCTTTTCCGTGCTCGCGGTCAGGGCGTGGGCGGCGTGAAGACGGCGAAGCGGTTGCCGGACGGGTCCTGGAGGTGCGCGAACCGCAGGCCGTCGGGCGTCGTCGTGGTCGGGACGGCGACCCCGCCGCCGGCCTTCTCGGCCTGCGCGCACGCCGCGTCCACGTCCTCGACGAGGACGAAGAAGACCGCGTGGTTCTGGGACGCGTCGGGCACGTGCGCGACACCGCCGGCGGGCTCCTCGGCGCCCTCGTAGCTGACGAGGTCGTAGCCGTCGCTCTGCGGGTCGGACGTGAACCTCCATCCGAACATGTCGCCGTAGAAGCGGCGGGCCTCCTCCGGCGCGTCGGTGCCGATCTGGAACCACGCCACGGTGTTGAACGCGGGAATGCTCATCCTTCTCCTCCTTCGAACGCTGCGGGAATCAGCCTCGGGGAGTCCGGCGACAGCCCCCTGTCGGAGTTTCCGAACAAGTTCCGGCCGGCCGACCGGAACTCCGCCCACACGACCGTGCCCGGCCCGTCCGGCCGGTATCCCCAAGCGCGTGCCAAGGCGTCCACGATCCGCAGCCCGCGCCCGCTCTCGGCGCCCGTCTCCGCCCTGACCTGCGGACGCCCGCCGCCCGCCCCGTCGTCGGCGACCTCCAGCCGCAGGCGGTCGCCCCCGGCCAGCAGGGTGACCGTCACCCGGCCGCCGTCGCCGGAGGCCGTGTGCGTGACGGCGTTGCAGACGAGCTCGCTCACGACCGTCACCATGTCGTCCAGGCCGGGATGATCCGGAGGCAGCATGTCCCGCAGGAACCGCCGCGCGTGCCCGACGGATCGCCGGACGCCCGGAAGGGTGAGCGCGCTCACCACGACCAGCCCGCCGGGGGCCGTCCCTCTGTTCTCGCGCGCTCCCATCATGCGCCTCCCCTCGATTCGGAAACGCCCGCCACATTCGCCGCTCGCCGGCCTCCCGGTACCGGCTCTGAACGTTTCCCGACTGAACGTTCAACCGGTCACCAGTCCGACACGCTCGGTGACATTCTTGAAGGATGCCTTCCGGTCACGCCCCCACGGTCCGGCAGCGCCGGATCGGCTCGGCGCTCCGCAAAGCCCGCGACCGCCACAACCTGACCGTCGCCACCGTCGCCCGCCGCTTCGGCCGCTCCCAGGGCTGGATGAGCATGGTCGAGAACGGCCTCCAGGCCATCGCCCCCGACGAACTCAGCGACCTCCTCGACCTCTACAGCATCGAGGACGGCCCTCTCCGCGAATCCCTCCTCCACCTCGCCACCCACCGCCGTGGGACGTGGGAGCGAGCATGGGAAGGCCGCATCTCGGCCGCCGCCCTCGACCTGGCCAGCCTGGAAGAGGACGCCGCCGAGATTCGCAACTTCGAGCCCCTGATCGTCCCCGGGCTGCTCCAAACTCCCGACTACACCCGGAAACTCATCGCCGTCGGACCTGCCAAGCACAACGCCAAAGCGCTAATCGACTTCCGGCTGTCCCGCCAGCGGGTACTGAGACAGCCCGATCCGCCTCGCTATATACCGATCATTACGGAAGCGGTCCTCCGCAACCGGGTCGGAGGCGATCCCGCAATCCTCCGTACACAGATCCGGCGCTTGGCCGAAGCCGCCCGGCTCGATCACGTCGACCTACGTGTGCTCCCCAGCACGGCCAGCGCGTATCTGTGGCTCATTACCCCGTACGCTCTCATCTCCCTACGCCCGCCAGGACGGCTCACCGTATCCGTAGGCGACCAACTCAACAGGAGCATCTTCATAGAGGACGAGAACGAGGTCGCGGCTCACAACGAGATCTTTGACCTGCTGCTCTCAGCAACCCTGAGCAGAACCGCTTCGTTGGCTCTGATCGACGAGGTAGCGTCGCAATCATGAACACCCCCGAGCCGCAGCGTCTTTGGCGCAAGAGCACTTACAGTGGCGGCGTTGAGAACAATTGCGTCGAGATCAGCGTCCTGGACGGACGCATTGGTGTGCGTGACAGCAAGGCCCCCGCCGCTGGGCACCTCACCCTCACCCGCCGGGACTTCGCCGACTTCCTCGCCCACCTGCGGCCATGACCGCCCCAGTCCACTGGCGCAAGAGCAGTCACAGCGGCGCCAACGAAGGCGAGTGCGTCGAGATCGGTGACCTCGGCGGACGCCTCGGCGGACGCCTCGGCGTCCGCGACAGCAAGGACCCCGGCGCCGGGCACCTCACCCTCACCCGCCGAGACTTCGCCGACCTCCTCAGCCACCTGTCATCTCAGTCTTGATCGTTTTGACCCGGTCGGCGCGGGAGGGAGCAGCCGCAGCGGCGACGCGTGCGCGTATACCGGACGTGTAGCGGCGTGCGGGACCCTGTGACGTTCCTTTTGGCGCGAGGCAAGGTCGGGGATGGCGGACACAGGATTCTCGCGGCGCTCCCTCCTGCGAGCCGCGTTGCTCGCCGGAGCCGCGGGCATGGCGGGGGCATGCGATGACGCGGCCGGCGTGCTCTCCAACAAGCTGAGCGGCCGGAAACCGGTGTGGAAGCACACGTTCAAGACAGGTGACACCGGGTTCGTCACGCCGGGTTCCACGAGCAACGACCTGTTCCCCTACTCCGTGACCGCGTCGGGCGGGATGCTCTACGTGTCGTTCGAGGGGAAGCTGTACGCGTTCGACACGGCGGGCCACCAGCACTGGGAGTCACCGTACGGGCAGTACGACGCGTCCTCGCAGTACGGACCCACCACGCCGCAAGTGCTCGACGGCGTCCTCTACACCGTTCGCAACGAGCCGGGCGGCAAGGGCACCCTTCAGGCTCTCGACCCCACCACCGGGCGGCTCGTCTGGAGTTTCTCCCCGGGCGCGTGGCTCACGCCGCCCTCGGCGGCCGGCGGACGTGTCGTCGTCTGCAACATGCGCTACCTGTACGGGCTCGATGCCGCCACCGGCAGGCAGCTGTGGCGCGTGGGACGCGGCTCGGACCTGTTCCTCGGAGTGCCGGCGATCACCGGTGGCACCGCCTGCGCCATGGACGTCGACGGCATCCTCCACGGCGTGACCGCGAAGGCCGGGGACCTCCGCTGGAGCCAGTCCGACGGCCCGTCCCTGATCAACGGAAGGTTCAACCAGCGCAGCCACACCATCGGGGCGGACGGCGTGTTCTATGTCCGCGATGCGCTGCTGCGGGCCGTGTCGGCGTCGGACGGCAAGGTCCGCTGGACGAACGACGCCGTGCCCGACGCGCAGAACGCGGCGGTCTCCTCCGGCGGGCTGCTGTACGTCTCGGGCCACGGCGAGCACCCCGGCGCCGTCGCCGTCGACGCCGCGACCGGCGGGACCCGCTGGCAGGCCCCCGTTCCCGATCCGCACGGGACCCTCAATGCCTCTCCCGCCGTCGCCGGTGGGGCGGTGTCCCTCACCGTCGACGGCAAGCTCGTGAACCTCGACGCCGCGACCGGCAGGCCGCGCTGGACGGCGGTCATCAACAACTCCAACGACGGGGGCGTTCCCCTTTCCGGCGCCGCCGCCGCGAACGGGCTCGTCGCCGTCCTCTGCAAGGACGAGGCGGACGTCGACGACGCGGGGGACAAGGACGGCCCCGTCGACCACCTCTACGCCTATCGCCTCTAAACCTCACCGCCGCGACGGTCAGGCCTGGAAGGGCCGCCGGGCACCTCGTCCTCAGCCGTCGATGTCTTGCCGCTCTTCCAGCCGTTTGCGGGCGCGGGGCTGATCAGAGGGATTCGCCGTAGTGGTCTTCCTCCGCGTCGAATCTGCGTTGCTCGTCGTCCCTGCGGATCTCCAGGCATCGCTTGCAGGTGGCCTCGCGCGGGTCGTCACGGACCTCGTCCGGGGAGACGTACTGGCGGCACAGCGTCTGGACGATGCCGTGCTTGTCCTTCTCCGGCAGGTGGAGCACCCGCTCCGCTGACGCGCTCATGATCGGGACGTTACGCCCGTCAGACGAATTCGAGAGGGCGGACGACGTAGTCGGACGGGACGTCCTCGTGCATGGCCTCGACGAGCCGTTCGGGGGCGGTCTCCTCGAGCAGGACGGCGCGGCGGACGCGGTCGGTGCGGAAGACGCGGCGGCCGCCGCGCTTGCGGCACCAGGCGGTCAGGTACCAGCCCTTGCTCGACGCGGTGAACGACACGGGCTCGACGTCGCGGACGGTCTCGGCGCCCGCCCGGTCGATGTAGGTGAGGCGGACGACCCGGCGGCTGAGGACGGCCTCCTCCAGCACGGCGGGCACGGACGCCGGGTCGTCGTCCCCGGCGGGGATCAGGAACCGGACGCGGGCCGCGAGTTCGCGGGCGGAGGCGCTGTGCTCCGCCGACATCGCGGCGACGATCTTGTGCAGGGCGGTGCGGGCGGACCGGGAGTACGGCGAGCCGCCCGCGCGGGCGAGGGTGATCGCGACGGCGACGGCCTCGGCCGGGGTGAAGTTCAGCGGCGGCAGCGTCCGGCTCTTGTCGAGGGTGTAGCCGCCGCCCCGGCCGACGTCGGCGTAGACCGGCACGCCGGCCTGCTGGAGAGCGCCGATGTCGCGCTCGATCGTGCGGACGCTCACCTCGTACCGCGCGGCCAGCTCGCGGGCGCTCACCCGGCGCGGGGCGCAGGCCCGCAGCTCCTCAACCAGGGCGTACAGACGGTCGGTGCGGTTCACGTCGCGACCGTACGCGCCGCCTCCGACATTTCCACGCGGACTTGACCCTGACGCAGCGTCAACCCTTCAGGCTGGCCGCCATGACGACCGATCAGGGCCAAGGGCCCGCGATCCAGGTGCGGGGCTTGCAGAAGTCCTACAAGGAGCTGCGCGTGCTGCGCGGCGTGGACCTCGAGGTGCGGCGGGGCGGCGTCTTCGCCCTGCTCGGCTCGAACGGGGCGGGCAAGACCACCATGGTGAGAATCCTGTCCACGCTGCTCAAGGCGGACGCGGGAACGGTGCGGGTCAACGGCTTCGACGTCGCGACGCAGGCCGCCAGGGTGCGCGCGTCCATCAGCCTCACCGGGCAGTTCGCCGCCGTCGACGGGGTGCTCACGGGGCGGGAGAACCTCGTCCTGGTCGCCAGGCTGAGGCATCTCGCGGACCCGGGAGGGATCGCCGACGGCCTGCTGCGGCGGTTCTCGCTGGCGGAGGCGGGCGGCAGGAAGGCGGCGACGTACTCCGGCGGCATGCGCCGCCGCCTGGACATCGCGATGAGCCTCATCGGGGACCCGCCCGTCGTCTTCCTCGACGAGCCGACGACCGGGCTGGACCCGGAGGCGCGCATCGAGGTGTGGCAGGCCGTCAAGGAGCTGGCCGAGGGCGGCACGACCGTGCTGCTGACCACCCAGCACCTGGACGAGGCCGAGCAGCTCGCCGACCGGATCGCGATCCTGCACCAGGGCCGGATCGTCGTCGAGGACACCCTGGACGGGCTCAGGCGGCTGCTGCCTCCCGCCGAGGTCGAGTACGTCGAGAAGCAGCCCTCCCTGGAGGAGATCTTCTTCGCGGTCGTCGGAGCGGACGGCCGGACCCCCGTGGACGAGGAGCAGAGATGACCGCGCACTTCCTGGGCGACACCGCCGTCCTCACCGGACGGACCCTGCGGCACGTCACCCGCAGCCTGGACACCGTCATCACGACGGCGGTCACACCGATCGCGATCATGCTGCTGTTCGTCTACGTGTTCGGCGGCGCCATCCGCACCGGCACGGCGTCGTACGTGGACTACATGCTCCCCGGCATCCTGCTCATCACGATCGCGTCCGGCATCTCCTACACGGCGTTCCGGCTGTTCACGGACATGCAGAGCGGGATCTTCGAGCGGTTCCAGTCGATGCCGATCGCGCGGTCCGGCGTGCTGTGGGCGCACGTGCTGACCTCGCTGGCGGCCAACGCGGTCTCGGTGGCGGCCGTCATCGGCGTCGCGCTGCTCATGGGCTTCCGGTCGGGCGCGGGCGTGGGGGCCTGGCTCGGGGTGACGGGCATCCTCGTCCTGTTCACCCTCGCGCTGACCTGGATCGCCGTCATCCCCGGCCTCGCCGCCAAGAGCGTGGACGGCGCGGGCGCGTTCTCCTATCCGCTGGTCTTCCTGCCGTTCATCAGCTCGGCGTTCGTGCCGACCGGCACGATGCCCGGCCCGGTGCGCGCGTTCGCGCAGCATCAGCCGGTGACGTCCATCGTCGACACGCTCCGCGCCCTGCTCGCGCAGCGTCCGGTCGGCGGCGGCCTGTGGACGGCGCTCGCCTGGTGCGCCGGCATCCTCGTCGTCGCCTACGTGTTCGCCGGCATCACCTACCGCCGCAGGATCTCCTGACGGGGCGGCGGGAGGATCGGAGCATGCTGACGATCGGGCAACTGGCCGCGTACGCCGGTGTGACGGTGCGCGCGGTGCGGCACTACCACCAGATCGGGCTGCTGCCCGAGCCGGAGCGGGACGCCTCGGGGTACCGGCGGTACGGCGCGACGGCGGTCGTGTCCCTCATCAGGATCCGCACGCTGGCCGACGCGGGCGTCCCGCTGTCGCGGATCGGGCACATGCTCGAGGCCGACTCCGCGTCGTTCGCCGAGGGCGTCCGGCGGATCGACGACCGCCTGCGCGAGGAGATCGCACGGCTGGAGAGCAGCCGCGAGCAGATCGCGCGGCTCGCCGCCGGGGACGGCCTGGTGCTCCCGCCGGAGATCGTCTCCTATCTCGACCGGCTGCGGGAGCTCGGGGTGTCGGAGCGGATCGTGGAGGGCGAGCGGGACGGGTGGATCCTCGTCTCGGCCCGCTGGCCCGACCGCGTCCGCGCGTTCATGCCCGGGAAGTTCGCGCAGCTGGAGGATCCGCGCATCGTCCGGCTCTACCGGGTGCTGTCGGAGATCATCGAAGCGGACCCGGGCGACGACCGGCTCCTGGTGGAGGCCGCCGACATCATGGCCGGCCTGTTCGAGCAGGCGTACGCCGAAGGCCAAGCCGAGTTCGGCGGGACGGTCGGCGACCACCTGCCGTTCGACCTGCTGGAGTCCCTCGCGCTCGAGGCCGATCCGCGGGCGGAGCGGATGCTGGAGCTGATGCGCGAGCGCGGCTGGAACGGCTGGACCCGGATGGAGCGCCTCCCGAAGCGTCCCGGCCGGCCTGCTAGAGGGCCCGCAGGAAGGCGATCAGGGCCTCGTTGACCTCGGCGGGGCGCTCCTGCTGCGTCCAGTGGCCGCAGCCGGGCAGCCAGACGGTCTCGCGGAGGTTGGGCACGAAGTCGGACAGGTGCTCGACCGCGTGCACGGCGCCCGTAGCGACGAGGTCGCGGTCGCCGGCGATGTAGAGGGCGGGCGGGCTGATCGGGGCGCGGTGCCAGGGGGCGGTGAGGTCCCAGTTGCGGTCGAGGTTGCGGTACCAGTTGATCGGCCCGGTGAAGCCGCTGCCGGCGTACTCGGCGACGTAGGCGGCGATGTCGTCGTCGGTGAGCCAGCCGGGGAGCTTCTCCGGTTCGGGGCAGGCGTCCAGGACCCCGCCGCCCTCCGGCGCGATCAGCGCCGTGCCGGGCCCGTCGCCGGACGCGGCGTACAGCATCCGGCGGAACGCGGCGGCGCGGTCGCGGTCGAACTCGGCCTCGGGGGCGTCCGGCTCCTGGAAGCGGACCATGTAGAAGCCGTCGCCGAACATCCGCCGCATCGCGGCGACCGGCGGCTTGGAGCTGCGCGGGCGGTGCGGCACCGACATGCCGACGACGCCGCGGACCTTGTCGGGGCGCATCTGCGCGGTGTGCCACGCGACGGGGGCGCCCCAGTCGTGCCCGACGACGACGGCGCGGTCGCGGCCGAGGGCCTCGATCAGGCCGACGGCGTCGCCCACCAGGTGCAGGATCGAGTAGGGGGCGGGGTCCGCGGGGCCGCCCGTCCGGGCGTAGCCGCGCTTGTCGGGGGCGACGGCGTGGAACCCGGCGTCCGCGAGGGCGGTGAGCTGGTGGCGCCAGGAGTACCAGCACTCGGGGAAGCCGTGCAGCAGCAGCACGAGCGGGCCCTCGCCCGCTTCGGCGACATGCATCCGCAGGCCGCTCTGCGACTCGATGAAGCGGTGCGTGATCTCGGCCATCGGAACCCTCTCGCCGGTCGGCGGACGCCGCGCCCAACGCTAGCCTCTCCCCAAGATCGAATACGAACGAGGATGCGGCGAAAGGGCGGCACGGGGATGTACGACGGGAGCCACGGGCAGGCCGGCGCCGCCGCGGAAGGGTCGGGACGGCCCGCGGTGGGGGCGGGCAACACCCTCACGGTCACCTACCGGGACGCGAGCGGCGAGGAGACCTACCTCGCCAAGGTGTCGGGGCCGGGGCTCCCGGCCCCGTTCTGGCAGGTGTGGGAGGAGTTGCAGCGGCTCGGCGTGCCCGCGGAGAGCGTGTCGTCGGCGTACTCGGAGATCGAGCCGTGCCGGCTGCCCGGCTGCTACTGCGCCGTGCTCCTGCGCGATTTCGCCTTCCCGCACGCCGACGTCTCGTTCGGGCGGCCCTACGGGGAGACCAGGAAGGAGCGGGACGCGGCCGTCGCGGCGAACGCCCAGCAGGCGGCGATGATGGCGCAACTGGTGGGGCAGCCCGTCCCGCCCGCGGCGTCGCCCGTCCCGGTGCCGGGCGGCGCCGAGGCTCCCCCGCTGGACGACGCGCAGCTCGGCCGGGTCCTGGCGTCCGCGTTCGGCCCGGACGGCGTCCGCCGCTACCAGCGGGACGAGCTGGAGCGCATCGGCGTCCCGCCGGGGCAGGCGGCGACGCTCGCGGCGGCGGGCCTGCCGGCGCAGGTGCCGCACATCTTCCAGGCGTGGGCGGCCAAGCCCGTCGCGGAGCAACTGCGGACGCGGCGCAGCCCGGTGACCGGGGCGATGGTCAACCTGGACCCGTTCGTCAGCTTCGGCGGCGACGGGCACTGCATCCTCTGCCTGATGACCGACGGCCCGCCGCACATCATCGGCCGCGTGTGGGCCCTGGACCCGATCACCGGGAAGACCCGGTTCGTCAACACCGGACCCGCGGAGCTCGCGCGGTCGCTGGCCCTGCTCGCGCGCGGACGGCAGCGGATGCGGGGACTCGACCCGTACGCGGCGGGCGCGGTGGTGGAGAAGATCCAGGAGCAGCTCGCCGCCGTCGACCCGCCCGCCTTCCACGGCGAGGACCGCTGGTGGTCGCTCGTCGTGGAGCAGATGTGGAACGGGCTGCTGTAAGGGCCGTCCATACCGTTCGCCACGGGATTGTGTGCCGGGGCCACATGGGAGCCCGCGGCGGCGCTTCGTAGGTTCTGCGCATGACGAGCGTGACACCCCGGCCCGCCGCTTGGACGTCCGAGGCGCTGGACCTGTCGGGGAAACGAGCCCTGGTCACCGGCGGCGCGAGCGGCATCGGCCGCGCCTGCGCCCGGCTGCTGGCCGGGGCGGGCGCCCGCGTGCTGGTGGCGGACGTGGACGGCGACGCGGCGCGCGCGGCGGCGGACGAGATCGGCGGGGTCCCCCTGCACGCCGACCTCTCCGACATGGACGCGCTGGACGGCCTCGCCGCGGACATCGACGTCCTGGTCAACAACGCGGGCGTCCAGCATGTGGCGCCGGTCCACGAGTTCCCGCCGGAGGTGTTCGCGCGGATCCAGCGGCTGATGGTGGAGGCGCCGTTCCGGCTCGCCCGTGAGGCGCTTCCGGGCATGTACGAGCGGGGCTGGGGGCGGATCGTCAACATCTCGTCCGTGCACGGGCTGCGGGCCTCGCCGTTCAAGGCGGCCTACGTGACGGCCAAGCACGGGCTCGAAGGGCTGTCCAAGGTGATCGCGCTGGAGGGCGCCCCGCATGGGGTGACGTCCAACTGCGTCAACCCGTCCTATGTGCGCACCCCGCTGGTGGAAGGCCAGATAGCCGACCAGGCGCGCGCGCACGGCATGGCCCCGGACGAGGTCGTCGAGCGCGTCATGCTGGAGCACTCGGCGGTGAAGCGGCTGATCGAGCCCGACGAGGTGGCCTCGCTGGTCGGCTACCTGTGCTCCCCGGCCGCGTCGATGGTGACCGGGGCGTCCCTCGCACTCGACGGCGGCTGGACGGCGCATTGACAATGGCCCGTATGACCTGCGGCGTCTTCCTCGAACTCCTCGCCCGTGAGGCGTCCCCCGTCGAGTTCGAGGGGCCGCTCGTGCAGGCACGGGCACAGGGCGCCTCGGCGACCGTGCTGGCCGAACTGGAGGCGGCGAAGCTCGCCGCGCTGCGGGTCCGGTCGATCATGCGGCGGCACGCCCGGCGGGAGGCCGAGCTCGCGGCGCTGTTCGACACCGCGGGCGACCTCGCCGGGCTCCGCGACCTCGACGCGGTGCTGGAGGCGATCACGCGGCGCGCCCGGCGGCTGCTGAGCGCCGACATCGCGTACCTGACGCTGAACGACGACGAGCGCGGCGAGACCTACATGCGGGTCACCGACGGGTCGGTGTCGGCGGCGTTCCGGCGGCTGCGGCTGCCGATGGGGGCGGGCCTGGTGGGCCTGGTCGCGCAGACGGCGATGCCGTACACGAGCGCGCACTACCTCGGCGACGAGCAGTTCCGGCACCGCGGGTTCATCGACTCGGCGGTGGCCGAGGAGGGCATCGTCGCGATCCTCGGCGTGCCGATGCGGCTGGGCAGCCGCGTGATCGGGGTGCTGACGGCGGCGAACCGCAGCGAGCGCCCCTTCGACCAGGAGGAGGTCGCGCTGCTGGGGTCGCTGGCGGCGCACGCGGCGGTCGCGATCGACAACGCCCGCCTCCTGGAGGAGACGCAGACCGCGTTGGAGGAGCTGAGCGCCGCCAACGAGGTCATCAAGGCCCGCAGCGCGGCCGTCGAGCAGGCGGCGCGCGCGCACGACCGGATGACGGCGGTGGTCGTCCGCGGCGGCGGCGTCGAGGACGTCGGGGCCGTCGTCACCGAACTGCTGGGCGGGACCCTGCACGTCCTGGACGCCGACGGCCGGCACCTGGCCACGACCGGCAAGGACTCGGCGGCCCTGAGCGACGAGGAGCTGTCCGGCGTGATGGCGTCGGCGCACTCAGCGCGCGCGCAGGGACGCACCGTGCGGCGCGGAGACCTGTGGATCGCCTCGGTGACGACCGGCGACGAGATGCTCGGCACGCTGGTGCTGCGCACCGCCGACGAGGTCTCCAGCGCCGACCAGCGCATCCTGGAGCGGGCCGCGCTCGTGACCGCGCTGCTGGTGCTGTTCCAGCGGAGCGTCACCGAGGCGGAGGGCCGCGTCCGCGGCGAGCTGCTCGACGACCTCCTGTCGGACCGGCGGACGGACGCGGACACGCTGGTCGTCCGGGCCCGGCGGGTGAACGTCGACCTGACCGCGCCGCACGTGCTGCTGTGCGCCCGGTACGAGTCGCACGACCACCGGCAGCGCGCCGCGTTCTGGGCGTCGTCGTTCGCGGCGGTCGAGCGCGGCCTGGCCGCCGCGCGCGGCGACGAGATCGTCCTGCTGCTGCCGGGCGACCGCGCCGGCGACGCGGCCCGCCGCGTCGCCAAGGAGCTCGGCGCCTCGCTCGGCCGCCCCGCGACCGTCGGCGCGGCGGGCCCGGTGCGCGGGCCGTCCGGGATCACGGCGGCGCATCTCGAGGCGCGGCGCTGCGCGGACGCGCTGCTCGCCCTCGGCCGCCGCGGGGACGGCGCCGGCGCGTCCGAGCTCGGCTTCGTCGGCCTGCTCATCGGCGACGGCCGGGACGTCCCCGGCTTCCTCGACGGCACGCTCGGACCCGTCCTCGGCTATGACGAGCGGCGCGGCACGGCGCTCGTGCAGACCCTGGACGCCTACTTCGGCACCGGCGGCAGCCTGTCCCGGACGGCGGAGCGCCTGCACATCCACGTCAACACCGTCAGCCAGCGCCTGGAGCGCATCTCCCGCCTCCTCGGCGACGACTGGCAGTCCCCCGAGCGCGCCCTGGAACTCCAACTGGCCCTCCGCCTCCACCGCCTCTCCCGCTGAGGCCCCGCCCAGGCCCGGTCACGGCGCCGCCGTCCGGCCCGCGGGAGGACGGCCCGCCGGGAAATGCGGCGGGACCACCTGGGCCTGGCGGGCCAGGAGGTCGGTGAAGGCCGTGGTCAGACGGTCGGGCCGGGTGCGGGTATAGGCGGTCAGCGTACGGCGGATCGAAGGGTCCGGGCGGAGGGCGACGCCGTCGAAGTCGGGCGGGATGATGTTGGCGGGCACCAGGGCGGGGCCGAGGCCGGCGGCCAGCAGGAGCGCGGCGGAGGTCTGCTCGGCGCGGACCGCGATCCGCGGCCGGAAGCCCGCCTCCGCCCAAGCGCGGTCGACCAGGTCGGCCAGGCCGTTCCCCGGGGAGTAGTGCACCCACGCGCGGTCGGCGAGGTCGGCGAGTGCGAGGGTGCCGGCCGGGCTCGCGGCGAGGGGGTCGTCGGCAGGGAGCACGAGGGCGAACTCCTCGACGCCCAGTTCGCGGACGGGACCCTCCCAGCCGGCCGGCGCGGGGCCGACGGCGAGGTCCGCCCGGCCGGCGGCCATCGCGGCCTGCAGGTCGTCGGTGTGCGGGTACTCGCGGAGCCGGATCCGGACCCGCGGGTGCCCCCGGCGCCAGGCGCGCAGGACCGGCGGAAGGATGCCGAGGCTGACGGAGTAGACCACGGCGACCTCCAGCTCGCCCTCGTCCAGCCCCGCTGAGCGGCGGGCCACGGCGTCCAGCCGGACGGCCTCGGCGAGCGCGGCGCGGGCGTGCGGCAGGACCGCGCGGCCCAGGGGCGTGAGGCGCACAGCGCGCGGGAGACGTTCGAGCAGCGGGCCGCCCAGGGCGGTCTCCAGGCTCCTGACCTGGTGGGACAGCGCGGGCTGGGTGACGTGCAGCTGCTCCGCCGCCCGGGTGAACGAGCCGGTGTCGACCACGGTGACCAGGTATTCGAGCTGCCGCAGCGTTGCCATGAACAGATTCTATCGCTGTGGTAGAAAACAAGCCTTGGACTAATCAATGCAGGTCAGGCGAGAGTTATGGAGCAGGCCGGGAGGCGCGGGACGGCGCCTCCCGGCCGATCCCGACCTGCAGAGGAGCTCCCTCATGTCCATCCTTCACGGCCCGGCTCTCGACGGCCGGCGGCTCGTCGTCGTGGGCGCCGGCTCGCATACCGGCCGCCTGCTCGCGGGTACCGTCTCCGCCGCCGGCGCCGAACTGGTCCTGGCCGGACCCGACGTCCGCAAGCTGGAGAGGGCCGCCGGCGAGCTGCCCGGCCCGGCCGAGGTGATCCCGGTCGACCTCGCCGACGAGCGGTCGATCGCCGCGCTCGCGACCGCGGCGGGCCGCTTCGACCACCTGGTCTCCACCGCCGCGGTGCCCGCCAACGGGCCGCTCGCGGAACTCGACCTCGCCGACGTGCGGCGGGCGTTCGCGGCGAAGGTGATCGGGCCGCTGCTGCTCGCCAAGCACCTGGCCGGACAGGTCGCCGAGGGCGGCTCGTTCACCTTCTTCTCCGGCGTGGCCGCCTGGCGTCCCGCCCCGGCGCGGACGGTGATGGCGACGACCAACGGCGCGCTGGCCTTCCTGGTCCAGGCGCTCGCGGTGGAGATCGCCCCGGTTCGGGTCAACGCGGTCTCGCCCGGCATCGTCGACACCGGCTCCTGGGACGGTCTCGGCGCGGGCAAGGACGCGTTCCTGCGGGGCGTCGCCGAGCGCAACCCGGCCCGCCGGGTGGGCGGCCCGGACGACCTGATCAAGGCGGTCCTCTACGCCATCGACAACTCCTACGTCACCGGGACCGTGCTGCACGTCGACGGCGGCGGCCGTCTCGCCTGACGCTCAACGATCCAAGGAGAACCGCCCCCGCACGGCCGCGCGGCGCGCCCTCCTCGGGGTACACGCCGCGCGTCGTCGTTGAGTCGGGGCTCAGACGGGGGTGGTGACCTTGGCGGGGGCCGGGTCGGGGCGGCGGCGCGCGGTGCGCTTGGCGAGGAGGTCCCGGGCGGTGCCCCAGACGCCGCGCCGGAACACCAGCACCACCACGATGAAGATCGCGCCGGTGATGATCCCGGTCTCCTGGAAGCCGGCCGTGGCGAGGTAGTCGTTCAGCTCCACGATCAGCGCGGCGCCGATCGCGCCTCCCCACAGGGTGCCGATGCCGCCGAGGACGACCATCATCACGGCCTGCCCGGACGTCGTCCAGTAGACGCCGTCCAGGGACGCGAAGCCGTGGCCGATGGCGAACAGGCCGCCGCCCAGCCCCGACAGCGCCGCCGACAGGACGAACACCAGCAGCTTGTAGCGGTCGATGCTGTAGCCCAGCGCGCGCGCACGCGCCGGGTTGTCGCGGATGGACACCAGCACGCGGCCGAACGGCGACCGGACGATCCGCCACGCGACGAACAGGCCGGCGAGGATGAACGGCAGCCCCGCGTAGTAGAAGTAGAACGGCTCGGACAGGTCGACGCCGAAGAAGTCCCTCGGGATGCCCTGAAGGCCGTTCTCCCCGCCCGTCACGTCCCGCCACTGGTTGGCGACGAAGTACACCATCTGCGCGAAGGCCAGGGTGACCATCGCGAAGTAGATGCCGCGCAGCCGGACCGACAGGAACCCGATCGGGACGGCGAGCGCCGCGGAGAACGCCGCGCCGCCGAGGATCGCGACCGGGAACGGCAGCCCGGAGTGGACCGCGATCAGGCCCGTCACGTAGGCGGCGGACCCCCAGAACGCGGCGTGCCCGAACGACAGCAGCCCGGTGAAGCCGAGCAGCAGGTCCACGGCGGCGGCGAACAGCGCCCAGCAGGCGATGTCCATCGCGACCGGCGGATAGACGAACCACGGCAGCACCAGCGCCGCGACGAGCCCGATGACCAGCAGCACCGGCCGCCCGGCCAGCCTGGAAAGGATCACAGTGCCTCCTCCCTTCCGAACAGGCCCGCCGGGCGCCACAGCAGCACGGCCGCCATCAGGATGAACACCAGCGTCTGCGACAGCGACGGCACGTAGTAGTTCCCGAGCGCCGAGACGATCCCGACCGCGAACCCCGCGGCGACCGACCCGAACACCGAGCCGAGGCCGCCGATCACCACCACGGCGAACACCGTGATGATCAGGTCGGAGCCCATCAGCGGGTTGACCGCCCGCATCGGCGCGGCGAGCACGCCGGCGAACGCGGCGAGCGCGACGCCGAACCCGAACACCGGCGTCACCCAGCGGCCCACGTCGATGCCGAGCGCGCGGGTCAGCTCGGGCCGCTCGGTCGCCGCACGGACGATCATGCCGACGCGGGTCCGGGTCAGCACGACCCACACCGCCCCGCACACCACGACCGACACCGCCAGCACGAACACCTGGTAGGCCGGGTAGGTGAACAGGCCGAGGTCCACGGAGCCGCCCAGCGCGGACGGCCGCGGATACGGCTGGGACTGCACGCCGTACTCCCGCTTGACGAGGTCCTGCAGGATCAGCGCGAGACCGAAGGTGAACAGGAAGTTGTAGAGCGGGTCGAGGGGCGCCAGGCGGCGGATGAACAGCCGCTCCAGCACCGTCCCGGCCACGCCCAGCACGACCGGGACGAGCGGCAGCGCGACCCAGAAGTTCACGCCCCACGAGTCCAGCAGGACGTAGGAGCCGAACGCGCCCAGCATGTAGAACGCGCCGTGCGCGAAGTTGACCACGCCGAGCATCCCGAAGATGACGGCCAGGCCGAGGGCGAGCAGGGCGTAGAACGCCCCGCCCACCAGCCCGTTGAACGCCTGTTGCAGCACGCCGGGCCGCCCTACGGCTTGCAGGCGGCGTCGGGCTGCTGGAACGCCTGCGCCGCCGGGATCGTCTTGATGATCTTCTCGTAGTCCCACGGCTCCTTGACCTCGGAGCCGGGCTTCACCTGCGCGATGTAGGCGTCGTGGACGAGGAGGTGGTCCTGCGCCCGGATGGTCCCGGTGGCGGTGAACACGTCGTTGACCTGGTGGCCCTCCAGCTGCTTCACCACCCCGTCGGACTTGTCGGTGCCGCCGCGCTGCACGGCCTCCAGGTACTGCAGGGCCGCGGAGTAGTCGGCGGCGTGCACGGCCGTCGGGCGCTTGCCCGTCTTGGCCTGGAACTTGTCCGCCCAGGCCCGGTTGCCCTGGTTGGCGTTCCAGTACCAGAAGTCGGTGAAGCGCGTCCCGGCGAGGGCGTCCGGGCCGAGCGAGTGGATGTCGGTGATGAACATCAGGCCCGTCGCGAGCCCGACGCCCTTGTCCCGCAGCTTGTACTCGTTGTACTGCTTCACGAGGTTGACGAGGTCGCCGCCCGCCTGCATGGCGCCGAGCACCTGCGGCTTCGGGTTCATCCCGGGCGCCTTCAGCAGGAACGTCGAGAAGTTGTCGTTCGGGAACGGCGTCGGGTCGGACTTGACGACGGTGCCGCCGGTCTCCTTCACCGCCGCGGAGAACGTCTTCTGCATGTCCTGCCCGAACGCGTAGTCCGGGTAGACGATGTACCAGTTCTTCGAGCCGTCCTTGGTGACCTCGCTACCGGTCCCGTGGGCCAGCATGTAGCTGTTGTAGCCGTAGTGGAAGGTGTACTTGTTGCACTGCTTCCCCTCCAGCGCGGTGGACGCGGCTCCGACGTCGATGAACAGCTTCTTCTTGTTCTTGGCGACGTTCGCGACGGCGAGGGCCGCCGACGAGGTCGGCACGTCCACGATCAGGTCGGCCTTCTGCCGGTCGTACAGCTCCTGCGCCTTGGAGTTCGCGATGTCCGGCTTGTTCTGGTGGTCGGCGTCCACCACCTCGATCTTCTTCGCGACGGCCTTGCCGCCGTACTTCGCCTTGTAGTCGGCGACCGCCATCCTCACCGCCTCGACGGCGTTCTTGCCCGACAGATCGGCGTAGACGCCGGACTCGTCGGTGAGGACGGCGAGGACCACCTTGCCGTCGCTGATCTTGCCCCCGCCCCCGCCGGGTCCGCCCGCGCAGCCGGCCAGCAGCGCTCCGGCGGTGGCGAGCGCCGCCGAACGTCGCACAAGTGTCATCGGGGTTCTCCCTGCTGTTCCGAGGTGGTTCTTAGATTCCGAGGTATTCGAGGAGCTCGCCCTCGCGGGCGAGGACCTCGTCGTTGTCCAGCGACTCCACGACGCGGCCCTCCGCGAGCAGGTGGTGGCGGTCGGCCACGGTCGCGGCGAAGTGCACGTTCTGCTCGATGAGCAGGACGGTGACGCCGGCGGCCTTGACCTCGCGCAGGATGGCGCCGATCTGCTGGACGATCAGCGGCGACAGGCCCTCGGTGGGCTCGTCGCACAGCAGCAGCCGGGCACCGGTCCGCAGCACCCGGGCCAGCGCGAGCATCTGCTGCTCGCCGCCCGACAGCTTCGTCCCGGGGAACCGGCGCCGCTCCCGCAGCCGCGGGAACGTCTCGTACACCCGCTCCAGCGACCACGGCTCGTGGGCGTCGTCCGGTCGCGCGACGGGCGGGAGGGCGAGGTTCTCCTCGACGGAGAGCGTCGCGAAGACGCCGCGGTCGTCGGGCACGTAGCCGAGCCCGCGCCGGGCCCGCTTGTGCGGCCCGAGCGCGGTGATGTCCTCGCCGAGGAACTCGATCGTCCCCTTGGCGTCCTTGTGGAGGCCCATGAGGCAGCGCAGGAGGGTGGTCTTGCCCGCGCCGTTGCGGCCGACCAGCGTGACGATCTCGCCCTCGTCGACGCGCAGCGACACGTCGCGCAGCGCCTGCGCCTCGCTGTACCAGGCCGACAGCCCGTCAATGCGCAGCATTGGAGTCTCCGAGGTAGGCGGTGACCACGCGCGGGTCGTGGCGGATCTCGGCGTAGGGGCCCTCGACGAGCACCCGTCCCTGCTGCAGCACGGTCACCCGGTCGGCGAGGCTGGAGACGACGCTCATGTTGTGCTCCACCATCACGACGGTCAGCGACCGGTCGCCGGTCTCGCGCACCCGCCGGATGAGCTGGACGGTGCGGTCGACGTCCTCCACGCCCATGCCGGCGGTCGGCTCGTCCAGCAGCAGCACCTTCGGGTCCAGCGCGAGAGCGAGCGCCAGCTCCAGCGCGCGCTTGCGCCCGTAGGCGAGGGTGCCCGCGGGCGTCGCGCCGTGACCGTCCAGGCCGACCTGTTCGAGCAGCTCGGCGGCGCGGTCGGAGAAGCGCCCGAGCGCCTTGTCGGACCGCCAGAACCGCCAGCCGAGCCCGGTCCGGCCCGCCAGCGCCAGCTCGACGTGCTGGAGCGGGGTGAGCTCCGCGAACAGGCTGGTGATCTGGAACGACCGGGCCAGCCCGAGCCGCGCGACGTGCTCGGGGCTGCGCCCGGCGAGCTCGTCCGAGCCGAGCCGCACGCTGCCCGCCGTCGGCTTCAGGAAGCCGGTGAGCAGGTTGAACAGCGTGGTCTTGCCCGCGCCGTTCGGCCCCACCAGCGCGTGCACCGAGCCCTCCGCGACGTCCAGGTCGACGCCGTCCACGGCCCGGAAGCCGCGGAACTCCCTCACCAGGCCCCGCGCCGCCAGAACCGGGGCCCCTGGGACGGGACCGGCCATGCGCCCTCCTCGCGTTCCTAGGGGTGACCCGGACCACTCCGGGCCGCCGTGACCGGGAACGCTAAATCGCGTCCGGAGACCGGACCATGTGAGGCGCACCCACATTCCGGCCGGCCGATACGGGTGTGACCCACATCACGTGCAGGTCACGGCCGCCGGCACATGCCGCCGCGCCCGGATATGTGGGCCGCGCACGTGGCCGCGCTCACGGGCGCTCACCACCATGACGGCACCCGTCCCCGCACCGGGGACCCGTCGAAGGAGCCGGGATGCCGAAAGTCCGCAGCCTCCTGACCGCCACCGCCTTCACCGGCGCCGCCCTGACCGCCGCCGCGCTCACCGCCGCCCTCCCCGCGCAGGCGCGGGCCCGCGAGTGCGCGCCCCGCGTGACGGTTCCGGGCGCGCAGAAGCAGGTCGCCGCCTGCCTCGACGACCTCACCACCGCGGGGACGGTCGCGTCCGGGCACACCGTCCCCACCGACTGGGCGGGCCTGCAGTCCACCGCGACGACGAACCCCGCGCACGTTCCGGGCGTCCAGATCGACGGCTACTTCCCGGACACCTCGACGTTCAACACCAACAACGGCTGGAACCACGACGCCCAGTTCGTCATCCGGCTCCCCGAGCACTGGACGGGCGGCCTCGTCGTCGCAGGCCCGCCCGGCAACCGCCGCCAGTACGCCAACGACTTCACCATCTCCGACTGGGCGCTCTCCAAGGGCTACGCCTACGCCGCCACCGACAAGGGCAACAGCGGCACCGAGTTCTACAAGGACGGGAAGCGCCCCGGCGACGCGATGGTCGAATGGAACGACCGGCTGACCCAGCTCACCCGCGCCGCCAAGAAGGTCGTGGCCGGCCGCTACGGGCACTCGCCCCGCCGCACCTACGCTGCGGGCATCTCCAACGGCGGCTACCTCGTCCGCTGGCAGCTGGAGAACCACCCCGAGCTGTACGACGGCGGCATCGACGCCGAGGGCACGTTGTGGCGCGCGGACGGCCCGAACCTGTTCACGTACCTGCCGTCGATCCTGCGCGCGTACCCGTCGTACGCGGCCACCGGCGACCCGTCCGCGCACAAGGCGCTCCTCGACGCCGGCCTGGCGCCGGGCTCGGAGTTCCTATGGCCGTTCCACGACCAGGTGTACTGGGGCCTCACCCAGACCATCTACCGCAAGGAGTTCGACCCCTCGTACACGGGCGACGAAGCGGACTACAACTACGCCGCGCGCCCCCGCTCCGTCCACAAGGCGGTGGCCCGCGTCGCCCTGACGGGCCGCATCCACAAGCCGCTCATCACCCTGCAGGGCACCTACGACTCGCTCCTGCCGATCAGCACCGACTCCGACGTGTACAGCAGGATGGTCCGCGCGCGCGGCTCCGCGCTCTACCGCTACTACCGCGTAGAGGCCGCCAACCACGTCGACGGCCTCTACGACACCTATCCCGACAAGCTCCGCCCGCTGCTGCCGTGCATCCGCAGCGCGTTCACGGCCCTGGAGTCCTGGACGACGAAGCACCAGTCCCCGCCCGCGAGCGCGCCCCTGCCCCGCCCGGCGACCGGGGACCTCGTCAACACGTGCTCTCTGGAGTCCGCCTCGTAGGACGGCCTCGTAATGCGCCTCGTAGGGCGCTCTGTCAGGTGTTCAGGCGCGGAAGTACGGGCCGGTGGAGCGCACGATCAGGTCCAGCGGGACCCGCAGCGGCTTGTCGTCGATCGAGGACTTGGTCAGGTAGCTGCACCGGTAGCCGGTCTTCTGGCCGAGCGGCACCTGCTTGACCGCCGGCATGTCGTCGCAGCGGAGATCGGTGCCGGCGTCGTGGTTGTTCGCCCAGAAGTCGGCGGTGGCGCCCTTCGCCGTCAGGATGCCGACGCTGGGCTCGGCCTGGTAGGCGAGCGTCAGCCCGCCCATGGACGGCCCCTGGATCGTCACGGGCCAGGTCACCTTGACGCCCTCGTAGGTGACCGTGCAGGTGACCTTCGAGCCCTTGGCCGCCGCGACCGACTTCCGGTCGCACGCGGCGCTGGTGCGGCCCGGCGTCCCCGCCATCTTGACGGTCCGCTCGCGCAGGTCGTACTTCAGCTCCTCGATCAGGCGGGGCGCCGTCGCGCGGCGAGGGCCTGATGACCGGGGAGGCCGTGGTCGAGGGGTCGGGCGCCGAGATCGGGTGGCCGCTCGGCGCCTCCTCGGCCGCCGGCTTCTCCTTCCCCGAGGACGACGCCCCTCCGCCGCATCCGGCCGCCAGAGCGCACGCGGCCAGCACCAGTGCGCAGGAGTACGGAAACTTCATGATCAAAGTTATAGTGCCTCCCGCGCACCCGCCTGACCAGCAAAGCCGGGATCGTCCGCGCCCGAGACCCGCGCGCCGGCCCTGGGAGCAGGCGCCCGGATCAGGCGCCGGGATCAGGCGTTGCGGGACCAGGCGAGGAGCGCGTCGGCGGGCAGCGTGTTGACGACCCGGTCGGCGGGGACCGCGCAGCGGGCGGCGCGCTCGCAGCCGAAGTGCTGCCAGTCGAGCTGGCCCGGCGCGTGCGCGTCGGAGTCGATCGAGAAGCGGCACCCGGCCTCGACGGCGAGGCGCAGCAGCCGCTTCGGCGGATCGAGCCGCTCCGGACGCGAGTTGATCTCCACGGCGACGTCGTAGGCGGCGCAGGCGTCGAAGACCAGCGCGGCGTCGAACTCCGACTCCGGGCGCAGCCCGCCGCGCTTCCCGCCCGCCTTCACGATCCGCCCGGTGCAGTGCCCGAGCACGTTCACGCGCGGGTCCGCGATCGCCGCGACCATCCGCTTCGTCATGGCGACCCGGTCCATGCGGAGCTTGGAGTGGACGCTCGCGACGACGACGTCCAGCCGGTCGAGGAGGTCCGGATCCTGGTCGAGGGCGCCGTCGTCGAGGATGTCCACCTCGATGCCCGTGAGGATCCGGAACGGCGCGAGCTCCTCGTTCAGCTCGGCGACGACGTCCAACTGCCGGCGGAGGCGGTCGGCGGACAGGCCGTTCGCCACGGTCAGGCGCGGCGAATGGTCGGTCAGGGCGAGGTACTCGTGGCCCAGCGTACGGGCCGTCTCGGCCATCTCCCGGATCGGCGAACCGCCGTCCGACCAGTCGCTGTGCGTGTGCAGGTCGCCGCGCAGGGCCGCGCGCAGCGCGGCGGTCGCCTCGTCGAGCGGCTCGCCCTCGGTGGCCTCCAGCCGGCGCAGGTAGACGGGGGTCTCGCCGCGCAGCGCCTCCTCGATCACCAGGGCGGTGACCTTCCCGATGCCGGGCAGCTCGGTCAGCGTGCCGTCGTGCGCCCGGTCCCGGAGCGCCTCCGGTGCCGTCGCCTCGACCAGGTCGGCGGCCTTGCGGAAGGCCCGGACGCGGTAGGTCGGCTCATGCGCGCGCTCCAGCAGGAACGCGATGCGCCGCAGCGCTTCGACGGGCTCCACGCCCTGCACGGTACCCAGGTATGACGCGTACGTCGCACCGTGGTGGCATACGCGTCCGGCCGCGGTGTCTCTAGCCTGGGGCTCATGGCCGGGCAGAACGACGACGGCGCGCCCTCGGCGCCGAACAGCCTGCTGTGGGGCGTCCTGGCCGCGGCCTTCACCGGCCGGGCCGACCCCGTCCCGCAGGACCGGCCGTGGCCGACCCTGCTGCGCTGGACGCGGTTCGTCGGGATCGGGCGGCTGCCGTACGGGCTCGTCGTCAACGTCGCCGGCATCGGCCTGGCCATCGCGCTGGCCGCCGGGACGAACTCGCTGCTCGCGACGCCGCAGCCGGCGCGGCCGGGCGTGCACGTCGACGCGCTCGTGCGGCTGCTCGCGTCGATCGCGGTGACGCTGCCGCTCGCGCTGCGCGACCGGCACCCGCTCGGCGCGTGGCGGCTCAGCTTCGTGGCGATGGCCGTCATACCGGCCGGCCAGTGGCTGACCGTCCCGTACCTCCCGGCGGGGACGTTCGCCGCGATCGTGTGCCTGTACACGGTCGCGGTGCGGTGCGCGCGGGACATCACCATCGGCGTGGGCCTGCTGTCACTGGCCGGGGTGTGGGTCAAGGACGCCCAGACCGCGGGCGGAGCGACCGTCGTCCTGCTGCTCGCCCTGGTCGTCGGGTACGCCGTCCGGCTGCGCAACACCTCGCGGACGCAGCTGGCCGAGCAGCGCCGCGAGCTGGTCGAGCAGGAGAAGCGCCACCAGGCCGCGGAGGCGGTGCTGACCGAGCGGCAGCGGATCGCGCGGGAGCTGCACGACGTGGTGGCGCACCACATGTCGATGATCGCGATCCAGGCCGAGGCCGCGCCGTACAAGGTCGAGTCCGTCCCCGACGAGACCCGCCGCGACCTGTCGGAGATCCGCGCGACCGCGCTCGACGCGCTCACCGAGATGCGCCGCATCCTCGGCGTGCTGCGCTCCGAGGACGGCGCCGAGACCGCGCCGCAGCCGAGCCTGGAACGGCTGGACGAGCTGGTCGCGCACGCGCGCGGCGCCGGGCTGACCGTCTCGACGCGGCTCTCCGGCGACCTGGCCGGGCTGCCGCCGGGCGTCGGGCTCACCGCGTACCGGATCCTGCAGGAGGCGCTGAGCAACGCGATGCGGCACGCGCCCGGATCGAGGGTGGCGGTCGCGGCGGTCCGGGAGGACGGCATACTGCGGCTCGGCGTCGTCAACGGCCCCCCGGGCGGCGGCCACGTCCCCACCCCCTCGCCCGAGGGCACCGGCCACGGCCTGATGGGGATGCGCGAACGGGCGGCCATGCTGGGCGGCGAGGTGTCCGCCCGAACCACCGTGGACGGAGGATTCGCCGTGAACGCCACCCTTCCGGTGAAGGCCCGGGCCGCGACGTGACCGTCCGCGTGGTGATCGTCGACGACCAGGGCATGGTCCGCACCGGGTTCGGGGTGCTGCTGAACGCCCAGCCCGACATCGAGGTCGTCGGGGAGGCGGTGAACGGCGAGGAGGGGCTGCGGCGCGTCGCCGAGCTGCGGCCCGACGTCGTCCTGATGGACGTGCGGATGCCCGTCATGGACGGCCTGGAGGCGACCCGGCGGCTCCTCGACGGCCGCGGCGGCTCCGGCGGGGACGGCGGCTCGGGCGGGGACGGCGGCTCGGGCGGGGACGGCGGCGGGGCGCCGAAGGTCCTGATGCTGACCACCTTCGACCTGGACGACTACGTCTACGAAGCGCTGCGCGCCGGGGCCAGCGGGTTCCTGCTGAAGGACGCGTCGGCCGCCGAGCTCGCCGACGCCGTCCGGATCGTCGCGGCCGGCGACGCGCTGCTGTCCCCGTCGATCACGCGGCGGCTGATCGCCGAGTTCTCCCGGCTGGGCGGGCCGCGCGCGCCGTCCCGCAAGCGGCTGGAGGAGCTGACCGAGCGGGAGACCGAGGTGCTCGCGCTGGTGGCGCGGGGCCTGTCCAACGGCGAGATCGCCGCGGAGCTGGTCGTCGCCGAGCAGACCGTGAAGACGCACTTCGGGCGCGTCCTGATGAAGCTCGGGCTCCGCGACCGGCCGCAGGCGATCGTCTACGCCTACGAGGTCGGCCTGGTCCGGCCCGGCGACTGACGCCCCGCGGGCACCCTCCCGGGTATCGCCCGTCATACCGGGGTCGCACCCCGCAGGACCGCACCACCGGTTGATCCGCGCGACGGCGTCCGGTTCCTAGCGTCCTGGTCAGTGCTTCACCACTGACCAGGAAGGACCTCGGATGAGCGGCGCGCACCCGGCCCCCGGCCGGCGCACCAGGGCGGTCGTGGCCGCCGCCGTGCTGACGGTGACGGCCTCGACCACCGCGGCCGCCGGGCACGCCGAGGCGTACGCGGGCCCGGCGCGTCTCCCGGACCTGTCGGCCGCGACGCTGGACGCCCGCTACCAGGCGGCGGGCGCGGAGATCGCCCGGGCATGGGCGACGGCGCGGCGCGTCCGCGACCACGACCGGGCGCGGGCCCTGTCGGCGTTCCTCGCGCCGGGCCGCCGGTTCCTGTCGTTCGACGCGCGCGGCCGCGGCCAGGCCGTCGAGGTCATCGGCGACCTCGCGGCCGCCGACCGGATCGCGGTCGTGGTGCCGGGCGCCGACACCGCGCTCGCCAACTTCGACTCGCCGAAGTTCGTCGGCGGCGGCAGCCGCGCCCTGTACCGGCAGGCGCGCGCCGGCGCGCCCGCCGAGCGGATCGCCGTGGTCGCCTGGCTCGGCTACCGGCCGCCGCGCACGCTCAGCCCCGAGGTGCTGACCGGCGGCCGCGCCGCGGCGGGCGCCCGCGCGCTCGGCCGGTTCCTCACCGGCGTCCACCGCGTCAACGCGCGCGCCCGGATCGCGCTGCTCTGCCACAGCTACGGGTCCGTGGTCTGCGGGAAGGCCGCCCGCCACCTGGGCGCCGCGCCGGTGGACGAGATCGCCCTGTTCGGCAGCCCCGGCGTCACCGCGCACCGGGCGTCCGACCTCGGCACGTCCGCGCGAGTCTGGGCGGGCCGCGCCGGCGGCGACTGGACGCGGTACGTGCCGAAGATCAGCTTCGGCGGGATCGGGTTCGGCGCGGACCCGATCTCGCCCGGGTTCGGCGCGCGGCGCTTCGACGCCGGGACAGGCCCGCACAGCGCGTACCTGAAGCCCGGGACCGTCGCGCTGCGCAACCTCGCGCTCATCGCGCTCGGCAGGGACGCGGAGGTGACCGGCTGAAACTGGCGTGCGGCGCGCCGCGGTCACCCCGGCCGGGATCCCCCACCGGCCCCGGATGGTAGAAAGGCCGAAGATGCCGCCGCCACCCAAGACGACCTCAAGGCGCGCCCGACGGTTGCGACGGGCGCTGGCCTGCGTGGTCTCCATCTCGGCCCTCATGCTCACCACCGCCGGGACCGGCCACGCCGACCCGTACGCCGCCCCCGCCGCCGTCCCGTCGATGGCGCCGTCGACCCTGGACGCCCGGTTCGCGACCGAGCGCCGGTCGATCGAGCAGGCGCTGCGGACGGCGCGCAACGTCGGTGACGGGAAGCGGGCGCGCGCGCTCGGCGCGTTCCTGGCACCGGACCGCCGTTTCCTGTACTTCGACCCGCGCGGACGCGGGCAGGCCATCGAGGTCGTCGGCGATCTCGCCCGCGCGCGGCGGATCGCGGTGCTCGTCCCGGGCGCCGACACGACGCTGACCGCCTTCGACCGGCGGGGCGGCAAGCCGTGGTCCACGCCCGGCGGCGGGGCGCGGGCCGTCTACGCCCGGGCGCACTCGCTCACCGCCGATCCGGGCCTGGCCGTCGTGGCGTGGCTCGGCTACGCCGCCCCCAGGACCTTCAGCGGAGACGTCCTGACCGACCAGCGCGCCGACGAGGGCGCGGGCGAACTGCTCGACTTCCTCGCCGGCATGCGCCGCGCGAACCCCACCGCCCGCGTCGCACTGCTCTGCCACAGCTACGGCTCCGTCGTGTGCGGCCGCGCCGCGCTCCACCACCACGGCCATGGCCCGGCCGCCGCATGGGGGCAGGTCACCGACATCGCCCTGTACGGCAGCCCCGGCACGACCGCGTGGTCCGCCGCCGACCTGGCCGGCACCGCCCGCGTCTGGGCCGGACGCGGCGCGACGGACTGGATGGAGGACGTCCCGCACGTCCGCATCCTCGGCCTCGGGCTCGGGCCCGACCCGGTCTCCCGCGGCTTCGGCGCCCGGGTGTTCGCCGCGGGCTCCGGCGGCCACAGCGACTACCTCGCGCCGGGCTCGATCCCGCTGCGCAACCTCACCGAGATCGCCCTCGGCGACGCCTCCGCCGTCGTCCGCGGCTGAGGCCCGTTCCGCACTCGGGGACGGAACATCGCCGGTTCGGTGGCACCCTAAGGAGGTGGACACCGCAAGCGAGGCCGAGATCCGCGAGCAGACCACCCAGCGCCTGGAGAAGGCGATGGGGACGTTCGGCACCGCGGCGCTGACCAGCATGGAGGAGCAGCTCCCCTGGTTCCGGCGGATGCCGCCGGACCAGCGCTCCTGGATCGGGCTGGTCGCGCAGGCGGGCATCGCCGCGTTCGTGGAGTGGTTCAAGAGCAACGAGCGGACCCGGCCCGCCATCGCCGGCGAGGTGTTCGGCACCGCGCCGCGCGAGCTGCTGCGGTCCATCAAGCTGCACCACACCATCGACATGATCCGGGTGATCATCGAGGTGGTGGAGACCCGGCTGGACGAGCTGGCCGCCCCCGGCGGCGAGGCCCAGCTCCGCGAGGCCATCCTGCGCTACACGCGGGACGTCGCGTTCGGCGCGGCCCAGGTGTACGCGCGCGCCGCCGAGACCCGCGCCGCCTGGGACGCCCGCCTGGAGGCCCTCGTCGTCAACGCGGTGCTGCGCGGCGAGGTCGACGACGGCATGCACTCCTGGGCGGCGGCGCTCGGCTGGACGTCCAAGCCCGTCACCGTGATCGCCGGGTACACCCCCGAGGACGAGGAGCCCGAGGTCACCATCGACCAGATGCAGCTGGCCGCCCGGCGCGCCCGCGCCGACGTGCTGGCCGGCGTGCACGGCCACCGCGTCATCGTGGTGGTCGGCGGCGACGCCGACCCGATGGAGGCGGCCCGCCCGATCGCCGCCAAGTGCGGGCCGGGGCCCGTCGTGGTCGGCCCGAAGGTCGGCGACCTCTACGACTCGACCAAGTCCGCGCAGGCCGCGGTCGCCGGGCTGCGCGCCGCCGCCGGCTGGCCGGACGCGCCGCGGCCCGTCCCGGCGACCGAGTTGCTGCCCGAGCGGGCCCTCGACGGCGACGCCGAGGCCCGCCGGTACCTGGTGGAGGGTGTCTACAACCCGATGCTCGCCGCCGGCGCGCCGCTGCTGGACACGCTCACCACCTACCTGGAGCAGGGTTCGTCACTGGAGGCGACCGCCCGGCTGCTGTTCGTGCACCCGAACACGGTACGTTACCGGCTGCGTCGCGTCACCGAGCTCACGGGCCTCGCGCCGACCGACGGGCGCAACGCGTTCACGCTCCGCATCGCCCTGGTCCTGGGCCGGTTCGCCGCCCGCCCGCCCCGCGCCTGAGGCGCTTGTAGGGGTCGTACAAAGGGCCCGGACCAAACTTCGTCGCGATCGGCATCGTGAGCGGAGGGGCGTTCGCGAAAGGCTGGACGCCGTGATTCTCCTCGCATCGCCCGGCCAGGGCGCCCAGACCCCCGGCTTCCTGCAGCCATGGCTAGAGATACCCGGAGTCGCCGACCGTCTCGCCTGGTGGTCGGCCGTCACCGGGCTGGACCTGGTCAGGTACGGGACGACCGCCGACGCCGAGGAGATCCGCGACACCGCCGTCGCGCAGCCGCTGCTGGTCGCCGCCGCGCTCGCCGCCTACGAGGTGCTCTACGAGGACGCCGTCCCCGGCGCCGTCGCGGGGCACAGCGTCGGCGAGCTCGCCGCCGCGGCGATCGCCGGGGTGCTGACCCCCGAGGCCGCGCTGGTGCTCGTCCGGGAGCGGGGCCGCGCGATGGCCGAGGCCGCCGCCGTCACCGAGACCGGCATGACGGCCGTGCTCGGCGGCGACGCCGACGAGGTGCTCGCCGCCATCGACAAGCACGGCCTCACCCCCGCCAACGTCAACGGCGCCGGCCAGGTCGTCGCCGCCGGGACGACGGAGCAGCTCGCGAAGTTCGCCGAGGAGCCGCCCGCCAAGGCGCGGCTGCGGGCGCTGTCGGTCGCCGGCGCCTTCCACACCGCCCACATGGCCCCCGCCGTCGACACCCTCCGCCGCCTGGCCCCCGGCGCCCCCGTCGCCGACCCCCGCACCAAGCTGCTGCAGAACCGGGACGGCGCCGTCGTCGCGTCCGGCCGCGACTTCGTCGGGCGCCTCGTCGAGCAGGTCAGCGCCCCCGTGCGCTGGGACGCGTGCATGGCGACGATGCGGGAGATCGGCGTCACCGGGATCATCGAGCTGCCCCCGGCCGGGACCCTGGTCGGGCTCGCCCGGCGCGAGCTGAAGGGCATCGAGCTGGTTGCCCTCAAGACCCCCGAGGACCTGGACAAGGCCCGCGAGCTGATCAAGGCGGACGCGGCATGACCGGCCTGCGCATCCCCGAGGCGGCCGCGGGCGCCCGCATCCTCGCGTTCGGCGACTACCGCCCGGCCCGGATCGTCACCAACGACGAGCTGTCGCGGACCGTCGACACCAACGACGAGTGGATCCGCACCCGCGTCGGCATCCAGGAGCGGCGGATCGCCGGCGAGGACGAGGGCATCGTCGAGCTCGGCGTGCACGCGGGCGGCAAGGCCCTCGCCAACAGCGGCCTCGACCCGTCCGACATCGACCTGGTGATCCTCGCGACCTGCTCGGCGGAGTCGCCGATGCCCGGCCACGCGCCGCAGGTCGCGCACCGGCTCGGCATCGACGCGCCCGGCGCCTTCGACCTGAACGCCGCCTGCGCCGGCTTCTGCTACGCGCTCGGCACCGCCAGCGCCGCCGTCCGTGCGGGCAGCGCCCGCAACGTGCTGGTGATCGGGTCGGAGAAGATGTCCCAGTGGATCGACTGGACCGACCGCTCCACCAGCATCATCTTCGCCGACGGGGCGGGCGCCGCGGTCGTCACCGGCAGCGAGTCCCCCGGCATCGGCCCGGTCGTGTGGGGCAGCGCCGGCGAGAACTACGACAAGATCATCATTGACGACCGGCACTCGTTCATCCGGCAGGAGGGGCAGGCGGTGTTCCGCTGGGCCACCACCGCCATCGCGCCGGTCGCGCTGGAGGCGTGCGAGCGCGCCGGGATCGCCCCCGGCGACCTCGCCGCCGTCGTCCCGCACCAGGCCAACCTGCGGATCATCCAGGCCATCGCCCGGAAGATGAAGGCCACCAACGCCGTGGTGGCCGACGACATCGTGCACTCCGGCAACACCTCGGGGGCCTCCATCCCGCTGGCCCTGTCCCGCATGATCGAACGCGGCGACGTGCCGTCCGGCGCCCCCGCCCTCCTGGTGGGGTTCGGTGCCGGACTGTCCTACGCTGCCCAAGTCATCCAGATCCCGTAGGCCGTCACGCCTGCCCGCAGGCTCTGGACCAACCCATCGAAGGAGATAGCAGAACCATGGCAGTCGCCACCGAGCAGCAGATCCTGGACGGCCTCGCCGAGATCATCGACGAGATCGTCGGCATCGACAAGTCCGAGGTCACCCCGGAGAAGAACTTCATCGACGACCTCGACATCGACTCGCTGTCGATGGTGGAGATCGCGGTGGCCGCGCAGGACCGCTTCGGCGTCGAGATCCCCGACGACGAGCTGCGCAACCTGAAGAGCGTCCAGGACGTCATCAACTTCGTCCAGAAGCTCCAGAGCTAGTTCCGGCCGGTGGCCGGGCCGTGCTCCGCACGGGCCGGCCGCAGGGAGGGCGCGCCGCCGGGCCGCCCGGACGGGTCCGCACGGGCCCCGACGGCGTCCCGGGCCGGGCGCGCCCTGCCTCCACTCCCCCTCCAGTCCGCAAGGAGCATCTATGAGCAAGAGCCAGACCAGAGTCGTGGTGACCGGTCTCGGTGCAACGACTCCTCTCGGCGGAGACCTGCCGTCGACCTGGTCCGCCCTGCTCGCCGGAGAGTCCGGGATCCGCAGCCTGGACTGGGAGGGCGTCGAGGATCTGCCGGTCCGGTTCGCCGCCACGCTGAAGGTGGACCCGGCCGAGGTCATGCCGAAGCAGTCGCTGCGCCGGCTGGACCGCAGCCAGGCGATCGCGCTGATCGCGGCCCGCGAGGCGTGGACCGACGCGGGCTTCGCCCCGGCCGTCAGCAACAAGACCATGCGCAACGAGGAGCCCGCCGGCGTGCCCGGCGGCTTCGTCGTCGACGGCGACCGGCTGGGCGTCGTCGTCTCCAGCGGCATCGGCGGCCTGCACACCGCGCTGAACAGCTACGACGTGTACCGCGAGCAGGGCTGGTCGCGGGTGTCGCCGTTCACCGTGCCGATGCTGATGCCGAACGGCGCGTCCGGGCACGTCGGCATCGAGTTCGGCGCGACCGCCGGCTCGCACGCCCTGGTCAGCGCGTGCGCGTCCAGCGGCGAGGCCGTCGGCTACGCCATCGACATGATCCGCGCGGGCCGCGCCGACGTCGTCATCTGCGGCGGCACCGAGTCGTGCATCCACCCGCTGCAGATGGCCTCGTTCGGCCGCATGCGCGCGATGTCGACCCGCAACGACGAGCCGACGCGCGCGTCCCGGCCGTACGACAAGAACCGCGACGGCTTCGTGCTCGGCGAGGGCGCCGCCATGATCATCCTGGAGTCGGAGGAGCACGCCCGCGCCCGCGGCGCCCGCGTGCAGGGCGTCGCCGCCGGGTGCGGCTACTCCAACGACGCCTACGACATCGTGCTGCCGGACCCGAGCGGCGGCGGCCAGGCCAAGGCGATGCAGCGGGCGCTCGCCGACGCCGGGCTGCGGCCCGAGGACATCGTGCACATCAACGCGCACGCCACCTCGACCCCGTCCGGCGACGTCGCCGAGCTGAACTCCATCAAGGCCGGCCTCGGCGAGGAGGCCGCCGCCAAGGTCGCCATCACCGCGACCAAGTCGATGACGGGGCACCTGCTGGGCGGCGCGGGCGCGCTGGAGTCGGTCTTCACGATCCTGGCGCTGCGGGACGGCCTCGTCCCGGCGGTCGCCAACCTGGAGGACCTCGACGACGAGGTCGACCTGGACATCGTGCGGGACGAGCCGCGCAAGCTCGCGGACGGGCCCGCCGCGGCGCTCAACAACTCGTTCGGCTTCGGCGGCCACAACGTCTCGGTCGCCTTCGAACGCGCTCTCTGACCGCGCACGTCAACGGCCCGGCGGGTCCGATTTCTCGGACCCGCCGGGCCGTTGTGTTCCCAAGCCTGACGCCGGCGGCGATGACCGGCAGGTGATGACCGGCAGGTGATGCTCGTTCCTGCCCCCGGCAACGACCTCGGCCATCACGCGAGCGCGTTATCTGACCGGTGGGGGCGACGCCGAAGGCGAGCCCCCACCGAGAAGCTCGCGAAGCGAGGTCGCGCTCGCCCTAGCCCGGTCAAGGTGCGAGCCGCCAGGCGAGCACCTTGGGCCGGGGTTGCCTTAAACCGCAGCGTGGAGCCAGCGCACCGGAGCGCCGTCGCCGGCGCGGCGGAAGGGCTCCAGCTCGTTGTCCCACGGGGTGCCGAGGAGCCGCTCGAGCTCGTGCTCCAGGTTCGTCTTGCCGACGGCGGCGTTGGCCATGACCGAGCGCAGCCGGTCCTCGGGCACCATGATGTCGCCGTTGGCGCCGATGACGCCGCTGAACACCCCGAGGGTCGGGGTGAAGCTGTAGCGGACGCCGTCGCTGCCGGGCGTCGGATCCTCGGTGGCCTCGAACCGCACCAGCTTCCAGTTGCGCAGGGCCGAGGTGATCCCTGCCGCGGTGCCCGGCCTGCCCTCCCAATGAAGCTCGGCGCGCAGCGTCCCCGGCGCGGCCGCTTGATCAGCCCACTCAAGGGAAACGGGCACGCCGAGAACACCTGCGGCGGCCCACTCGATGTGCGGGCTCAGCGCAGGTGGCGCGGAGTGGACGTAGAAAACGCCACGTGCGGTCACCGGACCTCCTGGATCTGTACCGAGGCTCGTCTTCCCCTACGGCCTCGTACGTCCCAAGACGGCGTCCGCGTCCCTCATTGTGCATCATCGGCCCGGGTCGCACCACCGTGACTTCACCGTTTGCCGAACGCTTGACCACGGGATGCGCGCCGTTCACCGCTCTCGGCCGCCAAGCGTAGGCCCTCGCCCCGCCGCCGCGCCGCCGTTTCGGCGCGTTCGGCGGTCACTTTCGGTCGCCTTTCCGGCACGATGAGTGCCGATTCCGTGGGCAGGGAGGGAACGCGATGCTCGACCAGGAGGCGCGGCTGGTCCGGTTGCTGGCGCGGCACCGCGACGCGGTGATGGTGGAGCCGGTGCCGGGGCGGCGGGCGCTGGTGCGCCGCGACCAGGTCCTCGTCTCCGGCCGGGACGCGGACGCCGCGCAGGACCTGGTGCGGCGCTGGTGCGACGCGCGGGAGGACGAGGCGGGCGCGACCCGGCTGCGGCTGCGGCCGTCGGCGAAGGTGGACGTGTGCGAACTGTCCGCCCAGTTGTCCGGTGGTGGCCGCCATCGGACGCTGAGCGTGTCGCCGAACCATCTCGTCCACGGCCAGCCGATGTGGTGGAGCGGCCCGGCCGACCGGCCGCGCCCGGCGGCGCCGCTGCCCGCTCCGGTCGCGGCGGGCGCGCGCCGGGACGTGACGGTGGCGATCCTCGACACGGGCCTGTCGCCGCATCCCTGGTACGAGGACACGGCGTGGTTCCGGGAGCAGCGCGACGAGGTGGCGGAGGTGCTCGACGCCGACCTCGACCTCGAACTGGACGCGCAGGCGGGCCACGGCACGTTCATCGCCGGCGTGGTGCTGCGGCACGCGCCGACGGCGGCGCTCCGCGCGCTGCGCGTCATCGGCGGGGACGGCGTCGGCGACGAACTGGACGTCATCCGCGCGCTCGCCCGGCTCACGGCCTGGGGGCGCGCGGACGTGGTGAACATCTCGCTCGGTAACCTACGCTATTCACACTATGGAGAGCAACGGAGTCCGCGCAGCGATCTACGCCCGCATCAGCCGCGACGACCAGGGCGAAGGACTCGGCATCGCCCGACAGGTGACCGCCTGCCGGCAACTCGCCGAGCGCCTCGGCTGGACCGTCGTCGACGTCTACCCCGACAACAGCAAGAGCGCCTACGACCGGCGCAAGGCCCGCCCGCAGTACGAACGCATGCTCACCGACGTCCAGTCCGGACGCATCAACGGCATCGTGTGCTTCGCCCTCGACCGGCTCACCCGGCACCCGATGGAACTGGAACGGCTCGTCGACATCTTCGTGCCGCACCGCACCACCGTTCAGACCGTCGCCGGTGGGGAACTCGACCTCAACACCGAAGAAGGCCAGCTCCGCGCCCGCATCACGGGCAGCGTCGCTAAGTTCGAGAGCGGACGGAAGTCCGAACGGCTCAAGGCGAAGGCGGCGCAGATGATCGCAGACGGGAAACGGCCATGCGGCGGGCCCCGCCCGTTCGGCTATGACCGCCACTACGACGACCCAGACAGCCCCCGCCGCCGCATCCTCAAAGAGACCGTCAACGAGACCGAGGCCGCCGCGATCCGCGACGCCGCCGAACGTCTCCTCCGCGGCGAGTCCATGCGCTCGATCGTCGGGGAGTGGAACGACCGCGGCCTACTCACCAGCCTCGGCAATCAGTGGGCCGTGACCCCGTTCCGGCAGATGATCACCTCTGGTCGCCTCGCCGGACTCGTCATGCACAACCGTCAAGCCGTCGCCGGCGTCACTGCGCAATGGCCCGCCATCCTCGACCGCGAAACCCACGAGCAGCTCCACGCCCTACTGACCGGGCGCGGCAAGCCCGGACACGGCAACGCCCGCAAGTTCTGGCTGACCGGTCACGTCTACTGCTCGTGCGGTGTGTCCATGCGCGTCGGGAAAGCCAAGAACGGGCGTCGTCGATATGAGTGCCTTCCCCGCCGGGAAGGTGGCTGCGGCGGGCGGGTCGTCGACCTCGACGAGCTCGACCGCATGATGCGGCGCCTCGTCATCAAGCGTCTCCGGGACCCCGGCATCCTCGCCGAACTCGCCCAGCGAGAAAGCACCACCCAGGACGAATCCAGAGAGCTCGTCGACGCGATCGAACGCGACGAACGGCGCCTCGCCATGCTCCGCGCCGACCTCGAGAGTGAGGACACCGAGCCGGACGACATCCCCGAGACACGCGCCGCGATCCGCACCGTCCGAGCACGCATCAAGCGCCGCCGAGACGAACTCTCGCACCTCACCGGCGCGGAACCCCTCGTGGGCGTCGACGTCGACAACCTCGACGACCGCTGGGACCGCCTCGACATCTCCCAGAAAGCCGGGCTCCTCCGCGTCGCCGGTATCAAGCGGATCATCATCAACCCCACCAAGCTCCGAGGCCGGTTCGACCCCGACCGCGTCGACCTGGTGCCGGTCTCACGGAGAGGCCGACGCACCTGACTCACCGCCGACGGTGAGACGCCGTGATCTTCGTGCGATGATGTAGGCAGACTCTCAACCCGCGTTGCGGGCTCCAACCCGATCCGATCCAGCTCGACCCCGCCTGATCCAGCCCAGCCCGACCCATTGCTTTGTCCGGTGTCCGTTTCTCCCGGAATGGGTCTCACGAATGGCTCGGCACTTCTCCGGCCGCCGTCTCCGCGCACTGCGCACCGCTGCCGGCTTTTCCCCCGCCGCACTCGCTCACACCGTAGGACGCTCCACCTTCAGCGTCCGCGAGTACGAGCGCGGTCGCGTCACCCCCACAGTTGATGTCCTCGCGCGCCTCGCCGATGCCCTGAGCTGCGCGACCGACGATCTGTTCGAGCTGCGGAGCGTGAGCAATGCGGCCTGACGCCCCACACACCGACGCCATTGATCGGCGGATCGACGAGCTGCTCGGCAACCTGCCGCCGCTCACCGACGACGACAGGCACGAAGCGGCCGCGATCCTCGCCGCAGCACCACCCCGGCGCGCCGCGGTTCCGACCGCCGACGCCGCCTGAACAACCCCCGAACGCGCGAACGGCCTGGTCCTCGCCCGACCAGGCCGCCGCCGTACACCAACCCCACCGCCAAAGAGAGGTATGGATGACGTCCATCCTAGACGACCAGGTCGCGACCGGTCGTCACATCACAACCCCTCCCCCCAGCCACAGCTACAGCCCGGAAGGCGTCGCCGAGTTCACACAACTCGCCACCGCCCTCGCCGCCCGCGGACACGTCGTCACCGCCTCGCAACCGCCGCACAACGAATGCAGCAGCGTCTGCCCCCTCTGCGCCCGGGAGGGCCAGAACGGCGGACTCGCCATCTACCCCGGGCCATGGGGAAGCGCTGGACTCTTCTGCGAGTCGGAACGACACGTCCTCTACGCGATCGGCGCCGAGCTGGGCGTAAGGACGAAACTCATGGACGCAATCGAAAGAGGCCGCCGCGACTTCGACCGCGTGTGGAACGCCATCCGAGCGAAGAACCTCACCCACGACCTCCCCCGCCTCGACCCCGAACCCAACGGCTGGGGCGACAAGGCAGTGAAGGCCCAGTGCCCGCAATGCCTCGGCGCGGGCGACACCGAACACCGCCTTGAGGTGTTCGTTGAAGCCTGCGAGCCCACACGGTCCAAGCGGCAGTTCGGGCAACTCCGCGTCATCTGCTACGCCGGTCAGCAGCACAACCCGCTTACCGCCCTCGGCCTCGTCACCGAGCACTCGCTTCGGGAGACGCACGGCGCGATCGACTGGGACGCCGACGAGAACCCCTCGGAATGGCTGATCGAGCCCCTGATCGAGCGCGGCCAGTTCGCCAGCATCTACGGGCCCGCAGGCGTCGGAAAGAGCCTCCTCGCCCAGGACCACGCGTTCCGGCTCGCCGCCGCCGGCGCCCGCGTCCTCTACCTCGACCACGAGAACCCCGTCAGCGAGGTCAAGAAGCGCCGCCGCGACATGGGCCACCACGGACCCAACCCGCCCGGCCTCACCTACCTCAGCTTCCCGCCCGTCGCCGCCCTCGACACCCCCGACGGCGCCGCACAGCTCCACCAGCTCGCCGACAACCTCAACCCGGACGTGATCATCCTCGATACCTGGTCGAAGTTCCTCGCCGGAGACGAGGCCGCCCCCACCACGCACACCGAGGCGTACAACCTCGCGATCGTCCCCCTACGCCGCAAGAACGTGACCGTGATCGCGCTCGACCACTCCGGCAAGGAACTCGGACGCGGCCCCCGCGGCGGCTCCAGCAAGGTCGACAACGTCGACGTCCTGTGGCTCCTCACCGTCAAGAGCAACGGCCGTCTCCGACTCGAACGCCGCAAGACCCGCACCGGCCGCGGCCCCGACCTCGTCGAGCTCGAACGCCGCACCGGCCCCGTCCGGCACGACCACGTCGACCAGCCCGGCGCCGACGTCATGACCCCCGACGTTCGCGCGTGCATCGCCAAACTCGACGACCTCGACGTCCCCCCGGGCTGGGGCCGCGACCGCGCCGCCGAAGTGCTCCGCGCCAACGCCTACAAGATCCGCAACGAGGTACTCGCCGCAGCCCTCAAGGTCCGCAGGGAACGCGGCGACGCCACCGCCGACACCGTCGACCTGTCCGGGACAGGTCGGGGACAGGTTTCCGACCGATGACCGCCACCTGTCCCGGACAGGTCGACGCGCCGCCCCGTGTATCCGCACGTCACGGCGTTGCAGACCTGTCCGGGACAGGTTGGGGACAGTCCGGGGACAGCACCCCAGGGCCACCGCGGCGACCTGTCCCCGTCCCCCTCTCTATAGAGGGGGACAGGGCAGACGCCAGCCCTCGCCGCCGGACAGCAGATCAACCGCGACCGCGCTCGGTCGCGGCCTTGCACGCGACGCCCACACCCACACACGCAAGCGCAGACGCAAGCGCAGACGACAACGCGGGCCGCCGCGAACGGCGAACGTTCGCTCGCGCGCACGCGGTCGCGTGCCCATGCCTACGCGAGGAAGGACACCGGACCATGACCACCACCCCGCCCGTCTCGGACGGCCCGAACGCCGAGGACGTCGAGGCGCCGGAGCGACGGAAGGGCCGGTACTGCGGTTGGACCGGCAAGGAACGGTTCGACTACGGCGCCATACAGCTCCGGGTCGCGTTGACCAAGCTCGCCCGCGACCCGGACCCGGCTGCCCGCGCCGCCGGCGTCCGGTTCTCCGCCGAGGCCGCCGAGCTCCTGGTCGAGCTGGCGACCCGCGCGGACGGACAGACCACCGCATCGAAGCGGGCCCGCGCGACGGCTGATCGGATGCTCGCCCGCCTCGCCCCCAAGCTCGACGAGTTCCGCGCCGCGCAGGAAGCCCGCCGCCCATGATCCCGGCGGGCGGCGCCCAGGACGCGCCTACCGCCGCGACGGCGGGCGGGGGTGCATGGCTGCCCGGCGCGGTGTGCGGGCCGTTCTGGCGCGTGCTGCGCGACTACCTCGCCCGGCACCGCGCCGACGGCGGACAGGTACCGCCCAACGTCGCCGCCGCCCTCGACGCACTCCGCGCCGCACACCTCGCCCACCTCGTCGAGACGACCGCGAACGAACCTGCCCGCACGGACGGACCGAACATCGGCGCATCCTCAGCAGCGGATTCCGGGCCGGTCCGGACGGGCGACCTCGCCGCGCGCCTGGGCGTCACCGAGCAGCACGCGCGGCGCCTCGCCCGCCGGGCCGGGGTCACCCCGGTATCGCGCGGCCTGTGGGCCGCCCAGGACGCCGCCGCGCTCGTCGCGGCCCGACGAGGAAGGCACCACCGATGACCACACCGACGCCAGCGCAGACCGCCGCGGCCATCGTCCCGCCGCTACCGCCGATCAATCAGGACCCGGCCGTCATCGGCGCGACGGCGGCCACCGACGCCTACCCCGCCCAGATCGACGCCATCCGGCAGGACCCGCGCCTGTCCGAACTGGCCAAGGCCGAGCAGTTGGCCACCGCGCACGAGAACCACCTCGCCGCCCTCGACCAGCACCGCACCGACCTGCAGAACCGCCGCGCGGCGCGTCTGGCCATGCTGGAACCAGTCATCCCCACGGGCCCCGGCTACCCCGCCGACGCGTCCGCCGCCGACCGCGCCGTCCTGGCGACCGCGTTCCGCACCGCCCTCGACCAGGCCCGCGCCACACCGGCCAAGGCCCGGGCCGCCGCACTCGACGACGCGATCCGGTTCGGCGACGACACCCAGATCCGCGCCCTGATCACCGCCGCCCAGGACGACGGCGACACCCAGCTCGTCGACCGGTGGGCCGCCGCGACCGGCAAGACCGAGTTCGTGACCGAGATCCGGGCGCTGCGGGTGCAACTCGCCGGACACGACCCGGCGACGCGGGGATGGGAGCGCAGGGCGTTCATGCCGCAGCGGCGCCCGCCCGAGGCCGCCAACGTGGCGGTGCTGCGCAAGGCCGCCGAGGACGCCGCCCGCGCCCAGGCCCGCACCCGGCAACTCAACCCGTACGCCCGATAGCCCCTGCCCTGCTCCTGCGCACCGGAAAGAACCACGCACCCATGGCCACCACCAAGCCCACCCTCGACCAGGCCGAGACCAATCCCCGCGCTGCCGTCCTCGACCAGCTCCGCGCCGAGGCCGCCGACGAGGCGAACCGGTCCGGGCCGCTCATCGCCGCGGTGGACGCCATCCGGGCCGCGGTCGCCGCGCTCGTCGAGAGCGTCGCCGACCACAACGCCCGCGTCTCGCGCTGGCACACCACCGCCCGCAACGCCGACGCCCCCGACCGCACCACGCCCCGCAACGTCGAGGCGCCGGCCTCGGTGGTGTTCGGGCAGGACGGCGCGGTTGTGATCGACGGCCGAGAGTTCCGGCCCCTCGACGCCGCGACGCTCGTCGACGTCATCGTGCATCAGGCGATCCGGCCCGGCGAGGCATGGTCCCCCGCCGGGGACCTCGTCCACGGGTGGGACGTCCCCGCGCGGGTCCGCGCCGCCGCCGGCGACTGAACGGGCGCTACAGGATGGACGAGGCGGGCACCACGCAGGCCGGACCGGTCGTGGTGCCCGCCTCGCTGTGCGGGCCGCTGCTGGCCTACCTGACCCGCGCCCTCACCCGCGACGTACGCGACGGCGGCGCCCGCATCCCGCCCGACCTCGTCGCGTTCCTGCGCGCCCTGCACAACGCCACCGAACCGGCCCCGCTTGCCGATCACGGCAACAACGGCGAGGCACCCGAAACGATCGAGGGAACCGGGTGGTCCACCGTCGCCCAGCTCGCCGCCTACTCCGGACACCCTCCACGGACGTTGCGGCACTGGGCGGCGGCCGGCCGGGTCCGCGCTCGCCGCGTGGGCCGAACCTGGCTGATCGACCCCGACAGCCTCAAGGAAGACACCGCACCATGACGACGACCACCGCCCCCGCCCCCACGTCGGCGCGCGTCGCCGAGCTGCTCGCCGCAGACGCCGACGCCGGGCACGTCACCCCCGACGACGTCCACCGGGCCGAGCAGGAAGCGGCGGACGCCGCCGCGCTCGTCGATGCCCTCGAAGGCCGGGTGATCGATGGCGATGAGTCGGTGACAGCCGACCAGATCAGCGCACAGCGGGACCTGTCCCGCTTCGCCGAGCTGCGCGCCCAGGCCACCGCCCGCAAGGCCAAGCGCGCCGCCCGCGCCGCCCGCCTCGCCGACTGCGACGCGCTCCGCGCCGAGATCGAGGCGTACGCCACCGGCACCGGCGCCCGGTACGTCGAGCTGCTCCAGGCCGCCGAGGACGCCGTTGCCGCGTTCACGGCCGCCGTCGCCGACCGCAACGCCCGGATCGGGGCGTGGCGGGCGCGCATGGCCGAGCTGGGCGTTCCCGAGCACGGCAACCCCCTCGTCCCGCCCGCCGAGCACGCCCACCTCGGCCAGCTCCCCGGCTCCGGCGTCATCGCCGGGCGGCGCCGCCTCGACACCGTCGACCCCGGCCCGTGGCTCGGCCAGATGCTCGCGCGCGTTGCCCACGCCCACACCCCCGTGGACGGGCTGACGCTGCGGAGCCGCTTCGCCGCCGGCGCCCTGCCCGCCGCGGTCATCGGCGCCGCCCCGCACCCCGAGGTGTACGACGAGCTCGGCAAGGTCGACGCGCCCGTGCAGGACCCGCCAGAGGACCTGCGGTTCTTCCGCACCACCGGCGGCGCCGTCCTGGTCCTGGACCACGAACCGAACGAGCACGAGGCCCGCGGCATCACGGCCGAGATCACCCGGCGGGAGGCGTGGGGCCAGTGACCGCACCCGTGCAGCGCGACGAGGCGTGGCTCGTCGCCGCCACCCCCGCCCAGATCACCGCGGCGTACACCGCCGGTGAGCTCGCCGAGCTGCTCGCCGCCCCGCCAGCGCCCGACGCCGAGGACGCCACCGGCGGCGCGGTGCCGGACGGTCAGGTGACGGTGGGCGCCCTCGCGACGATGCAGCCGGACGAGGTCGCCGAGGCGTACGCGGCGGGCCGCCTCGACCACGCCCTCGGCCGCCCGGCCGCCCGCACGGTGGCGACGGCGTGAGCGGCGACCGAGCAGCCCGCCGCCGCGCCGCTCACGCGATGCGTAAGGCCGCCCGCCGCGCCGACCGGGCCGCGACCCGCAACGAGGCCGCGAAGGCGGCGAGAGCAGCGACCAGGGCGCCGCGGACGCCTGCCGAGGACGGGACCGCCGCTGCCGTCGAGCTGATCCGCGCCGTCCGGAACGGCCTCTCAACCGGCGACCTCGGCACACACATCACCGTCATCACCCGCGACCTGCTCGACGCCCACCCCGGCCAGTACGCGACCGCGAACGCGTGGCTCGTCGGGCAGCTCGCGACGCTCGCCGCGCACGCCTGCGACCAGTGGGACGCCGCCACCGGCGACCCCCAGGCCGCCCGTTGGCTCGACGCCGTCGACGACCACGTCACCGCCCACCACACCGCACGCAAGCCGGAATAGGACCCGCCCCCCATGGCTCTCGACCTCGGCGAACTCGTCGCCACCGTTTCCCTTGATGACAAGGGGTTCACGGGCACGCTCCGGACCGCAGAGCGCGGCCTCAACCGGCTGGAGTCGACGACCAAGCGCAGCCTCGACGAGGTCGAGCACGAATACGAGCGCGCCGGGAACAGCAACGTTCAGCAGGTCCGGCAGGCCATGAACCGCATGGAGGCGATCAGCGGCGAGGGCGGGCAAGCCGCGGGGAAGGCGGCCGCCCACGGTATGCGGTCCGGTCTCGACCAGGTCGAGACTGAGGCCAAGCAGGCGGGCAAGGCCGCCGGGGAGAAGCTCTCCCGCGGCGTTCAGAGCGAACTACGCGGCTCCCGGAGCCGGTTCCGCTCGTCCGGTCAGGACGTCGGCGAGGGCGCCGGCGACGGGATCGGCGAGGGCGCCGAGAAGACCGGCAAGTCCCGGTTCGGGAAGCTCGGCGCGAAGCTCGCGCCGCTCGCAAAGGCGGGCCCGTGGCTGGCCGCCGGCGCCGCGATCGGCGGTGTCCTGATGACCGGCCTCGCTGGCGCCATGGAGAAGCAAGACGCCATGGCCAAGCTGAAGGCCAGCCTCGGCGCGTTCGGGCCGGAGGCCGACCGGCTCGGCAAGGCCGCCGGGCACCTGTTCGCCCGCGGCTATGGCGAGTCCATGGGCGAGGTGACCGAGGCTCTCGACGCCGTTGTCTCCTCCATCGGCGGCATGCGCAACGCCTCGAACGCCGACATCGAGTCCATGACGGCGAAGGTCTCCGACCTGGCGACGGCGTTCGACCTCGACGTCGGGCGGTCCGCGCAGATCGCCGGGCAGATGGTCAAGGCCGGTCTCGTCGACAACGCCAAGCAGGGCCTCGACCTGCTGACGGCAACGCTTTCCCATGTCCCCCGCGAGGTCCGTGAGGACGTGGTCGACGCAATCGACGAGTACTCGCCGTTCTTCGAGCAGATCGGCGTGAAGGGACAGCAGGCGTTCAATCTGCTCGCGGGTGCCGCCGACAAGGGCGCGTTCGGACTCGATAAGACCGGCGATGCCTTGAAAGAGTTCACGCTTCGAGCGACGAACATGTCCGCCTCGACCAAGGCCGTTTACGACAAGATCGGCTTGTCTCAGAAGAAGATGACGGCCGACTTGCTCGCCGGCGGGACGCGGGGCGCGTCAGCATTCCAGAAAATCGTGTCCGGCCTACGCGGCATCAAGGATCCGAGCGCACGGGCACAAGCGGCCCTCGCGCTATTCGGGACGCCACTAGAGGACCTGGGCACCAGCTATATCCCCAAGTTCCTCAAGAACCTCGACGCAACGGACAACAAGCTCGGCAAGGTCGGCGGCGCCGCGGAACGCATGGGCAAGACCCTCCATCAGACCGCCAGCCAGAACCTCACGAAGTTCCAGCGCACCGTGAAGATGAAAGTCACGGACTTCATGGGCGGCCAAGTCCTGCCCGGCCTGACGAAATTCGGCGGCAAGGCCAACACGTGGTTTCAGAAGTGGGTCGGCGACAACGGCGCTACCGTCGACAAGGTGAAGCGGATCTGGACGAAGCTCACCGACGGAGTAGGTAGCGCCGTTGCGGGCGTGAAGCGGTGGCTCGACGACAACAAGGGCAAGATCGACGAGTGGTCCGGCAAGATCGGAAAAGTCGTCGGGTCCGTGGCGGATATCGTGTCGTCTGCCCTCGATGTCGCGTCGAAATTGGGCCAGATTTTCGGCCCGACCCTGCTAAATGTGATCGGGATTTTTGTCGATACCTTCCTCGGCTATTGGTCCGGCCTGTTCACGATGATCCAGGGCGTTTGGAACGTCTTCGCCGGGATCTTCACCGGCGATTGGGGGCGGGTCTGGAAGGGCATCAAGCAGATTTTCAGCGGCGCTCTCAACGCCGTATGGTCGATCCTGAAGGGCGCACTCAGCCTGATATGGACCGGCTGGAAAGCCGTCTGGAACCTGGTCAAGGGCCACGTTCACAAGATCTGGAACGCGGTCGTCACGCTCGTGAAGTCGCAGGTCGCGAAGCTGAAGGCCGGAGTTCGCGGGCTCGCGTCCATCCCGGGCGCGGTCGCGGGATGGTTCGGCAGGATGAAGGACTCCGCGATCAGCAAGGCCAAAAGCCTCGCCAGCTGGATGCGAGGGCTCCCAGGCCGGATCAAGTCCGCGCTCGGCTCCCTCGGCTCCCTGCTCCGCGGCGCCGGCCGGAACGTCATCTCGGGCCTGATCTCCGGCATCAAGTCCAAGATCGGTGACCTCGGCGGCGCCATGGGCGACATCGCGGGCAAGATCCGCGGTTTCTTGCCGTTCTCCCCGGCGAAGGAAGGCCCGTTGAGCGGCTCCGGTAACCCGCAGGTGTCCGGCGCGAAGATCGGCGCCATGCTCGCAACGGGCATCACCTCGTCCCGGGGCAGGGTCGCCGCCGCCATGTCGGGCCTCGTGGGCGTGGCAGGCCCGCGCGCCGCTGAGTTCACCGCGTCCGGTTCGGTCGGGGCCGTGAACTCGACGCGCACCACCACGGCGCCGAGCAGCGGCCCGACGCGCGTGATCATCGACCTGCGGGGCCTGCCAGCCGAGCTGAAGAAGTGGATCCGGAAGACGGCGCGGACCGAGGGCGGCGGCAGCGTTCAGATCGCGTTCGGGCGAGGATCAGGCTGACGCAGGGGCGCGCCGGCCGCGGGCCGTGTCTGTTTGGGGACAGCACAACCGCGACCGGCGCGCGTTCATGGGCCCGTGGTCCCGGGCCGCCGCGCCGAACCCGGGACCACGGGGTCTACTGCAGGAAACGGGCGCCGATGTCGACGGGCTCGGCGCCGGGGATGTAGAACCGGCGGACCTTCCCCCACGAGGCGCCGCGCCACCATCCCGGCTCGTCCGGCTCGGCATAGAACGCGCCGACGACGTCGCCGGACGGCTCGTGCACGAGGATGAACACCTCATCCTTGCCGCGCACCTCGTACTGGGTTCGGCCGATCCTCACCGGCGCCTCGCCTCCAGCTGGAGGTAAAGCGCGGCTGGGGAGTCGGCCTCCAGCGCGCCGGCGGGGAGCTGCTCGCCGTTGAGCGGGCCGCGCGCGGCGAACCACCGGCCGCCGACCTCGACGACCGTCCAGCCAGGGAACGCCCGGCCCATCTCGTCGACCAGGTCGCCGACGTCCTCAGCGGCGGTCATGCCGACCGCCTGCGCGCCGCCATGATGGCCTCGCCGAGCCGCTCCGGCGTCGTCCCCTCGACCAGGGCCCGCCGGTCGACCAGCGCCCACCAGTTCCGGGTGTGGTGCCCGAACCACGCGGTGACGCCGTACCGCTCGCGGAACCGGTCGGCCTCGGCGCGGTGGATCGGCTCGGCGCTGAATACCGCGGTGTCCTCGAACGCGCCCAGCGTCATGGCCGCGTCCCGGAGATCTTGGCGTCGATGTCCCGCGCGGCTTCGATCAGCTCGCGGAGGATCTCAGCGTCCTTGGCCTCGATGACGAGCGCGCCGCCGAGGTCGTGGTACTTCAGCGTCCGCCGGGCGCGCCACGGGTGCGGCTTGTGCCGAATGGCGATGATCTGCCAGTCCGGGAAGGTCTCGCGCAGGTCTCGGAGTAGCGCGTTTCGCATCTGCTCGGCGGGCGTCAATGCGGCGGGTGCCGTTCGGCCCTCGGTCTCCATGGCTCGTCTCCCACTGCTGCGATGCACGGTCACCGTCAGTGAATCTGTGGCGGGTGCCACACGGGGAGGGGGATAGTGGGGGATGGGAGGGGACGAGTTCCTTCCCCCTCGGTGGACAGTCCGGAAGGTGCATCGCAAATGACCCCCGGCAAGAAAGCCATCGGCGCACGCCTGCGCGCGGAACGCGAGGCGCCGCCGTACTGGTCGCGGCCCGACCTCGCACGCCTGCTGCGCGACGCAGCGGACCCGCGCGACCGGCCGGGCCTGCCGCACGTGAAGACCCTCGCCGACATGATCAAACACTGGGAGGCGGGGAAGAACGTCCCATGGCCCCGCTATCGGGCGCTGTACTGCCGCGTGACCGGGAAGACCGAGGCCGAGTTGTTCGGCGACGAGGCGCCCGCACAGGCCGTCCTGCCCGCCATGAACGGGACAGCGGCGCTCGACTACGCCGCGACCGTCCGGGACACCAACCAGCACCTCATCGTGCTCGACTCCCGATTCGGCGGAACGAGCATCGCCGACCTCGCCGTCCGCGCATTCACCACCGCCCGGACGGCGCTCGCCACCGGCCGCCATGACGCCGACGAGCGCGACCTCCAGGCCGCCGCCGGCGAGACAGGCGAGATCGCCGCGTGGACGCTGTACGACGCCGACCGCCTGGAGGAGTCCCGCGCCACCACGCACGAGGCGATGCTCCTGTCCCGCCTCGCCGGCGACCGCGGCATGGAGCTGTTCGAGCTGTCGCACCTCGCCCTCATCGACGTCCATCAGCGGCACAGCCGCGAGGCGCTCCAGATCGCCGAGCACACCATCGAGGGCGCCACCCTCGCCCCGCGCGTCGAAGCGCTGTTCAAGCTGCGCGCCGCCCGTGCCCTCGCCCAGGGCGGCGACCGGGCCCGCGCGCTGCGGACCCTCGACGCCGCATCCGGCGCGCTGCAAGAGTCCCTGCACCCGCGTGACCCACACTGGACATGGTGGCTCGACGCGTCCGAACTGAACTGGCACCGCGGCATCCTGCATATGGAGCTCGGCGACCTTGACGCCGCGATGCCCTACCTCGACGAGGCCGCGCACGGGCGCCTCGCCCGGGACCCGTACGTCCCGACGATCCAGGCCGGCCCCGTCACCGCGCGCGGCGAGGAATGGGGACGGGCCGCGTACAACGACCTCGTGCACCTGCTGCTCGCGCTGACGATGGCCGAGGCGTGGCGGGAGACCGAGGCGCTGACGGCGACGGTCGCGGACTTCACGCGCGAGGTCGTCTCGGCGCGCACGGAGGTAATGCTTCGCTCGGCGGTGCGGAAGGTACTGCGGTCGCAGTGCGGTCCGGGCGGGCCGTCGTCGACGCTGGCCGACCTCGCCGAGCAGATCGCCCAGATACGCGGGTGGAGCATCGAGACGGGCTGACCGCCACCGGCCGCGCGGGCTACGCTGTGAGCGCGATGCACCGGCGCCCCGCCCCTCGATGAGGGACGGGGCGCCAGTCTCGTTCAGGGATCACCCCACGGCCGTGCCGGTACCGCTGCGAGTACCGGCGTCGACGGCCGCGCCGTCGAGCGCCTGGCGGACGGCGACGGCGCGGGGATGCCCGATCCGGAGCTCTCGACGGAGCGCCCGCACCGACGGCACGGACCCGGCGGCGAGCGTGGTCGCGAACCGGTCGCGGGCGGTCGCGACCAACCCCGCAAGAACGGGCTCGACGTCCGCGGCATCGTCCTCGCCGGGGCCGTCGCCGTTCCCGTTCGGGGGACGCTCGCGAGCGTGCTCCCCGCCGGGCCCCTGCCCGCCCTGGAGCGTCGGGGCGGGCGCGCCTTGACCTGCGGCCCCGAACTCCGGGAGCGGCCACCACAGCAGCCCTCCAGCGGCGCCCGCGGGCACGTCCTCAGGCGCGACGTTCGCGCCAGGTTGGGCGTTGCGGATCAGCCTCGCGAGCATCTCGAACGACCCGACCGCGACCAGTGCCGGCCACCCCGCGATGATCGCCCCCACCGGGCCGTGGGACAGGCCGTGCGCGACGTTCGCGCCGACCGTCGCTGCGATCCCCGCACCGAGCAGCAGCCACGCCAACAGCGGGGCACGCTGCCCGCGGCGCGCGCAGTCGAGCAGCACCAGCGAGCACGTCACGATGAGACCGTCGACGGTGAAAGGCAGCGCGCGGGCCGTCGCGCCGCTCTCGCCGTACCGGACGGCCAACTCGTAGGCGTGGCCGTAGGAGATGACGGCGGCGATGCCCGCGACGACCGTCACGGCTACCGCAGCACCCCACCGGATCGCCTTGTCCGCCGCGCTCACGACCGACCCCCGGCGACCAGCCGGAGCGAGGCGCGCCGGTCGGCGACCTCGGCGGCCTGCTGCGCCTGCTCGGCCGCGCGCGCCTTCAGCGCCGCGCCGCCGTCCTCACACAGGGCGTTGACGATCTGCTGAAGGGCGCCGACAGCGGTCCGCAGCGTCGCCACTTCGGCCTCCAGCTCCGCGACGCGCACGGCCGCCGCCTGGCCGCTCACTTGCGACCGTCCTCGGCGGTGCGGGCCGCACGAACCGCGGACACGGCGCGGGACATGGCCGCGTGGACGGTCTCCAGCGCCGACCCGAGCGCGTCCGGGCCCCGCCGCTCGTCGAGGACGGAACGCAGGGCGTTGCACGCGGCGGCGGCCTCGGTGACGGCGTCGGCGGCGGCCTGGTGGCCCTCGCCGCGAAGCTGCTCGGCGAGCTGCTCGGCGTACGGGCCGCGGCGCGACAGGTCGACGACGTCCTCGGCGAAGCGGACGAACCGCTCGTGCTCCTCGACGTCAATCTCGGCGCCCCTGACCGACGCGGGCTCGCCGCCCGGCCAGGTGCTCGACTTCCCGACCGCCGCGGGGAAGGTGTGGGTCGAGCAGGCGAACACCTGCCCGCCGTCGACGGTGGCGACCGGCACGGACGCGATACCGGTCGTGAGGTCGGCACCGCAGTTGACGCAGGCGAGGCCGTCGCGCTGGCTGTCGGTCAGAGCGGCAGCGCTGAAGGCGACGCGGTGGGTAGGCTCGTAAGCCATGGGGTTGGCCTCCTGCAAGGTTGATCCCTAGGCCCCGGGCGGTGTTCGCAGCACCGGCCGGGGCCGCTTCGTGAGATAGATGAAATCTGTCGCTCGGCTGCCACACCTTCGACGACCGCCCGTCGCCGGTGCTGGCGCGGGCGATCACCGCGCTCGGCCGCCGGACGGTCGTCGTGGCGTGCGCGGGGAACACCGCGAGCGAGCGCCCGTTCTGGCCGGCCGCGATGAAGCCCGTCATCGGGGTGGCGGCGCTCGACGGGGACGACCGGGCCTGGTTCTCCAACTACGGCTGGTGGGTCGACGCGTGCGCGCCGGGGGTCGACGTGGCGAGCACCCACGTGTGGTTCGACGGCCAGCGCGCCCCCTCGGGAGGCGTCGACGCGGACCGGTTCGAGGGCTACGCGACGTGGAGCGGGACGTCGTTCGCGGCGCCTGCCGTGGCCGGGCGGATCGCCGGGCTCGCCGCGCGGGAGGGCCTGGACGCGCCGTCCGCGGCGGACCGGGTCCTCGATCCGGCGCGCTGCGCGACCCTCCCCGATCTCGGCGTACTCATCAGTTCTTGAGCACGGTCCGATGGCGAAGCGGTAACCGCGCACGGACCGTCGCCGTATTCCAACTTAGGGTGATCCACCGATGTCAGCGGATGACGTGGTGGGAGCCCCCTTGGCGACTTTGCAGGACGACGATACGAGCGCGCTGGTGGTGCGGGCTCGGGACGGCGACGATGCGGCGTGGGCGCGGCTCGTCGAGCGGTACAGCGGGCTGCTGTGGTCGATCGCCCGCGCGCACGGGCTGGACGACGCGGACGCGGGCGATGTGGTGCAGACGTCCTGGTTGCGGCTGGTGGAACGGATCGGCGCGCTCGACGACCCGTCCGCGGCGGGATGCTGGCTGGCGACGACGGCGCGCAACGAGTGCAGGGCCCTGGTGCGGCGGCGGACCCGGGACCTGGCGCCGGTGGCGCTCGGCACCCGTCCGGCGTCCGGCCCGGACGAGGTGGCGGTCGCCCGCGACCGGCTGGGCCGCGTCGGCGCCGCGTTGGAGGCGCTCCCCCGCCGCTGCCGGACGCTACTGCGGCTGTTCGCGCAGGCGGCCAGCTACGCCGAGCTCGCGGCGGCGCTGGGCGTCCCGGTCGGCAGCGTCGGGCCGACGCGGGCCCGCTGCCTGGCAGCGCTGCGGAGGCTCGTCCCGTGAACGACGAGGAGCTGATGGCGGGGGCGCGGGCCGCGTTCGACGTCCTCGACCCGGTGCCGGAGGGCGTGCTCGCGGCGGCGCGTTCGGCGCTCGCGTGGCGGACACCGGCGGCGGCGCTGGCGGAGCTGCACCGGGACGGCGCCGTGCGTCCGGCGGCGGGCGTGCGCGGCGGGACGGGCCGGTCGCTGACGTTCACCTGCCCCCGGTCGGCGGTGGAGATCGAGGTCACCGGCGACGGGCGGCACCGCGAGATCACCGGACGGCTCGTCCCGCCGGCGAGCGCCGAGATCGTCGTCCGGCACGGCGGCCTTCCGGCGGGGCGTCCGGCCGGGCGCACCGGGCCGGCCGGGATGTTCTGCCTTCCGCAGGTACCGGAAGGGCTGGTCAGCCTGCTGTTCCGGCTGCCGGACGGCTCGTCGGTCGTCACCAGCTGGGTCCGCATGTGAGCGGCGAGGACGAGCGGGCGCTGCTGTGGCTGGCGGCGATCGACCCGGCGACCGCGCACGCCCGCGCGACGACGCTGCTGGAGCGCGGCGACGACATCCTCGCGCTGCGGATCGCGGGCCTGGCGTGCAAGGAGCTGGGGCGCCTGGAGGAGGGGCTGGCCTTCCTGCACCGGGCGCTCGACCTGGCGACCGGGCGCGAGACGCCCCGCGCGGCGCCCGAGGACGACGGCTGGCCGGTGTTCGCCGACGACGCGTGGACCGGTGACACGCGTCCCGACCCGTACACCGCCGCGAAGGTCCGGATGAACCTCGTGGGTCTCCTGACGGCTCGCGGGGACCTCACCGGGGCGCTGGCCCACGCGGAGGAGGCGGAGACCGTCCTGCGCGGTGAGGAGGCGGACCGGCTGGCCGCCAACAAGGCCTGCGCCCTAGCCCGCGCGGGACGCGTCGCGGAGGCGCACGACGTCGCGGAGCGCGCGCTCGCGGGGCTGCGGCGAGGGCACGACCGGGCGGCGCTCAACGGGCTGCTGACCAACATCGGGCTCGCGCGGGCGATGCGCGGCGACTTCGGCGGCGCCGAGGAGGCCCTCGCGGAGGCCGTCGCGGTCGGCGAGGCCGCCGGGCTGCGACACCAGACGGCGATGGCCAAGGGCAACCTGGCGTTCGCGGTGTCGCGGCGCGGGGACGTCCCGCGCGCCCTGCGGCTGTACGCGGAGGCCGAGCCGTTCCTGACCGGGGAGCGCCTGGCGCAGTGCCGCCTGGACCAGGCGGAGACCCTCATCGTCGCGGGCCTGCCGAGGGAGGCGCGGCCCCTCCTCGACGCGGCCCTGGACGCGGCGAAGGCGCACGGCTACAGGTGCGACGTCGCGGACGCCCTCCTGCTCCGCGCGCACGCGGAACTCGCGGACGGCGACCCCGGACGCGCCGCCGGGAGCGCCGCGCGGGCACGGGACGCGTTCGCCGGGCAGGAGCGCCCCGGCTGGATCCCGCTCGCCGAGCACGTGCTGATCAAGGCGCGCTGGGAGGCGGGCGAGCGGTCCGGCGCGCTGCTGGCGGACGCCTCCGCGGCGGCGGGCCTGCTCGGCGACGGCGGATGGGCCGGGCCCGCCGCCGAGACCCGCGTCATCGCGGCGCGGGTCGCGATGGCCCTCGGCAGGCCGTCCGCCCATCTGCTGGCGGAGGTCGACGGTACGGACGGTCCCGCGGCGGTCCGGATCGCCGGATGGCACGCGGCCGCGCTGGCATGCTCGGCGCGCGGCGACGTCCCGGGCGCGGTCGGCGCCGTCCGCGCCGGGCTGGAGGCGGCCGCGCGGCACGCCGAGGCGCTCGGCGCGCTGGACCTGCGGG